>DATGYJ010000337.1:0-14654 GCA_035298105.1 Anaerolineales bacterium | reverse complement strand
GTGGTCATGCACGGAACGCCCCACTCCGACCCGGTCTACAAGATTACCATCATCCCACGCGGGCAAATGGGCGGCTTCACCATGTCGCTTCCTGAACAGGATAGTCTGTTGATGTCCCGCAACCAGATCCTGGCTCGCATCACAGGCCTGATGGGTGGGCGAGTTGCAGAGGAACTGTTCTGCGACGATATTACCAGCGGTGCGGCGAACGATCTGAAAGTCGCCACACAATTGGCTGAAGAAATGGTCATGCGCCTTGGAATGAGCGACACCGGTTTGCGTGTGTTCAACAAACCGGAAGGCTATGAAGCGATGGTTGCACCACGCACCGGTCAAAGGACCTTCGAAGCTCTCGATAAGGCAATTAAGAACATCCTGGATGAGTGCTACAGCGAAGCTAAGCGAATTGTCAACGAAAAGCGTGAGGCCATGGAACGCGTGACAGAGAGCTTGCTGCAACAGGAGACGCTAAGCCGTGAAGAGTTCCTGGCGTTGATGTAAGAAGGCATGGATAAAAAAGAGATCCGGGTGGCATCGCTCGGATCTCTTTGCGTTAAATACCGATGTGTCGCACCGCACTAAACCCAATCAGGCAGGTGCCCCGCACGCAAGACTGCTCACCCATCAAGTTCCTCGATCACCGAGCGCACAACCTGGGTACTGGCACGCAAGGCGGCCAGCTCGACCTGATTTAGGTTGGGGAAGAATGTCTTGATAATTCCTTCTCCGCCCACCAGGTTCGGCAGTGAGACGGTCACATCCTTGATCCCAACAACATCTTTCATCGGCGTGCAAACCGTGAGGAGCGAACGCTCGTCCTGCAGGATAACCTCCACGATCCGGGCAATCGCACTACCGATGCCATAGTATGTGGCGCCCTTGCCTTCGATGATGTGATAAGCCGCCCGCCGGACTTTCTCGTCGATGGCCGCATAATCATCCGGACAGATTGAAACCTCCTGGCCAGTACAAAATTCTTCCAATGGGATCCCGCCTACCGTCACTTGTGACCAGGTCAGCACCTCGGAATCGCCGTGCTCTCCAAGTACATAGGCATGAATATGTTGAGAATCGACCATCAGATGTCGTCCGATCAGGCTGCGGAAGCGCGCGGTATCCAGTGTGGTGCCTGTGCCAATGATACGACTGGAAGCAACTCCGGCCTCTCCCGCATAGCGTGCAGCAATATGGGTCATCACGTCAACCGGGTTGGTTGCGATCAGCAAAATAGCCTGCGGCGCATATTTTAGGATACCGGGTATTACCTGCCTGAACACCTGAGCATTCCGACCTAACAACTGAAGCCGTGTCTCTCCGGGTTTTTGCCCTGCCCCGGCCGAGACAACTACGACCTTACATCCAACCAAATCCTCATAACCTCCTGCCGAGACCTCTAACGGATGAGAAAATGGAACGGCATGGAGAATGTCATCGGCTTCTGCCTCCGCACGCGTTCGATTTTGATCGACCAGCACGAGCCTGCGCCCTACTCCCCGCATTACGAGCGCATATGCAGCCGTCGCCCCGACCAAGCCACTCCCCACGATACCTGTTTTCATATTGTCTCCTATTTCAGTACGAGTATATGTTACGTGCGCTGCAACCGCGGACCTGGACGCCAGGGCCTTTTGACCATCTGCTCCACACGAGGTTCCTATTCCTCACGCGAGGCCCAGGCATCTATTTCGACTCGGAACATGGGGCTTGCCAACGCCGCGACATACAACGGCGTGCTACAAGGTTATGGGCGCTGAGGAGATAACACAACTACTCTGAAGAATTCAGGTCAATTCTATTTGCCCTTTGACCAGATCATCCACAAACTGCCAGCGTTTGGTTTTGAGGTAATCCCCTCCGGCGGGATAAAAGTATTTGGCGTAATCGGTCCAGTTATCGGTGCCGAAGTTCTTATCGCTCGCCCCGTTCGCCAACAGATAGCGCTTTAGCCTTGCTTCGGCCCAGCTCGAAAGGTCATTATTTTTCCCCCAGCCAATATACATGGCTACCGATTCAGCGAAATCTTCTTTGCGGTCGAAATTCCAGTTGGAACCGCTGGGTTGATCACCATAGAAATAGCCTGCTCGATTGCAGCCTGGCCACCTGCCATAGCGGCCCGGCCTATTCTCTGGACCGAAGCGTCCGGAGTCGGAGAAACCAGCCAACCTTTTCGCCAGCGACAAAAGAGGGCTTGTGTATCCACCCGTAAAGCGTTCAAGTCGCTCGGAGAGGCTCCAGCTAACAGTGGCATCCCAGGCGTGCGCAAGCTCATGGACAAGAGTCCAGGAGGAAAACGTCCCTTTCGTAGAAAGACTGACGCGGTGGGCGAGCGCTTCGCCTCCATGTGAACCAATATCTGCCTTCCTGATCGTGACACCACCGAGATAACCGATGAACTTTTCACTTCCGCCCAGTACGCCTGCGATGAGAGCGAGCACCTCGTGCAATTTGTCCAACTCAACTTTGGTCCAGGTACCGGATTTCCAGCTCACATCGTTATCTCCCCAGTCCGCGATAACGTCAACTTGATAATCCGCTTTTAGCTGAGCCAGTTTTGCCTGTGCATATTGATTATCTGCTTTTTCCATCAGAGGCTCTCCTGTTTGTTACCGGTAATATCCACTTAGCGCTTGTCTCACGCATGTTCCACATGCGTAAGTTTACTTTTTATATGCATTTGTCCTCTCCGTTCCACTTCGGGGACTGCGGCTTTGCGGCGTACGCGAAAGCTGGAAATTCAAACACAAAGTCAAGTAAATTGTGCGGCGCTCTGTAAAGTTTACAACAAGCGATAGGTGAAGTCAACAAAGCCCTAAAAAGTGCATCCAATAGGCGTCGCGCGGCACTGTAGCGACAGAGGCTGCGCTGCGGTAGCGTTGCCGGAGCCTGGCAGTCTTATCATTGCGCAATCTTTTCTTCGAGGAATCGTCATGTCCGACTCAAAACTATTTACCTACGCGGAGGCGTTATTTGCCGTACTCGTCTGGGGCGCATCATAGTAAGTGATGCGGTATGCATTTGTACACTACTACCCCCCACAGGTGGGGGTCTAAAATGCTGGATAACCATCGTTTTTTCGAAAATATTCCTTCGCTATTCCTTCGCTATTCCTTCGCAGATCCTTCGCTCATCTCCTGGGGATAAAACCACCCCCAAATATGGCCTGCGTGTATTCGAGCTCTCCAGAATTTGCGAATGTGCATAAGGTGAAAAAGTTGCTTTTTTGCGTAGTTTGCTGTAAATTGATAGCATAGTTTCCGCTCGGTCAAAGAAGGTCTGGCGCTTTAAGAAGGAGGCAATCTAATGCAAACCTACCCTCCCGGCACGCGGATCGGACAATACGAAATCGCCTCACGCCCCATGATGGGTGGAATGGGAGTGGTGTACTTCGCGCTCGACCATGCCAATGGCGCTCGCCCGGTGGCTCTCAAAACTTTCAGACCCGAATTGCTCCCTGACCGGGCCGCAAGGGATCGCTTCCTGCGGGAAGGAACTGCCTGGGTGGAGTTAGGTAGACATCCCCACATTGTGAGTTGTTACCAGGTTGAGTACATTGATCCAACCGCGTTCCTGGCCCTGGAGCTCATTGCTAAAGAAGAAGGTATGTCCGACGCTTCATTGCAGGCCTGGTTGAATCCTGGATATCCGTTGCCGCTTGAGCAAGCCTTGCCATTTGCTTTACAGATCGTGCATGGGATGAAATATGCAACGGAAAAGATTCCTGGTCTTGTGCATCGTGACTTGAAGCCAGGGAATATTCTGGTGGGAGCGGATAAATTACCGGGGACAACTGTCAACCGCTTGCGAATCACTGATTTTGGGTTAGCTGGAATACTCACTGGCTTCCACAGCATCGTGGATCCAGGGACCAAGGGTGAAAACCTGGCACAACAAAGACTAATGACTGACATGAAAGGTTTTGGCGGTACCCCTGAGTATGCCTCACCGGAACAGTTTGAATCCAAAGGACTGGACCAGCGCAGCGATCATTATGCTTTTGGATGCATTCTATATGAGATGCTGACGGGGCGGGCGCCGTTTGTACATCAATCTGAGACAAGGAAGGAACGGCAGTTGATGTACAAAAACAGCCACCTGCACGAAGCCGTGAAGCCACCTCGATCTATTGTCGCCACAATACCAGATGATATTGATTCCATAATAATGGTGTGCTTGCAAAAGAACCCGGGTGAACGTTATGAAAATTGGGGAGAAATAGAAATGGCGTTGACGCGTGCCTACGGTAATGTAAAAGGGACTGATCTGCCGGTGGCGATAGATAAGACTGAGCAACTTCCTAATGAGCAATTGCAGGAAGGTTTGTCCTACAACGCGCTAGGCATCGCCTATCAAGATATGGGCAAGGCAGACATGGCAATAGAATATTACGACAAGGCGCTCATGCTCGCGCGCAAGATTAGTGACCGTGATACTGAGGCCAAGGTTTTAGGTGACCTAGGAACTGCATATGCAGATCTCGGAAACGCTCGGAAGGCAATCTTCTATTATGAACAGGCTTTAGCGATTACACGCGAGACAGGTGACCGGCGCAAAGAGGGAAAAACGCTGAGCAATCTGGGGTACGCTTACACCAATCTCGGGGATGCCCGCCGGGCAATTCGTTTCTGCGAGCAAGCTTTGGCGATCGCACGTGCGTTGGGTAATTCGGGTGAAGAAGTCAATGCTTTGGACAACTTGGGGATTGCCTATCATCAATTGGGGGATTTCCCGCAGGCAATCCATTACTTTGAACAAGCACTGGCAATTGACAGCGAGATTCGAGACAGACGCGGTCAGAGTGCAAATCTAGGCTACCTGGGCAATGCATACCTGGCGCTGGGGAATTTGCAGCGTGCGATCACATGCTTCGATCAAGGTTTGAGGATAGCCAAAGAGATCGGGGACCAACGCAGGGAAGGTACATATGTGGGCAATCTGGGAATTGCCTATTCTCAATTGGGTAACATACAAGAAGCCATTAAATGCTATGAATACCAGCTAAACATCGCCCAGGAAATCGGCGACCCAAATGGGGAATGTGCGGCCTGTGGCAATCTAGGAAACGCATATGTCAGTCTTGGGAATCTGCATAAAGCAATTGATTATTACGAACGCGCATTAACAATCAGTCATGAGATTGGCAATCTGCACAGCGAGGGTATAGCCTTAGGTAGTCTGGGTAGCGTATATGCAGACCTTGGATATACACACAAGGCAATCAGCTATCAGGAAAAGGCATTAAAAATCAGCCGCTCCATTGGTGATATGAATAGCACAGCAATTCATTTATGCAACCTTGCGCAGCTTCATGCACAAGCAGGAGACCTCAACCGTGCCGTTGCTCAAGCACAAGAGTCCGCACAAATTTTTACAAAGATTGGTAGCCCAAATGCTCAACGAGTGCACGCCTTAGTCGCACAATTTCGCCAAATGGCAAGCAAGGAGAAACCTGGCTTTTTTGACCGCTGGTTTGGCAAGAAGGGATAAACATTGGATATTCTCTCTCCCGGCACACGGATCGGACAATACGAAATCGTCTCACGCCCCATGATGGGTGGAATGGGCGTGGTGTATTTCGCCCTCGACCACGGGGATGACGGACGCCCGGTTGCGCTCAAAACGTTTCGCCCTGAACTCTTGCCTGACCGGGCCGCAAGGGATCGCTTTCTGCGCGAAGGCACTGCATGGGTGGAGTTAGGAAATCATCCGCATATTGTCCGTTGTTATTCAGTCCAATATTATGCCCCGACTATATTTTTGGTATTGGAACTAATCGCTAAAGAACCGAATATGCCTGACGCATCCTTGCGATCATGGTTAATTCCCGGACACCCAATGCCCCTTGAGCAGGCATTGCTGTTTGCCTTGCAGATTGCACGTGGAATGCAACATGCGACTGAGAGGATTCCTGGCTTTGTACATCGTGACTTGAAGCCTGAAAATATTTTGGTGGGAGCAGATAAGTTGCCGGGCACTAAAATTAATCATTTGCGCGTTACCGATTTTGGACTGGCCAAAACTCTACGACATACTAAACCTTCACCAGATCTCCATGTTGCAAAGCAACCGATAGCAAACCAACTTCAATTTACACTAGGGATAGGTACACCACTGTATATGGCACCTGAACAATGGGAAGGGAAATCAGTAGGCACATTTACAGATATCTATGCTTTTGGTTGCATATTGTATGAAATAATAACAGGATATCGCGCTGCTGAGGGCAAGACAATTCCCGAGTTACAAGCGTCACATTGTTCTGGAAAGCTTCGATCAATACCAGCAAACCTTCCCAAAGATGTCACGAAACTACTAACAAATTGCTTGGCAACCAGGTCTGATCAGCGTTATAAGAATTGGAATGAGGCCACAGAGATAATCGAACATGCATATTTGAAGCAGAGCGGTGTTCTAGCACCTCAAATAGCGGCAACTACTGAATCGCCTCTCAATGCTCGCCAGCAGATGAGTTGGTCGTACCAGGCAATAGGTAGTTCCTATACAGATATTGGTAAGGCAAACCTTTCGCTAAGCTACTTCGAACAGGCACTAATTATCGCCGGTGAGAATAACGACCAAGCTGCAAAAGCTCAGGTGCTAAATAGCATAGGAGGCGCCTATGTAGCTTTAGGTGATATGCGCCGCGGTATCGAGTATTTCGAACAATCATTAGGTCTTGCGAGGGAGGCTAATAATCAACGCATACAATCTTCAATTTTTGGGGGGATGGGGCTTGCATATGCGTATTTGGGTAACTACCCGCGAGCTATTGAGCATTGTAAGCAAGCAATAGAAATTGCGCGCAGGGTTGGCGATCCCCATTTAGAGGAAAATACTCTAGGTAACCTGGGGCTTGCGTATACTCGAATGAATCTTTTTGAGCAAGCAATTAGAACTCATGAGCAAGCAGTAGCAATTGCGCGAGAGATTGGAAGTCGAATTGAAGAAGGAGTAGTTCTAAATAGCTTAGGAGAAGCATATCGTGGTTCTGGTAATCTACAGCAGGCGATAAGCTACTGTCAACGAGCGAAAGAGATTGCTCAAGAGGTTGGCAATCGACAAGGAGAGTGCCAAGCTATGGGCAACATAGGGGCCGCTTACTCAACATTAGGCGATGATTTTCAGGCAATTAATTATTTTACTCACGCACTCGAAATCGCTCGCGAGATCGGTGATCGCTATCATGAAGGTCTCCTGTTAGGTAATCTTGGGAGCCAGTACGCAATTTTGGGTGATAAACAGCAAGCCATAGCTTATCTAAATCAAGCCTTACTACTTAGGCGGGCAGGTGGCGCCAGTGATTTAGTCGCTGCTACAGCTTACAACATCGGGCTCCTTTATCAAGAACAAGGCGCTTTCTCCCAAGCTTTGCCACTAGTAGAAGAAGCGGCCCAAATGTGGCTGCGATTTGACAACCCACGGTTCAAACTAGCACAACAGTTAGTCGGTCAACTTAGAATTCAGGTGGCTTTTTTAGTATTCCCCAAAGCTAAATCACTAGACGAAATGAAAGCGATAGTAAATCAATATCCTTTTACGGCTGACGATGATTTCCTGCAAGCAGCTGAACGAATTATTGAACAACATATCCCACTTGAAGGACAATCTGCTCTCAAACAATGCTTAGGCTGGATGCGCCAGATTGCAAATCAAAAATAAGCGTACATCGCCAGAAAAAGTGAGAATTCCATGCAGATTTACCCCCCCGGCACGCGGATCGGACAATACGAAATCGCCTCACGCCCCATGATGGGTGGAATGGGAGTGGTGTACTTCGCGCTCGACCACGGCAATGACGGTCACCCGGTTGCCCTCAAAACCTTCCGCCCCGAATTCATGCCTGACCGCGCCGCACGGGACCGCTTCTTGCGTGAGGGCACTGCCTGGGTGGAGCTGGGGAGTCATCCTCATATTGTTCGCTGCTATAAAGTTGAGTACAGTGATCCCGCTGCATTTCTGGTTTTGGAACTCATTACCAAAGAGCAAAACATGCCTGATGCCTCTCTTCGTTCGTGGCTGATTCCCGAATACCCGCTACCCATAGAGCAAGCTTTGCTCTATGCCCTACAGATAGCACGTGGAATGCAACACGCAACGGAAAAAATTCCTGGTTTTGTGCATCGCGACTTAAAGCCAGAAAACATCTTGGTAGGGGCAGATAGCTTGCCAGGGACATATATTAATCGTTTGAGAGTCACAGATTTTGGACTGATAAAAACAATAACAGACCAAGGGGCACCAGCCTCTACAAGTAACGCGCTTGAGCTTGAGCCCGATGAAGTTCAATTTACGCGAGGCGTTGGTACACCACTGTACATGGCGCCCGAGCAATGGAAAGGGGACCCAGTTGGCGTCTTTACTGATGTGTATGCTTTCGGCTGCATACTGTACGAAATGCTCGTTGGTCAGCCTGCCGCTGCTGGCAAGACAATTCTGGAGTTACAGGCAGCTCACTGTGAAGGAAGGCTTAAACCCATCCCTGCAAATGTTTCTGAGGGAATTGCAGCCTTGACAAGGAAATGCCTATTGCTAGATTCAGCTAAACGTTACGGGACATGGAACGAGATTCTAGAGGCGCTAAAAAATGCTTATGCTGCAGTGAGCGGCGAGCCGGTACCTCGGATGACAGAGCTTAGAGAAGTTAGTCGAGAGGAACGACTCCGGGTTGGCTGGTCGTATAACAGCATTGGACTTTCCTATCTGGATATTGGCAAGTTTGCTGCTGCCCAAGATAATTTAGCGTTAGCGATCCAGATCGGTCAAGCGCAAGGGGAGAAAATGCTTCAAGCCACGGCCCTGTCAAGCCTGGGGATTGCTTGCGGCAAGTTAAGCGAATACCGGCGCGCGACCGAGTACCTGGAGCAGTCGCTTGAGATAGCACAGGCCATTGGAGACAGGCAGATCGAAGCTAATTCGCTAGCCAATGTGGGGAATGCTTACTTCAGTCTCGGTAGACATCAGCGCGGTATTGAATGCCATGAGCAATCCATCAAAATTAAGCGCAGCTTAGGTGATCGCCGAGGCGAAGCCCATTCGTTGGGCAATTTGGGAATCGCCTACGGCGCTCTTGGACAATCGGAGCGCGCTATCGGATATCTGGAGGAAGCCCTTAGAATTGCACGTGCTATTGGCGATCAGAAGGGAGAGGCTAATGACTTAGGCAACCTGGGTCTGGCTTACTTTATGCTGGGTCAATATCAAGAGGCCATTAGCTACCGGGAACAACAACTTATGATTGTGCGTTCCATTGGTTATCTACAAGGTGAAGCCGATGCCTTAGGCAACTTAGGGCTTATTTACGAAAGTCTTGGCCAGTATCAACGAGCTGTTGAGTATTATGAGCAACATCTTGAGATCGCCCAGGCCATCGGCGATCAAGCGAGTGAAGTTGTCTCCCTCTTTAATCTAGGTAATACTACTCTTAATCTGGGCTTTTATGAACGAGCCATTGCATATTATGAGCAAAACCTCAGGACTTCGCGCTCCATCGGTAATAGAAGCAGCGAAGCCGGTACCCTCGCCGGTCTGGGAATTGCGTACAGCGAATTAGGACAGTATCAGCGCGCTATCGAATATCTGGAAGGGTCTCTTGAAATTGCGCGTGCTTATGGAGACCAGAAGGGGGAAGCTGATGCCTGCTTCAATTTAGCAATTACATTTACTCGTCTTGATGATAAGCCTCATGCCCTTACCTCTGTACAACAAGCGATCATACTTTACGCCTCCATGCGATTAGAGAGGGATCTACAGAAAGCCCGGAAATTGCATGATCAAATCCAGGAAAACAGTTCGTCCGAAGTATCCAGGAAGAGACTTGAAGCTTTCGATGCATTTATGAATGCGGACAATCTCCAAGCTTTGCACGCGGCTGCGGATCAACATCCAATTTTGAAAGACAAGCAGTTCATTCGAATAATTGAAAAGATTATTTCAGAGGAATTGCCACCAGAACACAAACCTGCCTTTGAGCAACGACTCGCCTGGCTGAAACAACTTGCACAAAAGTAGAGGACACCATGCAAACCTACCCTCCCGGCACACGGATTGGACAATACGAGATCGCCTCGCGTCCCATGATGGGTGGAATGGGAGTAGTGTATTTCGCTCTTGACCACGGGGATGACGGTCGCCCAGTGGCGCTCAAAACCTTCCGACCCGAATTTCTCCCTGACCGCGCCGCACGGGATCGCTTCTTGCGAGAGGGAACTGCCTGGGTAGAGTTGGGGAGTCACCCACACATTGTTCGTTGCTACAAAGTTGAATACATTGATCCGACCGCCTTCTTGGTTTTGGAACTGATCGCCAAAGAGCAGAACATGCCTGACGCTTCATTGCGTTCGTGGTTGATTCCCGGACATCCATTACCTACTGAGCAGGCTTTGTCATTTGCCCTACAAATTGCGCGGGGAATGCAATACGCAACGGGAAAAATTCCTGGATTTGTGCACCGCGACTTGAAGCCTGAGAACATCCTAGTGGGAGTAGATAAATTACCTGCAACAAACATTAATCGTTTGCGAGTAACTGACTTTGGGCTGGTAAAAACGATTGCTAGTGGCGATATATCAGCGATGACGGGTAGCGTAGAAGAACTAAAACCAAACCAGGTTCAATTTACTCGTGGAGTTGGCACACCGCTTTATATGGCACCCGAGCAGTGGAGAGGTGAAAAAGTTGGCGTGTTCACTGATGTTTATGCTTTTGGTTGCATATTGTATGAAATGTTGACCGGAAGTAATGCTGCTGTGGGTGGGACAAGTCTAGAGTTACAGGCATCACACTGTGATGGCAGACTTCGGGCCCTGCCACTGGACTTACCCAAAGATGTGGCAGAGCTGGCAACAAGATGCTTGACATTGAATCCGGCTCTCCGTTACGGAGCATGGGACGAAGTCACAAATGATTTGAAAAAAGCATTTCTCGTCCTCACCGGGCAACATGAAATACAGAGCGATATATCTATGGGTTTGAGCCTTGAGGAATGGGTGCAGCTCGGTTGGTCGCTTGATGTAATAGGAAGGGCATATCTGGATTTAGGCAAGACAGAAGTAGCGATAGATTATTTTGAGAGGGCACTCTCAATTTCACACAAAAATGGCAACAGAAAAGGAGAGGTGGTAGCTTTCAATCATCTAGGCAATGCACATGAGGAACTTGGGAACGCACCGCGAGCGATTAATTACTACGAACAAGCACTGGCGCTAAGTCGTGAGACCGGCGATCAAAGCAGTCAAGGCGATATCTTAGGCAACCTCGGTAACGCATACTCAGATTTTGGCGATGTGCGGCTGGCAATTCGATACTATGAACAATGCATAAGCGTATATCGCGAGATAGGCAATCGAGTGGGCGAGGGAATAGCCCTAGGCAATTTAGGCAATGCGTATCTCAATCTAGGTGAGGCGCGGCCAGCGATCAAGTATTATGAACAGAGGATGGAGATCTTGCGCGAGACCGGAGACCGCCGAGGAGAAGGGAATCTTCTGGGCAACTTGGGAAATGCATATGCAATTCTAGGCAATATACAACGGGCAGTGTGGTTTTATGAGAAGCAGATTGAGATCGCGCGAGAGATCGGTGATCGACGGAGAGAAGGTGTAGGACTGGGTAATCTGGGGATTGTATACAAAAACCTTGGAGATGTTTATCGGTCGATAAAATATTATGGACAGGCACTCGTCATCATGCATGAAATTGGTGATACCAAAGGTGTGGCAATAAATGCTTTTAATATGGCAGTTTTGTATGCCCAACAGGGAGATTCCGCCCGCGCCTTGCCGCTGGCACGGGAAGCTGCGCAAATCTGGGCTGAAATAGGTAGTTCAAATCTTCAACACGCTCAACAGTTGATTGTGCAATTACATGCAAGCCAAAAATAGAACCATCAATCAGGATCATTTAACTGCTGCAGTTCTGTAAGGCAGCATGCAACAAGATGCCGGATAAAATTCATCTTAGAAGATAAAGTGAGGACAATATGGATATCTACCTTCCCGGCACACGGATTGGACAATACGAAATAGCATCCCTCCCCATGATGGGTGGAATGGGCATGGTGTACTTCGCCCTCGACTATGGCAATGAAGGACGCCCGGTTGCTCTCAAAACCTTCCGACCCGAACTCTTGCCTGACCGCGCCGCACGGGACCGCTTCCTGCGCGAAGGAACTGCCTGGGTGGAGTTGGGCAGCCATCCCCACATTGTTCGTTGTTATGAAGTGAAATATATTGACCCCACCGCCTTTTTGGTATTGGAACTGATCGCTAAAGAGCAAAACATGCCCGATGCTTCATTACGATCGTGGCTGATTCCTGGACGACCCTTGCCGCTTGAACAGGCATTGTTGTTTGCCTTGCAGATTGCACGCGGAATGCAATCTGCGACAGAAAAAATCCCGGGCCTTGTGCATCGTGACTTGAAACCTGAGAATGTTTTGGTAGGAGCAGATAGATTACCAGGAACAAATATCAATCGGTTACGAGTAACTGATTTTGGGCTGGTGAAAATAATTGCCGATGGCGATATGCCTGCAAAAGCAGTTGCTGTGGAAGAAATAAAGCCAAACCATATTCAATTTACAGGCGGTGCTGGTACACTGCTTTATATGGCACCTGAACAATGGATGGGCGAGGCGTTGGGTGTGTATACCGATATCTATGCTCTGGGTTGTATTCTGCTCGAAATGCTGACCGGCAGACATCCTGTGGATGGGCACAATCTCAGTGACTTGCAAGCAGCCCACTGCATCGGGAAACTGTGCCCAATTCCGGAGAATTTGCCTGATGATGCGCAGGCTGTGCTGGTGAGGTGCTTGCTATTCGCGTCAGAAAAACGCTACCGAGCATGGATGGAAGTAGTTGCAGCGGTGGAGGAAGTATATTATGCTGTCAGCGGTCAGCTGGGTGTGGATGTGGAAGAAGAGTGATATGGAAGACAGGATGGCCAGGTCGGATCCTGTCTTCACCCCTGTTGGAGCCTCTGAACTAATACCCCTAGAGCCTTCCTGTAATCTTTTCCAAACTCAATATACTGCTGCGTAGTAATGACCAATGGAACAGCGGCTTTCTTCAGCATCACAGGTACGATTGGTTTTTGAAGGCTGAGCGCAGTATGTAATTCCCATTCGCAGAATTTGGATGAAATACTATTCGGCGTCATAACAAACAAGAAGAAGGCTTGTTTTTGTATGGCTAGCGCAAGTTGCTTTTGCCAGGCTTCATCCGCCACTTTGAGTCTTTCATCCATCCAAACACTTATACCATTACGACGCAAGTCATCCTTTAATTTATTGACCTTCCTTGTATCTTTGTGTGCGTACGATATAAAGACCGAGGGTATTCGTTCTTCATTCTTCGATGGCTTTAAAGCAAGTGCAATTGCAGTAGCGATCACACTCAAGGTATCGAGTTCCATTTTCGAAAACCCCTCTATCAACGACTTGCTATCGGCGTGCAAAACCCCCACTATCTGCTTATTTCTCAGCATAGGTGCGTACATAGCTGCCACAGCGTTGAAGACACTTGCAGGCTTCTTGTCATTGTCACTATCTTGCAGAACCCAGGATAATGCTGTCTTGTCGGCTCTCGCTTTGTTGACAAAAGTATTGCTATAGTAAGGTTGCTGTCGAGGATAATATCTGATCGGCAGGAGTTCGTTATCCTCACCTATTAAAATCGTGACTCTTTCGGCGTTTGGAATTGCTGCCATAATTTTTTGTATGCAGCCTTCAAACAATTCACCATCTGTTTGCGCACTTGCAGCGATTTCCATAATCTCTGCAAGAACACCGATTCTCTCATCTTCACTGATCAAGCTGGGTGGCGCCAACTCGTCAACTGGTTCTACGTTTGTAATTGTGCCCGTGTTTTCTGGGGATTGTTCTTCTACCTGTGTCACAAAGGATTCATAACTTATAGAGATATGGGAATTCCCAACTTGAATGCTCGAGCTTGGTGACACTAAACGTTCTTTAGATGACTTTATCCCATCCACCGCAGTACCATAAGTACTGCCTAAATCCACTACATACCAACAATGCCTCTGGTAATAAAGTCTGGCGTGTTGGCGAGAAACCGAACGATCTGGATGCAGATCAATATCTACTGGCTGGTGACCGCCTCTTCGTCCAATTATGATTTCTCTTTGTTTCAGACTTATCGAGTTGGTCTTACCATCAGCTGATTGAACCGATATAGTTATTTCCGGTTCATCATTTTCATTGCCCTCACCTATCAGACGTCTGGCTTCCTCGGGAGACAGCGTTTCATTTACGGATAAATTGCTTTCTCTAAGTGCATCCACAAGCAACGGGGTGTTTATCCCTAGTTCAGCCAAAACCTGGCCGATGTTCTTGTTTTCAGATTCAAGTAGCGAGCCAAGCAGATCGTTTAACGTGACAAAATCCTGCCCTTTTTCTGTCACCGCGAGCACAGCTTGACTAAAAATCTCTTTGGTCGGAGCAGAGCGGTGTATCGGCGAATCAAGCTTGTCACCCCGCTTGAACCCCCCGTCTCCTATAGAGCTTCGCAGCTTATGACGAATACGCCTGGGGATAATATCCAGTTTTTGGAGAGTACTAAGAAACATCGAAATTTCCTGCAAGTAGGTATCTTGAAGCGGTTTGGGCAGGCCTATGTCGTTTAGAAAATCTGGATTCC
>DATGYJ010000336.1:0-2415 GCA_035298105.1 Anaerolineales bacterium | reverse complement strand
CTGCTCCAATTTCAGCCAGAGTATAACCAGCGTCCACATCAAGGCCTTGCTATTCCAGGCTTGTCGCCCAACGAATTCGCCAAGCGGATCTGGCTCATGTAAGGGTGTTGTTAATGTGCTACATCGTACTGACCAAGACAGTATTACACGAATTTTCGCGAATTTGAGGAAAAGATTTCGTGTAAATTCGCAAAATTCGTGGCAGGGGGTTGGTTGGCCTAGTTTGCTGGCAACTTGGGTTAATCAGGAAAAACGTCCCGACACTTGCGCCTGCGCGCAGTGCAGGTGAGGTTGCTGTCCAGCACCCTAATTCCTCGAGGAAAAACCTTCGGGACGGTGTTTGTATGTTAATTCCGATAACGTCTAATATTTAAATCCTGGAAACAGACTCTCCAGCAGTCGAATGAATTCAGGGTCTGCGCCGTTGCCGCCGATAAAATGTGGAGCGAGAGCTAATCCACCAATGGCGTACCCGGCTGAAATGGCCAGGCCTCCGAATGCTGCAAGGACACCGATTGACAGCCCGCCCAGGGCAATGCCTCCCAGTGCGAGACCACCGAGAGCTAACAGTCCAACCGAAATACCACCCAGTGTGATTCCGCCCAAGGCAAATCCTCCCAGCGCAAAAACACCAACCGCGATATTGCCAATGGCAATGATCCCTTTGGCAATTCGTGGCGCCCCTGTTTTGGGATCGATTCCTTGAGCGATATGAACCAGCGGCCAGCCAAAAAGTTCGGCTTCGGATTTGTATTCATAGTTCCAGCCATAATAGCTGGATCGGGTCATTGGCATGGATGTAATCTGTGGTCGGCCATCCAGCCATTCGCCGCAATATCTGCATTTGACGGCATCATCTTGAATTTGTTCAGCGCAATAGGGACAGGCTTTCACGATGGCTCCTTTCGCCTTCCTCATTTTCTTTCGTAGAACACGAGTAATGTGCTTCCATACTTGCGCTGATCGAACTCTTCCAGGTTTTCAAGCGCCAATGACTTGTATTCTTTGGGGTCGATCTGCGCGATCACCCAGCTATCCTCGCTCAGCCAGTCAATATTATCATCTGTCAATTTCAACGCTTTTATCCACATTTCCTGGTATTGCGGCGGCGCGATGTAAACATATTCAAACGTTCCATCCGGTGGGGAGGCCAGAAGTACAAACGCATCTCCGCGGCGGACCTCTGCCTGAGCTCCGAAGCCACAATGCTCCACGTTGAACTTGATCGTTTCGATCGGCAGGCGGTTTGAATCTGAGAAGCGTACAAACGAGGCGCCGCGGCTCAGGGCTTCGATGCCGACTGCCCCTGTGCCGGCAAACAGATCCCACCATTTCGAATAGAAGACATCGCCAGCGATAATATTAAACAAAGACTCCTTGACGCGATCGGTGATCGGGCGGGTCGTATCGCCGGGGACGGACTTTAACTTGCGGCCTTTGGCTTTGCCCGCGATCACCCTTAATGTCATTCAACGCTCTCGCGTGCCTTTGAAATATTCCCATGTGAGGCGATGACAGGGACCACGCATCCCGTCCCCAGGATGAATCGTTTTCCATTTGTTTGCTGAATGGCATCCGCCGCTTCTTTGTGGACCTCAGCCTGATTCCCATACACTAACGTGTCTTGTCTCATGCCTCCGCATGTCACCCCGCTGAAAAGCTTCTGTGCTTCTGCAAGAGAGGGTAATGTTTCACGATCATGCCAGTTGACAATTTGAAATTTGAGGGAATCAAGAACGGAGAAATAGACCTGATGTCCATGCAGATGAAGCAGATTGCACCATAGCTCTTGAGCAGGACCAATCGCCTGTTGATCATATGGCAAGCCAAATGTTCGATATTCAGCGAGTGTCAATAAAGTCGCCTGGGCGTGCTGGATGGCATAAAAGATCCCATCGATCCCCGTGTCGAGACAGGCTTCCACGAAGCGACGGGTTGTTTCTGCAATCGTAGCGAGCCCTTTCATCACCGCTTCCGGATACAAACGCAGATGGGCGAGCAAAATATCGTTACCTGCCAGGTTCTTGGCTTGTGCCAATGGGCTGAAGATCGTCTGGAGCAGGGGGGTATCCGGCGTAAGTGCGGCACGAATAAAACGGAGACAATCCAATTGTCCCTCCAGATACAGAGCAGTCGGGTCGAGGGTCGGCAATCGCTCCCAGTCACGCGGATTTTGAATGACGCGCCCGGTATAGCGTCGCGTCCCTTCGGTGTCGCCCATCCATTGATCTTCCACGCCCCAATCTTTGGCGCAAAATGAAGAGGCGGGCGTGACTTTTACAAGATCAAAATCATACGTGTGCTGGAAGTAGAGGGTGGCAGCCGCAAGCAATTGCGGATCCTGGTCATCCACCGGGAAGTGGCGCCATAACGCAACTGGCGGCCGGTCGAGTATTTCGCCATTAAGGCAAGAAC
>DATGYJ010000335.1:0-6610 GCA_035298105.1 Anaerolineales bacterium | reverse complement strand
GATTGATTCATGCGCTCTAATATTTCTCTCGAGACTGTGCAATCTTGACCGGTTGCAACAACGCCGCAAATGCCACACATACTTGAGTCTCCGATAAAAGCACTTAGGATTGCATCTGTAATCTTCGAAACAGGAATTGGTTGTTGCCAAATCCATGACCCGTTGGTTCGAAACGGACCAATTCAAACCCCAGGTTTTGATAAAAATCGATGATTTTCTCCGGTCTGGCAGGTTCAAATGGATAGCCTCCGAGCCAGTCACGCCAATCATGGATCAAGGACATACCCCGATATTTCTTATGCTCGTGATAGCGTGCTGCCGGATTGCGCAAATGGATGAGGTCGATAACCAGCCCTGAGAGAAAAAAAATAGGGTAAAAGATCATGCGCACAATTGTGCGCCCCAACCGTCCTGAGCTGGAGAAGTGCTTGATAATTTTCCAGATCCTTGATATGAGGCCCTGGTCATTATAGATTGCTACGAAGAGTAAACCACCCAGCCGGACAGGTCGTTGAGCATTAGAGAGCGCCTGCCATAAGGCACCGGTATGGTGTAACACGCCCCAGGCATAAGAGATGTCGAATTCGCCCAGCCTATCAATAAATTCAGCATCGAGGATCGAGCCTTGTTGGATGGTCCACTGGTCGTCATTCAAATAATATCGACGCTTAAGTTCTACAGTACACGCAACAGATTGCGGATCGTAGTCAAAGGAGTGCACAATGGCCCCCATTCTGCGTGCTGCCAGGCTGTGCAGGCCGGAACCAGAACCAATGTCCAAAAAACGTTTTCCACGCAAATCAGAGGTACCTAAAAAAGTACGCAAAGCTTTTTCTGCTTCGAGGATATGGTCGTCCGATAAGACTTGTAGAAAATCCTGCCAATTTTCGCCAAAAGCGAATCCCTTTATTTTTGTATCTACCATGGTTTCACCAATTTTCGAGATTTCCAGATATGGGGAAATACGCTGATGATTGTACAACAGTTTTTTGTGTGATTCTACGGGCTGTCAGAATTGAAAAGACGCTGGTCAGGCGCTGCTCAGCACGAAAATCGTATCAGGATTTGAACTCACATTTACTTGACCGTCAGCCACACCCCTACCAAAACGACCGCCAGCCCAAGCGCCCGGCTTGCGTCTATAGAGCGACCTGTCGCTCCCAGCAAGCCAAAGTGATCGAGAATTGTCCCTACCAGAAGCTGCCCCGCCACAATCGTGGTAATTGAGGCCGCGACCCCAATGCGAGGGATCATATAACTGATCGCACCGATCACGATCAGTCCAAAGACTCCGGCGCCCAGCACATACCAGGGAAGGCTCCGCCATTGCGCAAGTTTCCCGCCGCCATAAAATAACAGCGGAAGAAGGGCAATCAATGCTCCCCCAATGTGGATGATGAATATGCTTTCGAAGATTCCCAGCCGCTGGCTGATCATGCTTGCCATGGGGCTTTGCAACCCCACTGCCACGCCGCCGACCAGGCCGATCAGAATGATGAGGAGGATTGATTCCATTTTGGGTCCTTTGCTTTTTGAACCATGATACTTGATTTGTTCGGGCCCCGTTGAGTAAATTTCTTGTGTTAAGATAGGCGTATGAAAAGCATCGAACACATTCAGGATTTCATCAATGACTTCGTGGATTGGGCATCCAGCCAATCTGACGTGCAAGGGGTCGCTTTGGTCGGTTCCTATGCGCGTGGCGCGGCCAGAGAGGATTCCGATATCGACCTGGTGATCCTCACCGACCAATTCCCAAAATACGTGGAGGATAGGCAATGGATAGAAATCTTTGGCGCGGTTGAAAAGCACCAAACCGAAGATTATGGCAAATTGACTTCCGTGCGGGTTTGGTATCAGAGCGGGTTGGAAGTGGAATATGGCCTGACCCCACCTGACTGGGCCGCAATTCCGCTGGATGAAGGGACTCGCGAAGTCATCCGTGGAGGTATGTTGGTTTTATTCGAACGAGGGAATTTATTGAGCAGACATGCGAAGCTCTAAGCCTACTTCCTGCGCTTGAAGAACTTGACCTCCCGCTCATGCTTTTGGGCTGCTTCACGCGTGTCGAAGGTGCCAAGGTTTTTGCGCTTGCCCGTCTTGGGATCTTTCTTTTCCGAATACAGGCGGTACTTGCCCGACGTTAATTTCCGGATCATCTGAATACTCCTAAGCATCGTATGCGGAGTCCGAAGTCTTCTGACTTCGGTAGGAGAGGCAAAGTCAGGCCCTACAGGGATGACGCCCACAAAGACTTTGCACTCCATACTCACCATGCTCATTTTTTAGAACGTGAAGAGCATGTGGTTGTTATGAAGTTATCCGCGTTCCTGCCAGGCCCGGAATGTCAGAAGGGCGAGGATGACTGAGGCCGTGATGAACCATCCAAACCACAGCAGATCTGCAATTTCAGCGAATGAGAAGAGCCCGATATGCAGGAACGAAATCACAACTGTCGCGGCTGTGAAGACCAGCATGCCCGGTAGAATGGCACGAACTCCGAGCCATTTCTGCTGCCGGGAAAATAATAAGCTGCCCAGTCCATACGATAAAAGCGGGCCTGCATACATTTGGGCGAGAACAGGCGTCACTTTCCAGGGCCAGAGCGTGGACATGAATGTTGGAGCAAAGAACAGGACCACTGCCAGTACAGAGAAGAGGATCCCCTGGGCGAGTAAAAAGCTTTTTGCCAGGTTCGCAAGCTCCGTTCCAGGCAGGTCGCCCGCCTCCATGAGCTGAGGCTGGCGGAGGGTCATCCAAATGGAAACGATTGGATAGGTGATGTACGAAGCGAACCAAACCCAGACGGGCAAGCGTGAGAAATCGAAGGCACCCAGGTTCAAGAGGGAGATGATCAATAACATACCTGTCCAGATGCCGATCAATTGCACTGCCCCGCGGACCTCGGCCTGATAATGTGCGGCAAGGCAGCCTGCCATGAAGACTGCGCCAAAGGCGTAGATCGCGCCGACAAAGCGTGCATGCAATGGCGGAAGTACGAGCCAGGTAAACATGGCAGCGAGATAAGTCGGATTGAATAAACCCAAGACCGCAACCAATAAAGCTGCCGCACAGATCACGGCAAAGAAAACCCTCTGCCCCGAACTAATGAGTGACATAGCATACTCCTTATCGATAAATGATTCATAAAGGGAACACTAGGAAAGGGGTTTGGATTTGGCGATCTGGTGGAGCTGATTTTATTGGAAATGAATTGTTAAAAAGAAGACTGGCGATCGAAGTCGCCAGTCTTCTTCGTTTACTTTGCGGACGGCTGCCATGCAACTTGCCAGGGTCCATTGAACATGACTGCCACATTGGACACCATAAATGTCTTGACCCCTGCCGGTGAGTAGCCTTCCAGCGCCCAGCCATAGGTGAACGGACCCGCGGCTGAAGCATTGTCACCACCGCCTCCGCCGCCTGCACTGCTCATCCCCGCATTGGGGTCGTCGATATTTGCGCCCATCACAGCAGGGTCAGAAGCCATGGTGAAGGTAAAGCCAAGCTGGCTTGACGTTCTACCAGCGGTCAGTTCGATGGTCTGTACGTGGATGACGTGTCCAGCAACCGGAACATCGATGTTCACGTTCCATACCTGTCCCGGCTGCGGATTTGCACCCGCATCGAACTGGAATGTAGCTTGATCAGGCAAATTGACGGTGATCGAATTTACTGCAATGGTCAGGGGCCAGGCGTAGTTCCTGCCGCTGATCTGATAAGCAAACGGCAATTTCCTGGCAGCCGGGTCAACGGGCACCAGCGGTTCAACCGGTTCAAAAGGAACCTGCTGTCCATTGGCATCCCTGATCTTTGGGTCGTTGATTTGAACAGAGAAAATATCGAAGCGGGGGTCGGCCCACTGATAGCTGCCTGAGAGAATGTAGCCATCGGTAAGCGGAGTTTCGCTTTCGAGCAGGATGGAAAAACCTTCCAGAGTGGGACCGGACGGTGAAGCGGGAACCACTACCGGCTGGGTCGGCACGGTCTCAGAGAGAGAAGGCGGGGTGGCTGCCGTAGATTGGGTCGGTAATTCGATCACAGGCATGACCTGCGTCGCATCTGCGACCTGGAAATGAAGTTGAAGCCTCCAATCCCTGAAGTTGCCGTCATTGATCAGGCATGGGATTTCAAGAACTGCCTGCAATTGCCCGGCAGGTATGGCTGCAAAGATATAACGACCATAATACGAGCCGCCGGGTGAAGCCTTCCCACCTTCGTGTGTGATCTCGTATTGCATTTGGTTCAATATGGTGCCATCGGGCAGGATCAGCCGGGCGGGGGTGTCACAGTATTGCCCACTATACCGGTCTGGCGTATAGCCTTCAATGTGTTCCAGCAGGATGGTGCGCCCCGAATCGGCTGCGCCTTTTTCAAGCGTGAGTTTCAAGCCATCTTTTTCGAGCATGACCGGCGTGGACAAAAGACGCAGGGAACCTCCCTGCTCTACATAGCCAACACCTGGAATATAGCCCAGAAGCCGTTTCAGTGCTTCGACGACGCTTGGGGAGGCGACCAGCAACCCAATCAACAGGATCGCAAGCGCAACGCCCCAAGCCAAACGTGAGAACGAGCGGGTTTGTTGTTTCATCTTTGCCTTTTCGAGTAATGTAGCCCGCAGGTCATAAACGAAAGCAGGGTCGGCAGAGGAGGCGTTGAGTGTTTCACGGATTTCTTTTTCGAATTCGGGAGACGGGTGTTCATCCATGGTCTGCCTCCAATCTGCTTTTCAAGCGCGCGATCAGACGATACAAAGTTTTCTTGACAGCCTCTTCGTTCTTGTGAAGGGCTTTGGCAATCTCGGCAAAGGATAGTTCTGCCACGTAGCGCAGATCGATCAGTTCCCGTTCCTCCTCCGCCAGAGCCTGGATCAGGCGGGATAAGCGTTCCCTGCGCTGGGACTTCTCCACGTCGACTGCCAGGTCTGTGTAAATTGGCGGGAGGCTGGCTTCCTCCAGGGATAATTGCGGAGTACGGCGGTGAAAATCTGCTATTTTTTTGCGAGCGATGGAAAACAACCAGGCTGCAAAGTGGCCATCCTGCCGGTAGCGGACTAACCCTTCGAGCGCCGCCATGAAGATTTGAGCAGTCAGATCTTCTGCGTCATGCGTGTTGTTCGTGCGGGAATAGCAGTAGCGATACACGCGTTGGACATAAAGGTCATAGAGAGCGCCGAACGCCTGGGCGTCCTTCTGCGCGAGCTGCACCAATGTCGGTTCGTCTGTGGTTTGGGTACGTTGCATGCAAGTTCCCTGTCTGCGGGTTCTATAGGTTAAGTCGGGCAAATCGCAAAAAAGGGACAGGGTATTTGCGGTGAAATTAGAAGACGACCCAGATCAAGAGAAAGATCAGGCTGTAACCGAGATACGAATACTTGATCTCCATTTGAATCCGTCAGTGCGAAGCCTCCCAATGCCTTGAGAGCCTTTTCAGGACTCGCATCTCTGCTCTCGAATCTCTACTCCCTACTCACTGATCGCCTGGATATATCGTTCAGCGGAGCGCTGCAGCGCGGCTTTCGCACCGGTGGGGATCAGATAATCCCACCAGCCGCCATAAATACGATCGAAGGCGAGTGGCTCGACCGATTGCACGATCCGCTTGACCGTGCTTGCATTCAGAGGGATCATATTGGGATAGCTGTACATAAAGCTGACGAAGCGCCGGTCCTGGGCGACCTGCATGGTATCTCCCGTCAACAGCGCACCCTTCCCTTCTGCGCCGGCTGCCCAGTGCAGGACATCTGAACCCTTAAAGTGACCGCCGCAGCGGACCAGAGTGATCCCCTCCCACAATTGACAGGTCTCTTCCTCCCAGAATACATAGGCAGGGTCGGGCCGGACGACCCACTCACGATTGTCTGCATGCCAATAAATGGGAGCATGGTCGAAGGCGTGGCTCAACTCCACCAGCGACCCGACCAGGTGTGGGTGTGAAACGGCAATGGCACGGAGCCCGCCGCGAGCACGGATCGCTTCCAGTGTGGCATCATCGAGCAGGCTGGGGCAGTCCCACAGTACGTTGCCCTGGGGTGTTTGGACCAGGAGCGCCCGTGGACCTATGGCAAAGCCCGGCACGGTGCCTATGCCTGTAATATTTGGATCGACCTCTTCAATCCGGTTGTGATAACTCTTGCGCATCTCGGGCAGTGTTGTCCAGCGCTGCCCCTTATGCCCGATATATTGTCTTTCGTCTTCGCAGATCATGCAATGCTCGGGCGGCGCCTCGGTCTCTGCATACTGCACACCGCAGGTCACACAAATAAAGTTTTCCATGTTTTACTCCATTACCTGTAAAAATATGAATGTACTCAGATTATATGCGCGGAAAGTAGCAGGAGGAATGCATCTCTTTCGATGGAGTTACCACTTGTTTGTGCCTTTCGAACGTTGTATAGTGATTATGGAATGCGCAGCTCTATCTAAGAGGAGGATCACGATGACACAACCTGTTTACAAAATGTTTTATCTCCGGTTTACGGAAGCCTGGTTTGAGTTGCCCAAGGAGGAGCAGGACCTGCTCCTGGATAAGGTGGGAGATGCGCTAAAGAAGGTCGGTGGAAAACCCATGATCCTATGTAACTCCAGCTGGACATCGGAGAAGTGGTGGT
>DATGYJ010000334.1:0-2730 GCA_035298105.1 Anaerolineales bacterium | reverse complement strand
GAGTGACTGGGGAAGGGATGGGTATTTGTTACACACGTACCGGCCGTCATTTCTTCAATGAGATGAAGCTAGAGACAGAATTCCTCGCGCGGGTGCATGCGGCAGTCGATGCAAGTGGTCTATGGGATGAACTCAAGACGGATTGGCTGTGCCTCGATTGTGAGTTGCTGCCCTGGTCCGCGAAAGCGATGGAATTGGTGCGGGGACAATATGCAGCGGTAGGCGTATCATCAAGAGTTGCCCTGGCAGAAGCCGTACATGTCCTGGAACAAGCTGTTACCCGCGATCAAACTGCTCTGCCTTTACTTGAACGCTTTCAAAGGCGTCTATCTATGGCGGGTCGCTATGTGGAAGCTTATCGCCGTTACTGTTGGCCGGTGCATTCTCTTTCTGACTTTAAATTGGCACCATTTCATCTGTTGGCGAGTGAGGGTGCAGTGCATAGCGACAAAGACCATGTCTGGCATATGACCATGTTGGCTCGGCTTTGTCAGGACCCACTGCTGTTGGCAACACCCTACAAAGTGATCGATGTGACGGATCCGGACGATCAAGCCGAGGGAATAGCCTGGTGGGAAACCCTGACCGAGGGCGGTGGGGAAGGGATGGTAGTGAAGCCATTACCATTTGTGTCAAAAGGAAGTCGTGGGGTGATCCAACCAGCGATAAAGTGCCGCGGACGCGAATACCTGCGCATTATTTACGGACCGGAATACACGGCACCCGAACATCTTGAGCGACTGCGCTCACGCGGCCTGGCAGGGAAACGTTCCCTGGCCTTACGTGAGTTTGCACTAGGGCTGGAGGCATTGGAACGCTTTGTGCATGGGGAACCGCTCTATCGCGTCCATGAATGCGTATTTGGAGTCTTGGCAATGGAGAGCGAGCCGGTCGATCCAAGGTTGTAAGGATCGAAATTCGATCGAGCTTTCCAAAGTTTGGAAAACTTTGGAAGGCTTTTGGTTGTAAAATCAACGGATGAGCAATCAATCAAAGACCAACCGTCAGTTACTTGACCTCCTCGAAGGGACCTGGAGAGGCGAGGGGCGCGGGCAGTTTCCCGGTGTTACTTCCTTTGATTATCGTGAAACGCTCGTCTTCACACGCCGCGATGAAAAAACTTTGGCATATGAACAGCGGACCCAAAAGCTCTACGACGGGCAAACAGAATATCTGCAATCCCATTGGGAGAGTGGTTTTATCAGCATTCTCGAAAATGAAGACCTGCAATTGGTCAACATCCAGATTGGCGGCCGTAACGAAATATTGGCTGGGACCGTTGAATCGCTTGGCAGCCTGTTCCGAATCCATTTCCTCAGCAAAAGCCTGAACAATGATCCGCGCATGGTGTCATCCGCCCGCACCTTTGAGCTGGAAGGGGACACACTGCGCTATGAAATGGAAATGCAAACCACCAAAGTAAACCAGTCGACTCCCCATCTGAAAATCGCCTTGCAGCGCATCAAATGATATTATTCCGGTCCCAGAGAAACAATCAATCGTTAGAATCCATTCCCTGAAATCGCGTTATACTTCATCATAGGCAAGTTCAACAAAAAGTCCAGCATTGTAGTGGGTGAACTTGAATCATATGCTGACACACGCCTCCCCGCTACCATCTTACCCTCGTACCAATTTACGATCCTACCAACGAACCAATCCAATTTATTCTGAAGTAGCTCTTGTCAGATGAAAGAGATCTTATGCCTCGACGCTATCTTCTATCCATTGACAGCGGCGGCATACGCGGCATCATTCCAGCAGTCGCTTTGGTCAAGCTTGAAAAAACAACCGGCAAACTCACCCGCGACATCTTTTCATTTGTCGCAGGTACCTCTACAGGAGCTATTCTTGCTACCGCGGTCGCGGCAGGTATCCCAGCCACCCGCATCCTCGACTTTTATACAAACCGGACCAGAGAGATATTTAATCAATCTCCATTAAATATCATCAAACTCATTCTTTTTGGGTCGAGGTATTCCACTCAAAAATTGCACGATCTCATTGCGGCGGCAGTCGGTCCCGCCCGCGACTGGAAGCTGAACGACTCTCCCATTGATATCCTTCTAACTGCAAAGCGCATCTCAGATGGCATGCCCTGGTACTTTGTGCGGGATAACTCCAGGAACTCCGGGTGTACCGGTCGCTTGGGCCTTGTAGACTGTACTACTGCCTCAGCCGCCGCGCCTACCTATTTTCAGCCCTGGACCATTGCCGAGGCGTTAGAACCGTCTCCCCCGTGTGAACGTGTGGGAACCCTGGTAGATGGTGCTGTAGGGGTGACAGGAAATCCGATCTATCAGGCCTGTGTCGAAGCGTTCGATTACACCCCCGATTATTACCCCGAGGAGACCATCGCGGTTTCTTTAGGCACGGGCCGCTTCAAACATAGAAAGGAACCCAAATGGATTGGTGCCTGGCTCGAATGGGTCTTAGCGGAGCTGCTTGAATCGCCGGGGGAGCAACAGACCGAAATCACGCAGCGGCACTTTCCTCAAATGATCTTCTACCGGATCGATACAGAATTGAAAGAAAACATCGGACTCGATAATCCCAGGTGGATTAAACGACTGTTGGAGTATGGCGAACGCTTGGCCGAAACAATCGATTGGGAAGCCATCCTGGCAGGCACCGCGACCCGCTTTCGCATCGGAAGCCAGAATACGCTTTGGGAACAATACAAAGTGCCAGTCGTCTAAGGTTGCACCTAAAGAGATCATTATTCTAGAA
>DATGYJ010000333.1:0-2626 GCA_035298105.1 Anaerolineales bacterium | reverse complement strand
ATCTTATTGGTGATTGCCCCCGAGGGGACCCGCTCGAAAACTGAAGCATTGCAGGACGGCAAGATGGGCGTCGCGTTCCTGGCAAGCAAGAGCGGATATCCCGTCCTGCCGGTCGCCGTAACGGGCACAGAGGACCGAGTCATCGTTGAAAACCTGAAACATTTTCGGCGGTCAAAGATCACCGCGACGGCAGCTGATCTGCTCTACATTCAAATCGCTCCCGGCAAAGGACGCGAAGCAGCCTTGCGCCGGGCAACAGATGAGATCATGTGCCAGATCGCCGCGCGGCTACCCGTGAAATATCATGGAGTCTATGCAAATCATCCCCGCTTAAAGGAATTATTGAAAGATCATGCGTAATGCTATCCGCTGGCTCATTCGCCTCCTCTTCAATCTGATTGCCCGCGTCGAGGTCAATGGCTATGAATACCTGCCAAAAGAGGGCAATTGTGTCATTGCCACGAATCACCTGGGCATCGTCGATGTCCCGATCGGATTTTATGCGCTCGACCGTTGGGACATGTTCGTACTCGTCGCCGAAAAGTGGGAAAAAGTCGCTCTGTTCCGCTGGGCTGGCAAATACCTCAACATCATTTTCATTGATCGCTTCAACCCTGATATTAAAGCCTTACGCAAGGTCATCGCCTTGATGGAAAACAATAATATCCTGATCATTGCTCCGGAGGGCACGCGCTCTCGGGTTGGTTCATTGATCGAAGCGAAGCCGGGCGTCAGCTATCTCGCCACCAAATTAAACCGTCCCATTGTCCCGGTTGCGATCACAGGCACAGAAGATAAAACAATACTTGGTAATCTCAAAAGATTGCGTCGCAGCCACTTCACGGTTACAGCGGGACCAGCATTCACATTACCGCCCCTGCCCCGCGAGAATCGCGATCAAGTTCTCAAACAATATACAGATGAAATCATGTGCCACATCGCAGCCTTATTGCCGGAAAAATATCGAGGGGTGTATGCCGATCATCCGCGCTTGAAGGAATTGCTGGCAACTTAGCCCTTCCGTTATTCGATTTTTTCAAATTCACCATTGAGGTGGAGATAATATTTTTCCACATCCAAATATAAGGATTTGATCGCGTGCTCGGCATAGCGAAGATCGCTTACATGGCGTTCTTTTGTCCCCATCTCTCCATACGCGCCACAGTCCTCGTGATTGATCAGGATGGCTTTCTTAACCTGATGAAGCTGCCGCGACGTTTCGATCTGACCTTGAATAATCGCAAATTCCCTGACCCCGCCCGCCCACGAAATACGATCATAGTTCCCTTTCCCGAAGCGCTTCGTCAGCCAATCGTTGAGAAAATGTTGCAGACGAAAATCTATGCAATGGACAACTACCGCCTCACAGGTATGTGCTGACATGTCATTCTCCTTTGCTCCCTTGCTCATTTGCCAATTTGCTCATTTGCTCATTTGCCAACTTGCTCATTTGCCTATTTGCTACTTTGATCAGATGACAGTACCTTCTTCACGCTTTAGGAACATTCCCGTGCCGGCCTTTCCAAACCATTGGTTGCCATCCACGATCATCTTTCCACGCAGGAAAACCTTTTCAGGCCTGCCGGTTAACTCCCAACCCTCATACAGGTTATAGTCCGTCCGTTGGTGGGCCTGTGCAACGCCGTACTTCACTTTCTTTTCCGGATCCCAGATCACGATATCCGCATCCGAGCCGGCCAGCAACGCACCCTTACGCGGATACAAACCGAAGATCTTCGCAGGGTTTGTGGAGTTATAGGCCACGAATTGATTCTGAGTGATCTTGCCTGTGCCCACGCCATACGTCCACATCACGGGCAGGCGGTCTTCCACGCCGGGTAAACCATTCGGGATCTTGGTAAAGTCGCCCTTGCCCAGTTCTTTCCCGGGGATGGCGATCTCACGTCCTTCATACACAATGGGTCTGGTCCCATTATAAAAGAACGGGCAGTGATCTGTGCCGATGGTCTGCAAAATCCCTTCTGACAAGCCCTCCCATAGACGCGTGTTATCCCAGGCTGTGCGCATCGGCGGAGAACAAATCCATTTCGAGCCATCCGGGCGGCGCAAATCATCGATCGTGAAGAATAAATATTGCGGACAGGTCTCGCCCATCACTTTGACGCCTCGTTCACGCGCATACTTCAACATATCCACTTCGCCGCCTACATTCATGTGGACGATATACACGCTCGCATTCGCTGCGGACGCCATACCTGCCACCCTTAACGTAGATTCGACGCCGCCCCAGCTCGGCCGCGTTAAAGCATGCCATTCAGGTGTGGTATGACCCGCTGCCAGCGCTTGTTCGATGAGCGTATCGATGACATCCCCATTCTCGCAATGCGCCATCACCAGCATACCGTTATCTCTGGCAATTTGCATGGCTTTGAAGATACTGCCATCGTCAATCCGTAAGCGCCCGGTATAAGCCGTAAAAACTTTGAGTGTGGTAATTCCCATCTCTCTCAAAGATGGGATCTCTTGGGCGATCTTCTCATCAAACTTGGTCAAGTTCATATGGAAGGAATAATCGATCGCAGCCTTCGCCGATTTCTCGAACCACAAATCGACGGAGTGTTTGAAAATCCCCTCACCCCTATCCCCTCTCCCCGTGGGAGAGGGG
>DATGYJ010000332.1:0-7870 GCA_035298105.1 Anaerolineales bacterium | reverse complement strand
GTGGTCATGCCGTATCACCAGCGTGGACAAGTAGTGTTCCAAAAGAATCGCTGGCGCCTGACCGGGGGCGGATTCCTGCAATCCTATATGCGGATCTTTGGGCAGGAAGGTCTGGGCCGCCCGGATATCGAGAGCGAGGGTGAGATCAGGGCGCTCAAGAAGTATTTCTTGAAGTACATGGACGAAGCAGAAATCCCTGAGATTAACGCGATGATGGTGTTCACAAACGAGACCGTTGAAATCAAAGCAGGGGATTCACCAATTCCCGCGCTGAAACTGAAACAGATGAAGGAGTTTATCAGGCAGAGGGCCAAGACAAGGATGTTGTCTCAGGAGAAACTCAGGGCATTGACTGCCGTTGTCGATGATGGGTCGAAAAATAAATGATGTCTTTCAAAAAGACATGGGTGACCGTCGCCATCTTCTGTCTGTTGGCTTTGGGCGCATGGTTGAGGGTATCGCTCTACGGAGATCTTAATCTCTCCATTGGCAACCCAGACACGCGCTCATATGTGGAGGCCTCAAGCGCGCCGGCATTCTCGATGGAAGCATTCACCGGCAGGAGATTATTCACCACCAATATATTGTATAAGCTGGCAAATGACTCCCAAACATGCCCGCTGCTGGCAGTAAGCACTCCGGCAGAAGGTAGCGAAGGCTATCGGGCGATACAGCCCTGCTTTAATAATATAGTCCTTCTCCAGAATTGGATTTCTATTTTGGGTTGGTGTTTCCTCGCCTGGACGACCGCTCGCTGGATTACAACACCCCTGTACAAGATTTTGATGGTTATCCTTGTTCTAGCTTTTGGCTTTACACCGCAAATTGCCGAATGGGATAGTGTTCTCAGCCCCGAGTCTCTTTCGCTCTCCCTGTTTGCAATCCTTCTTGCCCTTTTACAGGAGATCATATTTTTCGCAACAAGCGAAGATCAAAAAGCGCCATTTCTCAAAAACGGATTCCTTGTCCCCTTTTGGCTTGTCATTCTTATCCTATGGGCATTCATCCGAGACGTGCATGTATACGCACTTTTGGTCACAGCTGCATTGACCTTACCATTACTTTTTCTGCCAAGGTTTAGAAAGTCAATTTACGTTCTGGCGGTGCTTATTTTCTCCGGTGTGTTATTTGCGTTTGGGACTGTCACTTCACACAATAGCACAAGATGGCAGCCGTCAATAAGGCACGCGTTTACTGATTATATTGAGCCATTCCCTGCAAGAGTTGAGTTTTTCCAGAAGTTGGGAATGCCCAAAGATCGATCCAGCCAGGAATACGAAGCCTGGTTTAAAGAGAAAGCCCTAAGCTCTTATGGTAAATTTTTGATCCTGCATCCAGGCTTCCTGGTTTCCACGATTTTCCAAGCGTCCTTCTTCGAGGCCGATTTTGTTCAGCCGTACTTCAAGGCACCGGAGGTTAAAGCTAGAGAAGCGTTACTGATCATTGGGCGGTTTCTTCATCCTGAGTCGTATGCGGTATATGTCATTGATTTTCTTCTTCTGATCTCTGTCTGCTACACTGCCCTGAAGTCACATGAGCAAAGAATGTATGGCCTAGCCTGGTTGGCTATCTGGACATTTCTTTATTTGGCTATCTCATTGTTATTGAGTTATTTCGGCGACACATCGGGTACGCGCCGGCATATTTTTCCATCTGTGGAGGGATTTCGTCTATTCGGGTGGATTTATCTCGTCATCAATATAGACCTGGCGGGAACTAGAGCCCTAAGCCAGCAAAACCTACAGTCGTCTTGAATAACGAACGGGCGATTACCGCAGAGAACCTCAAAGATGAGTTCAACAGCTGCCATAAAAACAAGCACCGATTCTCCAATCCTGAAGAACCTCGTCCCGCTATTAATATCTGTGGTCGGGACAATCATTGCTTTGTTTCCGAGTAATCCGAATAATATGACTTTGCCTTCCCGCGACTCAGGAGTATTCCTGTATGTGGGCTGGAGGTTTTTGAACGGCGACATCCCGTACCGGGATGTTTGGGATCACAAACCCCCACTGGTCTATATGGTCGATGCCCTGGGATTGAGCCTCACGCCCAATTCGCTCTGGGGCGTCTGGTTTCTTCAAATCATTTTTATCTTCTTCACATTGTTTCTGATCTATCGATTATTGGATCGGGAGTTCGGAATCTACCCGGCGCTCGCAGGCACCGTCACCCTGATATCTGGCCTCTTGACCATTCTTGAAAAAGGCAATGTAACAGAAGAGTATGCTCTCGTATTTCAGGCCTTGTGTTTTTGGCTGTTTATCAGCGCCTGGAAGAAGGATTTTCCCATCCAGACCTCATTCTGGATCGGATTATTCGGCGGCTTGGCGTTCAACTTCAAACAGACCACGATAGGCATCTGGATCACGTACGGCCTCTTTTTGCTGGCCATCCGGCTCTTCCAGCGAAAATTTCCTTTATGGGATCTTCTGTCAGTGCTGGCAGGCTGGCTAGTGCCATCCCTTGTGTTGGTTTTATACCTAGCAAGTCAGCACGCATTAACAGATTACTGGGAACAGGCGTTTCTTTATAATTTTGTATACATAGGCACACACGAAGGTATTAGAAGATTGATCCCCGTGTTTCTCAAAGGATTCTTATACTTGCGAAACGGATGGGTGTTATATCTGTCTATCCTGGGTTGGCTGGCCGGATTCAGTTATGTCTGGCTCAAGCGAAAAGCATTTGCCCAAATTCATCCCCTGGTTCTGGTTGGACTCGTCAATTTGCCCATCGAAGTGATCCTGATCACCATCTCAGGGCGGTCCATTCTGCATTATTACCTTACTCCCCTGCCTGTCATGAGCATTCTGGCGGGAGTATTCGTCTACACGGCACCATTCCTTCTGGAAAAAATCCCATCTATTCATTCTCAAAGCATGCAGAGATGGATCCCGGGAATTGTTTTGCTGGCGATCATGTTCGGTCAGCTCGGGCAGGCCAAATATTATCCGCAGTATGTCCGTATCTTAAGGGACAATGATGATACTGCCGTGATTGATTACATCCTGAATAACACGAAAGAGAATGACCAATTATTAATTATCGGTGCGGAAAGTGTCGTGAATTTTCTGACGCGCCGCCAGGCTCCCACGCGCTACGTGTACCAATATCCGCTGGCACTATTGGGGCGGCGCCCTATGTTTGAAGAGTATTTCGATCAAATCCTGAAAAACAAACCTGAACTCATTATCGATACCCGCGGCCGAACGCGCCTGGACGAGAAGCTTTATGAGCCGCTCCAAAAGCGCTCGCCAATTGTGCGGGATGGCGTTCAATATTTGGGCACTCACTACCAGCAGGTTGCGCAATTCGGCGACTGGTTTGTATACAGGCTAATAAAATAATGTGATTGCGAGGAGTGACGCTGAGCAGAGAGAGTGTGCTCTTCGGTGCTGCAGACGAAGCAATCTCTCCTTATCTATCCTGGCTTGCTACGTGTATGGACTCGGTTCCCGCTCGCAATCATGACGATGTATTTATCTTATGATACACTTGTTCTATTATGCAATCTATCGTTGCTATAGATATTGAGACCACAGGGTTGAGCGAAGAACGGGATGCCATTATCGAGATCGGAGCAGTGAAGTTCAAAGGTCATCGCGTCGAGGATGAGTGGTCATCGCTCATCAATCCCAACAGACATATTCCGGAATTTATTTCAGGGCTGACAGGCATCAGCGACGTGGAAGTGCGCAATGCACCCCGCTTTCGTGAGGTCGCGGGGGAACTGGAAGCCTTTGTAGGTGATGCGCCGATCATCGGGCACAATATCCGTTTTGATCTGAGCTTTCTCCAGAAGGCGGGTCTCTTTCAATACAATGAAGTCATTGACACATATGAATTAGCCTCCGTGTTGATGCCGACCGCCAGTCGTTACAATCTCGGCGCGCTCGGCAAACAGTTGGGCATTCTGCTGCCCGCCACCCATCGCGCCCTGGATGATGCCAGAGTTACGATGGCAGCCTTCAACCGTCTCTTCGAGATCGCGCGTGAGTTGCCGCTGGAGGTCGTCGCCGACATTGTCCGCTTGAGTGAGCCGCTGGAATGGGATGCCAACTGGTTATTCCAGGAAGTACTGCGCAGCCGGGCGCGCGAAGGCATCCAGTCCAGGAAGGTCAAAAAGAAAGATGCACGTCCCGATGCGGCGCTCTGGGTGGACGAGTCCAAACATCCGCCACTCGACAATCCCGAAAAGCCCATCCCACTGGATGTAGACGAAATGGCGTCGATCCTGGAATACGGCGGACCTTTCTCGCGTTATTTCGAATCCTTTGAACAACGCCCTGAGCAGGTGGCTATGCTTCGAGCAGTGACGAACGCGCTTTCCTACGGAAACCACTTGATGGTGGAAGCTTCTACCGGCGTCGGAAAAAGTTTTGCATACCTTGTGCCCGCCGCGCTCTTCGCATTGCAAAATAATACACGTGTCGTAGTTTCGACAAACACGATCAATTTGCAGGATCAACTGATTCAACATGATCTCCCAAACCTCTGTCAGGCGCTTGATCTTGATTTCCGTTTTGCGGTCTTGAAGGGACGCTCGAATTATCTCTGCCCGCGCCGTCTGGAGAACCTGCGGCATTTTGGTCCGCGCACGAAGGATGAAATGCGCGTCCTGGCAAAGGTCATGGTCTGGCAGCTCAATAATCAAAGCGGCGATCGCAGTGAATTGAACCTCACGGGTCCCACAGAACGCGAGGTGTGGGTGCGCATCTCTGCCGAAGATGATGCCTGCACGAGCGAAACCTGCATCAAGCGCACAGGCGGCGCCTGCCCATTCCATCGCGCCAAGACCATGTCGCAGGCTGCGCATGTGCTGGTGGTCAACCACGCCTTGCTTTTATCGGATGTTGCCACGGGCAGCAAGGTGTTGCCCGAGTACTCTCATCTCATCATTGACGAAGGTCATCATCTTGAATCGGCCACGACCAATGCCCTCTCGTTCAAACTCACCCAATTTGATTTGGAACGCATGATGAAGGAAGTGGGCGGATCGAACGCAGGTGTGCTCGGGCGTTTGCTGACGGAGGTGCAAGAGGCGCTCCGCCCGTCAGACTTCGGCCTGCTCCAGCAAAGGGTTAGCCGCGCCACCGATATGGCATTCCGCATCGAGCAGATGAACCGCGAGTTCTTCAACATTCTCGCTGAATTTGCGAGACTTCAGCGTGAAGGCCAGCCTCAGTCCAATTACTCCTGGCAGGCGCGCGTCCTCCCTGCCACACGGACTTTACCCGGCTGGGACGAGGTGGAGATTGCCTGGGATACAACCGGCGAGACGCTGCGGATGCTGATGATCTCTCTGGCAGAGATTTATAAAGCCGCCTCAGAGTTATATTCGGAGGGATACGAAAACCTGGAAGATGTGATGGCCGATATCGGCAACGTTGCCCGCCGCATCACTGAAGCGGAGACCAACATCACCGGTATGATCAGTAAACCCAATCAGGGTATGGTGTATTGGATCGAAGTCCAGCCCAGTGGAAACCGGCTTTCACTCAACGCCGCGCCGCTCAGCGTGGCGTCCCTCGTTGAAAAATATCTCTGGCATGAGAAGCGCTCGGTCATCCTGACCTCCGCCACCCTGACCGCGCATGGTGAATTCCAATATCTACGCAATACCCTGGGCGCCGACGAAGCGGATGAGATGCAGCTGGGGTCTCCCTACGATTACGAGAGTGCGGCCTTACTCTATATTGCCAACGACATCCCAGAACCGAACGTCAACGGTTACCAGCAAGCCCTGGACCGGGCGCTGGTTGCCACTGCCAAAGCCACGGGCGGACGGATGCTCGTGTTGTTCACGTCGTATGCTGCGCTAAAGAAAACGGCACAGAACATCACAGGTCCATTGGCACGCGAAGATATTTTTGTCTATGAGCAGGGAGACGGCGCCTCACCAAACGCCTTGCTGGAATCGTTCAAAGCGACAGATCGCGCCGTCTTGCTGGGCACCCGTTCCTTCTGGGAAGGCGTCGATGTACCAGGTGCGTCTCTATCTATTGTCGTACTGACGAAGCTGCCGTTCGATGTCCCTACTGATCCGCTCATTGCAGCCCGCTCTGAAATGTATGAAGATTCCTTCCAGGAGTATTATCTGCCTGAGGCCATCTTGAAGTTCCGCCAGGGGTTTGGGCGGCTAATCAGAACAGCATCGGATCGAGGCGTGGTCGCCATCCTGGATCGCCGCGTGCTGACCAAACAATATGGGCGGCTATTCCTGGAATCCCTGCCGCACTGCACGGCAAGACAAGGCCCTGCGATGAGCCTGGCAAACCAGGCTGGGAAATGGTTAGGTATGTAGAAAAACTTACAGACTTCGGGAGTCTTTAGGCAGACTTCCGAGATCTGGTATCAGCCCATCATCTCTGGGGGAAGCGCCTGGACTTTTCGATAAACACCGGTAACCGGACTGGTCGGAACAGCAGGGGCATAACAAATAAGGACAGAATAGCAAAAAACTTCTTCATGGGTTTCTCCTTTGGCAAGGTAATAACACGACCTAATTGGTCTTATTTTACGCATCTCCTAAGAACGCAACAGTGACAATTGTCATAAATAGCTGCCAGTTTTGTTAAGGTGACGGTCACTTTTGTGCCGCATTCCCAAAGCGGCGCTGAGTAAGGCGAAGTGATCATCGCTTTTTCCAAGACTATTGTCACAACCCCCTAACCTGAGTACAATGACGCCACTATGTCCAACAAAGTCGCCATTGTTACCGATAGCACCGCCTATCTTCCCGAAGAACTCCTAAAACAATATCAGATCTCCGTCACACCCCTGAGTGTTATCTGGGGAAATGAGGTTTTCCGAGACGGCGTGGATATTCTGCCGGGTGAATTCTATACGCGCCTGGCGAATTCAAAAATCATGCCGAGTACCTCGCAGGTCACACCCGCCGCAATGCAGCGCACGTTCCAAGCGCTGCTGGAGCAGGGCTATGATGTCCTGGGCATTTTCGTCTCCTCAAAGATCTCTGGGACATTCCAGTCTGCGGTCCAGGCCCGTGAAATGTTTCCAGACGCTCTGGAGAAGATAGCCCTTGTGGATTCGCTCTGGACGACTATGGCAATGGGCATGCCTGTCCTGACGGCGGCGCGCGCTGCTCAAGCCGGTGAAAATCTCGCCGCGTGCCAAAAGGTTGCCGAAAACGCCTGTGCCCACATGGGCGTTCTATTCGTGATGGAGACGCTGGAGTTCATGCGGCGCGGCGGTCGCATCGGCGGTGCCCAGGCGTTTCTGGGTACTGCCCTGAACATCAAGCCGATCCTGGAAATGCGCGACGGCCGCATTGAACCGGTTGAACGAGTCCGTACCAAACAGAAAGCGATCCAACGTGCCATCGAAGTGGTCGCCGAACGCATCAAAGGCAAAACGCCCATCCGTTTGGCAGCGACCCACGCCAACGCCGAAGCTGAGGCTTCAGCTCTCCTGGAAGCCGCGTCCAGGCAGCTTGACCCGGTTGAAACCTTTTGCTGCCCGCTCAGTCCGGTCATCGGGACACATACTGGCCCTGGAACGGTGGCGCTGAACTATATGAGCGGCGTCGACTAGCTCCTGCATCGACGTTTTTTGCCCCACATCCTCTGCACCCGGAATATCCTTTTGGCGACCCTATAGAAAGTGCCCAAAAGGATTTTGATATTTACGGGCTGAGTGAAGAAGAATATTCCAAAAGCACCAGCTTTAGCCTTGCTTTTCGTTTCCCTCTTTTTGGTTCAAGAGGGGAACTTCTGAAATCATCGGGCGTCTATTTTGTGAAGGTCTTTCCTTTCATGAATGCTTAGGCGGGTGAAAAATCGGCATTCGCTCCCAAAGTTCGCTGTACTTCCCAAAACAATCCTGTACTAATCCTGTACTGATCCTG
>DATGYJ010000331.1:0-8653 GCA_035298105.1 Anaerolineales bacterium | reverse complement strand
CAGCTCGTGGCGCGTTTCGACAGCAAGCTCGACCGGGCGACGAATACGTTTGTCATCCTGGGTTGGTGGTTGGAGAATAAGGCGCTCGGCAAAGATGAGGCATTTGCCGAGGCATTAGCGCATGGGTTCGCACGGTTCGTTACGTTTCTTGGCGCGAGCAAGATGAATGCGAAAGCGATTCCCCAGCCGTTGCTGCGCCGAGGTGCAAGCAGCTTTATCCCCTAGAGCTTACAGGCGTGAGATCAGTTCTCGCGCGTGTAGCGATGAAATCCAAAATTCAATTGAGTAATTCCCCCTGTTTTCAGACCCAGGCGTGGATATCTTCAGATTGCCAATGGTCGGCTCCATATCCAGCAGCTTTGGCATTGCATATAAGGAGAACTTTTGCCGGTGAGCCTGTAGAGCTTCGACAAGCTCACTATATTTCGCTTCCGGATCACGGTAATACCCGATCTCAATGCGGCTGTGGCAGAGCACCAAGCTGTTGAAGCAGGGAAAAGATATCAACAACATCCCAATGCTCTGCGAGCTTGCCATTTCGCAGAAGCCAAATATCAATGCCCGAAACGATGGCAGATTTGCCTGTGGCAGGGATGCCCATGAACGGGCCATGATGCACGTTATGATTGGTCCAGCGCACTACAACCTTGTCCCCCTCGGCAATGATATCCTCGAGTGTAAAGTTCATGGTGAAGGCGGTTTGCAATATTTCTACCCGCTGCTGGAAGCCTTTCAAGTCTTGCTCCTGGCCGGGAAAAGGATTATGCTCGACAAAATCCTCCACTGCGAGTTCTTTGAGCACATCCCGTTTCCCCTGATTATGGACTTCTTCATAGTACCGTCGAACAGTAGCCTTGTTTGTTTCGGTTGACATGTTTTTCTCCTTTCATATTCCTCTAAAACGATCACACATATATGCTTAGCATAGTCCAGCACGACGCCCAAGTCCACGAACAAATTCGTACATTTTTCGTACTAAAACGTAGTATATGATTAGAGGTTGAATGGCACGCGAAGAAGAGACCACCTTTGGTCGCCTGCTTAAGCGTTACCGGCGGTCAGCAAGGCTGACACAGGAGACTCTGGCGGAACGGGTCGGCTATAGTCCCAATTACATTAGCATGTTGGAGCGGGGTGTCCGTATGCCTGCACTGGCAACGGTGGATGCATTGGCAAAAGCCCTAGATCTGCCCTCGGCGGATCAGGCAGCACTTGAGGCTGCCACAAGAGAACCTGGTAAAGAGGTGGTTGTAGTGCCTCATCTTCCCGTCCCACGTGGCCGCTTGATTGGACGAGAACAGGATGAGGCGCTGCTTCTGTCTCTGTTGCGGCAGCCCGATGTGCACTTGCTGACCCTGACCGGCCCTGGCGGCGTCGGGAAGACCCGTTTGGGGGAGCAAATTGCAACTGCTCTGAGTGAAAATGTTTCGGATGGGGTGTTATTTGTGGACTTAGCACCAGTCAATGATGCAGCGGGAGTCCCATCTGCGATTGCGCAGGCGCTCGGGTTAAGAGAGGCGCGTGGCGAACGTATCCATAAGCGGTTGCTTGAGTATTTGCGCAAGAAAGAGATGTTACTTCTGCTCGATACATTCGAGCGCGTGCTGGACGCGGCATCATTCATCTCCAATCTCTTGGCCGGCTGTCCGCGCCTAAAGCTGCTGGTCACCAGTCGGGTCCCTCTGCGCTTGCGGGAAGAGCAGGAATTCCAGCTGCAACCTCTGAAGTTTCCGACCGCGACCTCACGACTATCTACTGAAGACTTGCTTCAGTTTTCGGCAGTGGCGCTTTTTGTCCATCGCACAAGGTTGGTCAAACCCGATTTCAAAAACGACGATGATTCGTTACGAGTCATTGCGGAACTCTGCCGGCGACTGGATGGCTTGCCCTTAGCGATTGAACTTGCTGCAGCGCGTGTCAAACACCTTTCGCTCACTGAGCTTGGCGATCAATCCATCCATCGGTTGGAAATCCTGACGGGTGGTTCGCGGGATATGCCCGAACGGCAACACAGAATGTCAGATACGATTGCCTGGAGCTACCAACTGCTTGCAGCGGCTGAGCAAAAAATCTTTCGGCAGTTGTCAGTCTTCGTCGGGAGCTGGAGTTTGCAGGCGGCGCAGTTCATGTGCAATGCGGAGGTGGGACATACTAAATTGCTCGATACCCTACGTGTTCTGGTCGATAACAGTCTCGTGACTTTGTCCGAAGCTCGCTATCATATGCTTGACACGATTCGCGAATTTGCCCAGGAACAGCTCTCTTTATCCGGGGAAGCAGAAGCCATGCAGCGACGCCACGCAGAGTACTATCTACGTTTTACTCAGCAGGCGGCGCCAGCTCTTGAAGGTGGGCAGTTAAGCGAATGGCATCGCCGATTAGAGCTTGAAGAAGAAAACCTACGATCTGCACTTCATTGGCTTATGGAGAATGATGAAACGGAGTTCGCGTTGCGCCTCGCCGGTTCGATTTGGCGATATTGGCAGCGACAGGGTAATTTGGGGGAAGGACGCCGATGGTTGGAAGAAGGACTGGTGAAAGGGAAAGATGTACCCAAAGCGGTGAGGGCAAACGCACTTTGGGGAGCAATATGGCTCGCCTATCACCAGGGAGATTATGTTCGTGCGAACGAAGAAAGTGTCGAATATCTCCCTTTGGCTCGCGAGCTAAACGATCCCTTGAGCGTACGCAACGCACTTACTGGGCTGGGCGTGACTGCTGTTGCACAAGGACGATATGAGGAAGGAGTTGCCTATTTGCGAGAAAGTCTTGAGATCTGCCGAGGGGTTGGCAAAAACTGGCACTTAGGTACCTCTTTGTTGCTTTTAGGTCAGACGCTCATGCATCTTGGAGACCCTCATGAAGCTGTGCTTCTATTAGAAGAGGCCCTGGCAGTTTATCGTGAACTGAAGAATAAAGCCTTCGTGGCAAGGACAGAGGGGTACCTGGGTTATGCCGCACTATTGCGAAGCGATTATGAGCTTGCGGAGAACTATTTTCAACAGAGCCTGCGTGAGTTTTCTGATCTTCACGAGACGATGGGCATTGCAGAAGGTTTGGAGGGACTAGCTGCCGTGTTCGCAGTGACCGATCGCTCGGATCGGACAGCGCGCCTCGCAGCTGCAGCGGGAGTCATTCGTGAGACGATTGCCGCACGAGCCCTGCCTTTAGATCAGGCTACATTTCAGGCCTACGTTCAACAAGCACACAAAGCAATGGCCCCCGAAGCTTGGCGACGCGCATGGGAGGAGGGTAACATGATGAGCACAGAGCAAGCAGTGACTTTTGCCTTAAGATAAGTACAAGCCAGCTATACCAGGAATTAGATTTTCTGCTCACTATTGTGTTTAAGCACGGGTATTGAAAAGTAATTCACTCGCCTGAATTAGCAACTTATTTGCCGGGCCTGCTTCCTCTCCAAAACAAACCTTGCGGTTAGTTCAACGGACTATTGCTGTTGTCTATTTGATGAAGGTGATATTCAAGCAAGCCTGAGCTGTGTTTATATAGCGATGATACCATTAGTCGGAATTTGGGCGGCACAGAGTGGGCATGCAGGGTGCGCATTGCCCATCTTTTTTACGTTACAATATGTGGGGTTTGAAAACCCAATTTTTCACCACATATATCATGGAAACACGCGAGCCGATTCCCCAAGCCAATGCTTTCTGCAATGAATACAGTTAAATCTAATGGGCAACTTGTTGCTCACTCCTGACCACCCTCGAATCGGCCGCGAAAATTCACTAATGAACAACGAACCTTTGCTGCACGTAAAATGTTTTTTGCTGGACATGGATGGAACCTTCAATCTTGGAGATGGAATCATCGAAGGATCCCTCTATTTTATTGACACCGTAAATGAATTGGGCATAGACTATTTATTCCTGACCAACAATTCCTCGAAACATCGTGGGATTTATGCGGAAAAGATCACGCGGCTGGGGCTGCCCACAGTAGAGGAAAAAGTTTTCACTGCCGGGGAGGCAACGGCACTCTATCTGGCTAAGGAACATCCTTCTGCTTCTGTTTATGTCGTTGGGACACCTGCCTTGGAAGAAGAGTTCCGCCAGCATGGTTTTCAGCTGGAAGAAACCGACCCACAGCTAGTGGTATTGGGGTTTGATACCACTCTGACCTATCAAAAGCTTTGGAAACTGTGCGACTTTGCCCGTGCAGGGCTGCCCTATATCGCGACTCATCCCGACTTCAATTGTCCAACGGAAACTGGCTATATGCCTGACATTGGTGCCATGATCGCTTTTGTGCGCGCTGCTACGGGTCGTGAACCGGATCTTGTTGTCGGCAAACCCAATCGTATGATTGTCGATGTCGTGGCGCAGAAGTATGGTCTGAACATTGATGAAATGGCTATGGTGGGTGACCGTCTCTACACGGATATTGCGCTCGGTCAGACATCCGGAATTACAACCTGCCTGGTGTTGAGTGGTGAAACTGCCCGAGAGGACCTTGCGACCTCTCCGTTTCAGCCAACGTATACATTTGAAAATCTAGGTGCACTGGCGGACTGGCTCAGAGCGCATACTTCCAAATAAACCTGTTTACCTCTCCATCGTCTCTATAAAAAAGCCCCAATCTCAATCGCGTAGATTATAATTTTTGCGAACTATGATTCAGAACTTTACCTAGTGCGTAGTGACTTTTGTCCAGTCGAGGAATTTCTTATTGGAAAACCACTGGACAGTCGTTGACAACCTATAAGCACTGCGTTCGATGAAGTTGGTCTTGCGTATCACGCGGAAAGCACTATTGATCCTGTGAGTTTTGTAGCCAGGTTGCCCTCCGAAGCATTTTCGTGAGCAAAGGAGAATCATGCTGAACAACTGGTTTGACGCAATGAAACGGGCGATTGCCGAAGTCAGGCAGTGGCCTGAAAAGACTGTCCAGGTCTTTCACCACAATGATGCCGATGGGATTACATCCGGTGCCATACTCACATGTGCATTTGAGAGGCAGGGATATAAAGTCCGGCGCTTTTGTCTGGAAAAGCCATATCCCGCAGTGCTGAAAAAGGTTTACGAACAGGAGGGAGGCTTTATTATCTTCGCCGATTTTGCAGGGCGGATTGCACCGATGATCTCCGAACTGAACAAGGGACGCAACCTAACGCTGATCCTGGATCATCATGTCGCAGAAGCCTCTACTGATCCGATGGTTCACAACCTTGACCCAGATCTCTTTGGATTGAAAGGCGACCGGGATATTTCAGGTTCTGTGACATGTTATCTTTTTGCGGTAACGATGGACCCGGTCAATCATGACCTGGCTCCGATCGCAGCTACCGGTGCAGTGGCAGATGGTTTTTTTGTGGATGGTCAGCTGGTGAGTCAGAACCGGGATGCCGCGCTGGAAGCCGTCCAGCAAGGGAAGATGGAGATCCGGAAGATTGAGCATGGCGAGCAATATCTGTTAAAAGGCGCAAACGGTGAAATCCCGGTTCTTGAATTCGGTGATTATCTTGACCTGCTGGGAGGAGTGGGCTATTACCAAAACGGGCCAGATATGGGAGTCAAAGTTTGCCTGGAAGGTGTCTCACCCGCGTCGGACCGGATGGTGGGGGAATTAAAAGCCATTCGAACAACAATCTTCAATGAAGAGATCGCGAGGCTTCAGGCGGGCGCTTTGAAAAAGACGGCTCACATCCAGTGGTTCCATGTTGAAAGACGCCTTTTTCCGATGGGGGTGAAAATGGTCGGGGCATTCTGTGATGCAATAAAAGATACCGACCTGATCGATCCCCTGAAGTATCTTGCCGGATTTCAAGTGATTCCCGATGAAATCCCGGGCTTCGGCACGATCACGTTTAACGAAGTGAAGATTTCCATGCGGGTTTCTCCCTACATGGAAGGGGAGATCCGGGCGGGAAGAGCATTGGGACTCAATATCTTCCTTCCCGAAGCGACCAACAGACTCGGAGGATTCTCGGATGCCTGTCACAGCCTGACGGCTGCCACCACGGTCGCCATTGGGAAGGAAGAAAAACTAATCCAGGAAATGGAAAGAATTCTACAAGGAGAATCATCATGGCTCAAGGGACAGGTTTTGGAAAAACGATCCTGATTGGGGATCAATTCGTTCTAGATGAAGTTCCGGCGATTGTTTCGGCGATTTCCTACGAAACTGTGACAACAGTGGAAAGGATGGACGGCGAGGGGTGGGTGTTGGAGGACAATCGAATCGAGGTTCCGGGGTACAAGGAAAAGAAAAAGCAACAGCAGGTTGCCTCGATCAATAGAATTCTTGAAGTGATGAACTTCGATGTTAAAAAGAATCCGATCAAGATCACCGTTGCAGGGAATCTACTGGCCGGGAGCGGGGTGGGGGCCAGCGCTGCCAGCTGCGTCTCGCTGGCCCGGGCATTGAACGTGGAATTCAACCTGGGCTTTTCAATTGAGGAGATCAACCGGGTTGCCTGGCAGGGGGAGTTTCCCTATCATGGGATTGCGAGCGGCGTGGATAATACCGCCTCGACCTATGGCGGGCTTCTGCGCTTCTGGCTAAAGGATGGAAAACAAAATTTCGAACAGATCGAAACGCCATCGTCCTTTGAGATCGTACTGGCTAACAGCGGCATTACAGCCAACACGGCAGCCCTGGATGAATTTATTGAGGTGCAAAAGAAGGAGAATGCCCAGCTCTTTCGATCACGTCTCAATACCATCATTTCCCAGGGTTCTGATATGAAAAAGGCGCTGGAAGCAGGCGATCTGGATACGGTGGGAAAGATCATGACGGAAAACCATGAGCTCCTGATCGACATGGAAATGTCCCACGAGATTCTGGACTACCTGTGCAAGGTGGCCATCGAAAATGGAGCCTTGGGAGCAAAAGTCACAGGTGGTGGTAGAGGCGGTTACATGGTTGCTTTAACACTGGGCAAGGAGCTCCAGGATAAAGTCGCATCAGCTTTTGAAAAGGAAGGATATAACCTTATCATCAAGGCAACCATCGGCGGCTGTTGATGATACAGGCTTGAATGAACGGCCGAACTATGTGATTGACAGGCTCAACCTCTGGTTCTCATGCATTCTGTTTTATCTTTGGTGCTGAGGAATAAGCGTATCCGTTAAGAACAATTTGCTGTAAAACTATCGTTGCCATCAGTTCAATCGGGTTTTGCCAATCGACATTTGGTAAACGCCGGATTGGGATTCGCTTGCAAGGTGGCTGTGGTCATGGGGTGATGATACCATCGCATCAGATGATTTTTCTTTGTATCTTCCCTATTTGTCTACGCGTCTTTATAATAGGCTGTCATGCTGACCATTGACATCGAGACGGCCCGGCGCTTCATCCTTGGCAAGCAGGGCTTGTGGCCTGGACGGCGTTGGCGCGGCGTTAAAGGTACGGAGCAAGCCATGCGAGCCATGGAGTATTTGCAACTGGATCCCCTGCAAATCATCGCTCGCAGCCAGGACATCATGCTGCACAGCCGCGTGCTCGATTATAAACCCGAGATGTGGGAGGACGTGACATACCAGAAGCGCAAGTTCTTCGACTGGGGCGGCTGGCTGGCCGTCCGACCGATAGACGAGCTGCCGCACTGGCGCGTGGTCATGCGTCGCGAGCGCGAGAATGGCTCGCGAATTCGCAGCATGGGCCGCGACCACGCCGATGCCATTCTCGAAATGCGGGCCATCTTACGCGAGCGCGGCGTTGTGAGCAACCGCGATTTCGAGATGGCGACGCGCACACGAACGCAAAACTATCGCGGTCGTAAGGACAGCGCCCTGGCTTTGTATTACCTGTGGCGCACCGGCGAAGTAATGACGCATCACCGCGAGCGCTTCGAGCGCGTGTACGCTCTCACCGAAACGGTCGCGCCGGCGCATCTCATTCGCGAAAGCGATGAAGCCGAGGCTGACCGCTTCCTGATCAAAAAGGATGTCAGCTTCTCTGGCCTGTCGCGGGTGAGCCGCGTGAGTGATTCGTTTCACCGCGGCGTGCCATTTGGCAAAGTGAAGCAGATACTCGAGGCGATGTTGGCTGACGGCGACCTCATCGAGGTGCAGGTTGAAGGCTGGAAGGCGGTGCACTACGCGCTCGGTAGTGACGTCAAGGTGCTGCGCGCTTTGAGCGCCGGGCGTATCCCGAAGGCGTGGAACCCATTGGAGACGACCACGACCGAAGAGGTCGTTTTCCTCGCGCCGCTCGATCCTGTCAGTGCCCGCGGGCGCGCCAAGGTTTTGTTCGGCTTCGACTATGTATGGGAGGTGTACAAGCCCGAACCCCAGCGCAAGTTTGGCTACTACACGTTGCCGATCTTGTGGGGCGACCGGCTCGTGGCGCGCTTCGACAGCAGATTGGACCGGACGACGGATACGTTTGTTATCCTGGGCTTGTGGTTGGAGGATAAGGCGCTTGGCAAAGATGAGGCATTTGCCGAGGCATTAGCGCGTGGGTTCGCACAGCTCGTTACGTTTCTTGGCGCGAGCAAGATGGATGTGAAGGCGATCCGTGAGCCGCTGCTCCGCCGGCGCGCGAGCAGCTTTATCTCCTAGAGTTTGCAGGTGTGAATTCAATTATTGCAGGGGCAATTTGCCGTTAGAACAAGCCTTTCGGTTAGTTTAATAAAGTTCTGCCAGTATACAATTGATGAACGCGATTTTGGGCCAGGCTTGAGCGATGATGT
>DATGYJ010000330.1:0-11797 GCA_035298105.1 Anaerolineales bacterium | reverse complement strand
CTGGCACCGCACGTGGTTTGCTAGGCAAACCATGCAGGTGTATGGCGGGAGAGCACCGCCTACTCGACCAACGGATTACTTTTGAAACAAACTGTCAGGTAGTTAGTCTTTTATGGATCATCCTGATTATTCGTATCCGCCCGGTTTGTTCCTAAGAATTGCACGTGATGTCGTTCTCCTGCGCCGGCGAGATTTTCACAAAGATGCGCAGGCCTGTATCGGGCATTTGAAGCCACCCCTGCGGGTTTTAGGAAACAAAAATATCCCTCAGCATGGAGCTTGTGTTCTCACGGTCAATCATTATCATCGTCCCGGCTTCGGCGCTCAATGGTTTGCGCTGGCGATCTCCGCGGTCGTTCCACCAAACATCCACTGGGTGATGACGGGTGAATTTACCTATCCAGGCAAATGGTATGGGCCGTTCGGCGCGCTGGGTTCTCGCATCCTGTTGAAGCGCATTGCAGCTATCTATGGCTTCACGACCATGCCGCCTATGCCGCCACGTCCCAAAGACGTGGAAGAGCGTGCCGCCTCTGTGCGGGTGGTGTTAGAGTATGTGAAGCATATACAGAGTCCAATCCTTGGGCTGGCTCCGGAGGGACATGACCCGCCGAATGGAGTTCTCACGCGTCCAGCCGCCGGCGCAGGGAGATTCAGCTTATTACTCTCTAAAGCTGGTTTGACATTTATTCCTGTCGGCGCGTTTGAATCAGAAGGAGTTTTCCGTCTGCATTTTGGGGAAGGCTATGAATTGACGGTCAGGAATGATCTATCCGCGGCTGAAAAAGATGATCGGGCTGCACGGATCATCATGAAAAACATAGCACGTCTATTACCATTGCACCTGCGAGGAGAATTCGCTTGAAGAAACTACCGCTTGTCCCGTTATTGACTTTATTTTTCACATTGATTCGCAGACTAAAATTCAAACATAAAGTAAAGTAAATTATGCGGCACCATGTAAACTTTGCACAACTGCTGGTCCTCAATGCGTATTGGGTCGGGCTCTCATTCATGTGGAATGCAATCCATCCCATTCTCCTGCCGGCCGTTTTGCTGAACTATGTGCCTGATGCAAAAAAGAACACCTATCTTGGCTTGCTGACCTTTGCGGGTCTGATCATTGCGATGGCTGTCCAGCCAATTGCGGGCGCGCTTTCGGATGGATGGAAGTCACGCTTTGGGCGCAGGCGTCCGCTCGTTGCATTTGGAACTTTGTTTGACTTTGTGTTTCTCTCGGTTCTAGCCTGGGCGGGCGGGTTGGTATGGCTGTTCATCGGATATATTGGTCTGCAATTCAGCTCGAACATCGCGCATGGACCAATGCAGGGGCTCCTGCCAGATCGCGTACCGCAGGCTCAGCTGGGCGTGGCCTCCTCCCTGAAGACTTTCATGGACATGCTGTCCCTGGTCCTGGCCTCGCTTCTGGCAGGCCGGCTGCTGGATTCCGTTACCCGAGATCCTACTCGCATCATGCTGGTTGTGATGGGACTGCTGGCAGTTGCCGCAGGGATCACGATCTTTGGGGTAAGGGAAGAACCGGCGCCGGCTGGCGAGCACACCGATTGGAAATCTTTGCTGGGTCAATTCCGGATCGATTTTCGAGAGAACTCTGCCTATTGGTGGCTGATCGCAGAACGGACCTTGTTCCTGCTGGGCATCTATGGCGTACAGGCTTTTGCTCAATATTATTTGCAGGATGTGCTGCGCGTCGCCGATCCGCCAAAACAGACGGGTGACTTACTGGCTGTATTGACCCTTAGCCTAGTGGTTCTCGTGCTGACCGGCGGCTGGTTGACCGATAAATATGGTGCCAAGCGCATTCTCCTGATCGGCACGCTGATCGCTGCCGGAGGCATGGCCCTCATGCCTTTCGCGACCGATGTGCGCGGACTGATCATATTCGGCAGTGTTCTCGGCGCGGGGATCGGTCTATTCCTCACTTCGAATTGGGCGCTCGCCAATTCACTTGCACCGCAGGCTGAAGCCGGCAAGTATCTCGGGTTCACAAATTTAGCAACGGCAGGCTCGGGGGCTTTGGCACGCCTGGAAGGTCCGGCACTGGACTGGCTGAACGCTGCGTGGCCCCAGGTGTGGGTTGGCTATAAGGGATTATTCGTTTTCGGCGCGTTGTGTATGCTCTTGAGCGTATTTTTGCTGCAAAAGATTTCGATCGGCGGAGGGACATCGGATCACTAAGGTTTATGTAAAAAGTAATACGTGTCTTCTCGAAAAATTCCCGACTACTCGGGCATTCTGGTCCGGGGAAGAGCCTGTAACGTTTCCGGTGCTGGAAAGTTCGTTGAGTAATGTACACCCTTTGAATAAACTCAATCAATAGATTACAGCTGCTGCTCCCCGGGACATCTGTGTCCTGCCCTTAAATGGGAGAACCGCGGACGCCGACCGCGGTTCTCTCATTAAGAGGAGGAGAAGAGAAATCACCTTACTCCCCAAATTTAGCATACTCAACTCAAACCTGCTTGACGTGGAGCGTACGATCAGCCTACTCATCTCCAACGACTTGCTTAGGAGATTCTAACCTTATAAATTCAAGTTATCGATACTATCCGCAAAACAGACCACGAACTTGCCATCCTTGAACTCAATTTTGGCGGCGTTGCACTTATCTGCCAACTGCGGCATCCTGGCTTTAATATGCGCGAACGCGATCGCTTCAATTGCCTGTCCGAGGGTCATATTGGATTTTACGATTGTTTCACCGTCAGGCATATAGAGTGCATGGCACAACAAAAAGTCCGGATCAAGTGTGACCTGCGAGCCAAACTTACCGGGCCGAATAGAGTTGCTTTTGCTTTTTGACACTGATTGTTACCTCCATCTCAAATACTCTTCGGGCACGCTCCAGGATTTTTTCCACGATCTCGCCGTAGAAGTGCCCACCCGTATCACAACAGTTAAATAGGGGGATACCCTCATCATCCATGTCGCCCGGATAGTAGCCCGGGAAACAGAAGACATCGCCGTGTTGGTCCTCAATGCCATTGAGTTGAAACTCGAGGTTGACGGCGCCGCAGTTGTGTTCGACTCGCATGAGGTCGACCACGGGCTCGCCATCTCCTCCAGTCAGGGCTTTGGCGTAGCGTGAAAACAAAGGCATTTGAGCATCGATAAACTGCTCGACAGTCTCCGGCTCAGGAATACGAAGAAACCTCCACATATAGATAGTCATATTTCCTCTTTTGTCATCAGGAAGCACATAGAATTCTTAAAACTGTCTCATCTAAATTTAGAACATATGTGCTAAAATCTAGGCAAGAGGTTACCATGAAAATTGGATCTATGAAAGAGGCGCTCTTAAGCCACGCGAAAGAAACTTTCCTGTTTGACTGCCGGGTTGCCGGATTGGACCCCCAGACCAGGCGTGCGTACTGTGAGGTGCTTGATTCATTTATCTACTTCACGGGAAATATCCTGGTGAAAGAACTTACACCGGACCATGTCCGCATGTACATTGCCAACCTATCCGATGGTCCCAATGAGGGAGAGGAGCATACCCGCACGGTAATCGGCTGTTATGCCGTGATCCATACCTGGGTCCGCTGGTTGTGTGCCCAGAAGTTCGTCACCCAGCGCAATAGTAGTTTCGTCAAGCCGCCTCGTTTGACCGATCTCTTCCCGGCCCAGTTAACGAGGAGTTTGACGTATTGCGAGTAGATGCGATGCCAGGCTCAATATAGACCCTGCCCGCCACACTTGATATGACCGGAAGATACATCCAGATGGTCGACGATGACTTAGTGCAAGCTCACAAGGAACACGGGCCTATCGATAACATCCTGCACCGGAGATAGGCTTGTTATCCATGAACGTGATGCACGTCTCCCTGCCAGGGAGAAGGTCGTGGGTATACCACCAAATATTGAAGAACACTGTGCTAAGAAAACAAACACCGCCAGACGTAGCGGTGTTTGTTATTGTGTTGCGTGTGATGTACGCCTCTTCCGATGCGGGAAAGTCGATGCCCGTGAGCAGGATGCGCTGTAATTCAGCTAAATTTACTTATGGAAGAGTCTCATCCTTTTCTTTTGTAGGGAAATGTAAGGAAAAGATATGACGAACGTTACTTGCTGTCAACAATTGAAAACTTTACTCTGAAACTAGGATGTGACATATTCTTAACCCAATGTCCCATATTTATTAGATACTGAGATGATTCACAGCCACAAACCAGAGGGCAAATCTGGTTGTATCCCTGCATTTTTCTTTCAGAAAGGAGGTTGCACAAGAATTTTCACGTGCCTATGTTGTAGGCTGCTCGGTTTTGCGTAAACTACATGGAGGAAGGTATGAGCAAGATTAGTAAACTCTGTCTCATCGCGGCCTTCATTGCGGCACTTGGGGTGGTAATGGTGATTTCTGTTGCAGCTGCCAGCCCTACCCTGACATCGAAAGAGCAGTTGGGTAAGTTGATTTTCTTCGATGAAAATCTATCGATAAACCAGAACCAGGATTGCGCGGCTTGTCACGGGCCTGAAGTGGGTTGGACTGGGCCAATTGAAGCGATCAATATGCATGGATCAGTCTATGAGGGATCAATACCGGGTGCTTTTGGAGATCGGAAACCCCCGAGCTCAGCCTACGCGACTCTTAGTCCGATCTTTCACATGGATAAAAAGGGCTCGTTTGTAGGCGGCAACTTCTGGGATGGGCGTGCGACAGGCGAGAAGCTGGGCAATCCTGCCGCGGATCAGGCTCAGGGTCCATTCCTAAACCCGAAGGAACAGGCACTAGCCTCACCGGCTGACGTGGTGACAAGAGTTTGTGCCGCGGCCTACGGTGATCTGTTCAGGCAGGTTTGGGGAGCGGAAGTCTGCGATCCGGCGAATGTAAATATGGCTTATGATGCCATTGGCTTGTCTATCGCGGCCTATGAGGGTTCAGCGGAGGTGAATGCCTTTAGCTCCAAATTCGATTACGCCCGCAAAGGCCAGGCAAAACTGACTCAAGAGGAACAAAAAGGTTACGCTCTCTTCCAGGGTAAAGGCGGCTGTAAAGCGTGTCATCCAAGTAATGGTCAGAATGCACTTTTTACAGACTTTACCTTTGACAATCTGGGCATTCCCAAAAATCCAGAGAACCCGGTCTACGACTACAACCCATCCTTCATTGACCTGGGTCTGGGTGGCTTCCTTGCAACGAGATCCGATTATGCGGTATTTGCCGATGCGAATATGGGCAAACAAAAGGTCCCAACCCTGCGCAATGTAGACTTGAGACCATCCAATGATTTCATCAAAGACTATGGGCACAACGGCTACTTCAAGTCGCTGTGGGGGATCGTACATTTCTACAATACACGCGATGTGCTTCCAACGTGCCTAGGAGATTACACCGAAGCACAAGCGCTGGCTGCAAATTGCTGGCCCGCGCCTGAAGTATCTGAAAACGTTAACAGAGTTGAATTGGGCAACCTTGGATTGACCCACGCAGAGGAAGAAGCAATCGTCGCATTCCTGGGAACGCTCAGCGATGGCTTCACACCGTAAAATCATTTACGAAACATCAATCGGGCGGCTCGAGCCGCCCGATTGATGTTTATGGATGAGTAAAATCTCACTACCTTCTTATAGCTCGATACTGATTGCAGCTTGTTGTTGCTCGAACATCTCAATATCGGTTTCGAGAGGTTCATCGGCGGGAATTGCTCGACCGACTGCCCATTGGTGGATGGCGGAGGCGCGGTGTTGTGTCCACACTAAAATGGACATCTATTCCTCCAGCCTGGTGTCCGCTGGCGGCAGTTTGAACTGATTTATAGCACTGGTAATCATACTTGTCGGCATTGTATCAATATAAGCCCGCTCTAGTGCCGCACACATCAAAAAATCGGAGTAAAAGGTCATTGTTCATCCATGACCTCTATCACTTGTTGTCACTTTAATGTGACACTAAAATAGGGTATAGAGACAGGCTTTGTCTGTTTTCGGAAGGAAGGTACATATGCAACTCACTCGTCAGGCTGATTATGCCGTTCGTGCCGTGCTACACTTGGCACAGAATAAAAATGGGGATCGAACCTCAACCGGCAGCGTAGCAAAGCAACAGCACATTCCACCGTCGTTCCTCGCAAAGATCATCTCACAGCTTTCCATCGCGGGACTGCTTCATACCTCACGAGGGGCCCGCGGTGGCGTAACGCTTGCCCGGGATCCCAAAGAGATTACGCTTCTCGAAGTCGTTGAAGCAATCGATGGCCCCATTCAACTCAACGAATGTGTTGGGGATAATGGGGTCTGCACGTTTGATATTGATTGCCCAATTAGGTCGGTCTGGTGCGAGGCGCAGGAGGAGTTGGTGGCGCGCCTACGGAAAACTGACTTTGCGCAGCTGCTGGCAACATCAAACAACTAATCACAAAGTTCAAATCTCTTTCCCAATAAGTAATGAAAAGCCCGAGGAATAACCGGGCTTTTCTGCTTCAAACGCTTCGACCATCAGCCAGTATGCCGGCAGTGTCAGCGGCAGGAATGCAATGGCCCCAAAGCCCAATTCATTTGCGCCGACAGGGGCAAATGCTGCTTCAATGTCGCCAATTGCTCTTTGTTTGCCATAGCTTATCCCTTATAGAACAATTCCAACCCATCGATCAACTTGCTGAACCTATTCCCGAGCTCGCCACCATCCTTCCATGCGGTGAAATCAAGAAGGTCTCACGGTTTGCTGAAGGGGTGTCTCCAGATAGACCAAGGCTTTGTCATCATTGTAAGAGAGCAATTCAGCGTAACGCCCCCAATTGATCAGCGTGTCTAATTGCTTTTCTGCCTCTTCCTTTGGAAATTCCAATTCCAGGGCTGTTTGGATTACATCCCAATCCAAAGCGTGGTTTTCAGAATGGGTCAGCATGGTGGTGAGCCAGCGCACCAAAGGCAAACGACGGATGCGTGTGGCGAAAATCTCCTTGCGCGCCAGAATACTGGCTTCGGCAAAAGTCTCGCCTAGCGATGTCAGACTGATGTCGCCCTTCTCAACCGTAGCAAACCCTAATATTTCGGCAGCTTCGGTGAGACTCAAGATGTGGCTTGAGTCAACATTCAATTCATCCGGCAAGCGATAAATATCCTGCTGATCTTCTGGAAGTTCAGAAAGATGTTCCAGCAAACCAGCCAGGTCTGAGATCGCAACTTTTGGAAGCGAACGGGTATGACCCTGTTCGCCAGGAGCGGTGCCCAACTCAATCGCTTCAGTTTCCGTCTTGCCGGCCAACATTCCATATACTTCATCAACCACTCGCTGGAATTCCTCAGATTTACGCTGACGGGGATGTGACAATTCCACCTTGACCTCAGCGATAATCCGTCCTGGTTCCTTATCCATCACTACAATGCGGTCAGACATAAACACCGCCTCTTCGATGTTGTGGCTGACCATCAAAATAGCTTTTGTGGGAATACTGCCGCTGGTCCACAATTCCATCAATTCGCCCCGCAGAGACTCAGCACTTAGCACATCCAGCGCAGAAAAAGGTTCATCGAGACATAGCAGTTCTGGCTCCACAGCCATAGCGCGCGCAAAGCCCACTTTTTGGCGCATACCGCCCGAAAGCTCGCGTGGGTAGGCAGTTTCAAAGCCATCCAAGCCGACGCGGTCAATCAGATCAAGTGCGCGGGGGTTGCGAATGTTGAATGGTATATCGCGTGCCTTAAGCGCTAAATCCACATTTTCAAGCACGGTGAGCCAGGGGAATAAAGCAAATGTCTGAAAGACAATGGTCGCATGAGGATTGACGCCGTGAAGCGGCTGGTCTCGATAGAGCACTCTTCCCTCGGAAGGCTTTTGCAATCCAGTGAGGATGCGTAGTAAAGTGCTTTTGCCACAGCCAGAGGGTCCCAGCAGAGCCACAAATTCACCTTCGAAGACGGTCAGGTTCACGTCTTGCACGGCTGTAAACCGGCGCTGACCACTGGTATAGATTTGCTGGACATGGCGCAGCTTAAGCAATGTAGTGTTCGTGTTGTCCGTTGCCATGAGATTACTCCATTCGATATTTTTCTTCGGCGATCTTAAACATACGCCGCCAGAATAAGCGATTGGCAAGCACGACCGTCAGGATCATGCTCAGAGTGGAAGCAAGCAGCAATGGATAATCGCCGCTGGCGGTTGCCTGTGAGATCAGCGAACCAATGCCCGTGGCAAACAGAGTCTTTCCGCCAAAATGAACATATTCTGCTACGATGCTGGCGTTCCATGCGCCGCCGCTGGCAGTGATCGAGCCAGTGATAATGAACGGGAACAGGGAAGGCAGGATCAACGTCCGCCACCTTTCCCAGCGTGAAAGCTGCAAAAGAGACGATGTATATTTCAAGTCCTGTGGAATGGCACTTGCCCCGGCGATGATGTTGAACAGCAAATACCATTGTGTGCCCATGAGCATAAGGAAGATAGCCGCAATATTCAAGCCTCCTGCCATATTGATAAAGAATAACAGAAGGATTGGGAAGATGGCTGTTGCAGGCACCGCTGCGGTCACCTGGACAATGGGTTGGAGGACCGTAGCCACACGGCGATTGGTCCCAATAATGACACCCACAGGGATCGTCCATAACAAGGCAATCACCAGAGACACGCTCACACGCAGGAATGTTGCCGCGACACCAACCCCAATTTGTCCCCATTGTGACCGCGGAACTGAGAATAACATCAGGGACGCACGATAACCACCATAAAGGATAACGCCGCCGATCAGGACATAAAAAAGCCTCATCTTCCAATCCAGCTTCGAATTGTCAATTTCCAGGCTCGACCTCATTGGCGCACGACGGATCATCCAACTGTCAAATCGTTCGGCGAGGTTTCCAAAGAGCGAGCGTGTCCATAAGAACAGCTTTGAAGTATGGATCAAATCATAGAACCAGGAGGTCGGCGGCTCGTCGCTTTCGGTCATTTCCACTTTGAAGCGATCTGACCAGGCCAGCAGTGGACGCCAGATGAACTGGTCGAGCGCCACAATGGTTATGATCAACGCAGCCAGGCCAAAAGCAATCGAGCGGAAGTCACCCTGATTGGCTGCTTCCTGAAGATATGCGCCAAGTCCAGGCAGACGGAAGTCTCGTGAACCTACAGTGAAAATTTCAGCAGCCATCAGGAAAAACCATCCTCCCGCCCATGACATGACGCTGTTCCAGATCAAGCCGATGGTGGCGAATGGCACTTCCAAGCGCTTGAACCGCAACCACGTATTCAACCGAAAAATGGCGCTGGCTTCGGTTAATTCTTTCGGGATGGTAGTCAGCGATTGGTATCAGCCAAACGTCATGTTCCATGCCTGGCTTGTAAAGATCAGGACAATTGCCGCAAGCTCGGTGGCGATCCTTTGGGGCAGGATGGCGCTCAGACCAAGCAAGACAACGGGCAGGAAGGACAAGGTGGGCACACTCTGCAATACATCCAGCAAAGGCAATAAGATCGATTCGGCGCGACGGTTATAAGCGGCAGAGCGTCCATAGGTAAGCGTGAATAAAAGTGAGAGAATATACGCTGCGAGCATCCGACCCACCGAGAGAAGCGTGTACCACGGCAGGGCAGAAGGGTTGAGCGAAATTTTCGGACCTTCAATCAGAGGTGGCGAATCAAAAGCGAGCCGGGCGCCCCCATATAAAAGTACAGCCATGAGAAGAATAACAAGGACATCTCCCCATGTAAACGGGCGTACCAAACGCTCCTTGGGGGGTAAGATGTTTTGAAACAATCCCATAATGCCTCCGCAAAAAATACCCTGCGCCAGTTGGACGCAGGGCAATCAAGACATCGACGAACAGGGAAGTCTAAACCAGGCCCAGCGTTATCAAATGACGGGGAGAATATATAGTACTATGATCAGGATCGAGTGACTGAAAACTTTCCATAAATATGCTAAGGTTTTGCCGCAAGCCCAGTGACTATACCCCCACGATATTGGTAAGTCAAGGCAAAAGAATTCCCGGCATTCGACGGCAATGTTTCCGACATCGGAAAATATGCCGGGTTGTGCTCGAAAGTACTTTCCAGGAATTCCATCTAGCGGATCAACTGGGCTGCGGTGGCGTAATAGCCGTCATTTGCTGGGCAAATCAGGCACGTGTGGCAACACCGCACCGCGGCGTAGGTGTCCAGACCGGCGGTTTGAGAGTTTTCAGACAGCGTCTAAAAACTTCCTGAGACGTATGATTTGGAAGTCAGCTCTCCCTGTATGATTGTGGTAAAATCTCGTGCGCACGCGGGAGTCGCCAAGTGGTAAGGCATCAGCCTTCCAAGCTGATATCCGCGGGTTCGAAGAATACACCCCCCATATATGGTTCATTAGACGAAAATATACCTAATCACCGCCACAGGTAGGTGGTGTTTTATGGCTTTCCAACCCAACCCTAATTTAGCATGGGCATCAGCCTCGCGTTCTCTTTATGAGGCATACACCGACTTCCTGCTCTCTCGCCAGGCAATTATGTGCACAGAGCGAACGATAAGCTGGTACGCTTTCACGCTCGATAAAGTGATGGCATGGATGGTGGCGAACGGCGTTACAAGCCCGCCAGAAATCTCTGCTCGCCACGTCCGAGCGTATCTATCGGAGCTGGCTCAACGCGGAGTGACGGATAGCTACGTGAACAACCACGCGAGGGCAATCAGGACAATGCTCAGGTTCTTTCTGGCGGAAGACCACATCCAGAAGCCCGTGATGTTTCGTATGCCGACCATCGCCGATAAACGGTTGCTGTGCCTCACGGCAGAGCAGGTTCAGAAGGTGCTGAAAGCCTGCAACACAGCAAGAGATAAAGCGCTGATCTCCCTCATGGTCGACACTGGGCTGCGACGGGCGGAAGTATGCGCACTGAACTGGCACTTCTTCGTCATCGCAAAACACTTTGCATAAGAGATATTTCTTCATAGCTTTCTTCGCTTTCGTTTGGCGTGTTGGTTAGTTCCTCTCATCTGAAATTGGATGAAGCCTTCGATCATTTCGACCTGGCGCTCGGCGTCTGTGTATCCAATGCTCGCCAGGATTTGGATGGCCTTCTCGCGTTCGCCCTTGGTAATCAATAGATAAGCCTTGGTGCAGTCGGGGTTCTCTGGGTGTGTGTGACAGAAGTTCATTCTGAGGCCCAGAATTCTTCGGGTGGGAGAGTGAGTTGCTTTCCGGCGTCGGAAACAACCCAGACCGTTCGGAACCAGCCGTGCCACCATACGTGCCCTTCACGCCTGCTCCGGCGCCGGACCAATTTGTTCTGGATCAGAACTTTGCCGGTGTCGGGATTGAGGTTCGGCTCCCAGCAATACGGTGTGTAGTTAAGTGGGGCGCAGTTATAGATTCTGCCGTGAACACCCAGGCAGCTGCCGCCCCTGAGCTGCAGTAGTGTATTCGCCAGCTCACGGGTAATACGAATGACAGGCATCCAGCCTCCTATTTCTTTTTGGTTTTGGGTTTCTTTTCTTCTTTGGGCTGCATCTTTTCCCCCAGGAGACGTGCTCGGCCCGTGGCCGAGAGCTTTGCGGCTGCAAATGTTCCTTCCACATATCCCCAGGTGAAGAGAACTTCAAAGTAATGCTTTGGCACCATGCAAGTTTTGCCCTTATCAGAATTGCGCTCGATCACGGATAGCCAGGATGAAGTCTGAGGGTCCAGCTTGATGGTGTCGGTATTGTTTGGATTGAGTTGCAATGCTGTCAATGTTGTACTCCAAAATAAAAAGTTCCATCCTAATCGGATGGAACAATTATACACCAATTGGAATCTTGTTGAACTACATTTTTGTTAAGGCCTCCACGGCCGAGATGCACACCACAGATGAGATTCGATCAT
>DATGYJ010000329.1:0-22234 GCA_035298105.1 Anaerolineales bacterium | reverse complement strand
ATCTCGCCGGGGTACGCTCGCAAAAGCAAGTTGAATTAATTACTGTCTAAAACGGGGCAACCGTATACCCCTTTGGGGCACTTAAGGTTGCCCCTACCGGAGGGAAATATGAAGAAGCAAAGAATCCGCCCATTAGCCATTTGTGTCTTCCGCCATCATAACCGCATCCTTGTGGCCGAAGGGTACGACCCTGTCAAAGGCGAAACCTTTTTCCGTCCCCTGGGTGGAGGCATTGAATTTGGTGAAAACAGTAAACAGACGATCTGCCGCGAGTTACTGGAAGAAATCAATGCCGAGGTGGACGGAGATAGCTTGAGATATCTGGGAACTCTTGAAAGCATTTTCACCTTCAATGGGAATGCCGGTCATGAGATCTTGCTCGTGTACGATGGGGCACTGAAAGAGCCCAAGCTGTATGAACAGACCGTCATCTCAGGAAACGAGGCGAATGGAGAAGAGGTCCGCGCGGTATGGAAGAGTTTAGATGAGTTTGTTACGGGGAAATCCATTCTGTATCCAACTGGCCTGGTAGAGATGCTGGTCGCCAGCCCCTCCCCCTAGTATAGTTCTTGGTACAAAAGTGCTCCCTGCGCCGTCCCTCGCGACACTCCCCGGCACCTGCGTCCGGGGCAGGTGTGCGCCCCCTGGCGCCGTCCGCCACTGCGGAGCGTCCCCGAAGCGCAGCGGAGTGGGAGGACAGGTGTGCGCGCAGTGCAGGTGAGCACGCTCGAAGGAGTGCGGCGCCGGTGTTACTCTGGAAGCGAGGGCGGCGTGAGCGAGAAACTTATATAGTCAGCTCGCGGCCGAACTTAGTTCACCCTGCCCAAGAGGCGGTTTGCGGCATGCTGGTCGTCAATGTGCTGGGGCTGACTGAGGCAGCTAGCTACTATGGCTGTTGTTCTGAGTTTTTTGGGAATGACAATAGGCTTCTGCTCCTGGGCGCTTTGCTATTGGTTGAGCAGTACCGGGATAGATGCCTTTGCTCTTGACATTCTGGGTGCGAAGGGGACAATTGAGTGGGTTATCTTAGCAAATGAGCAAAAGAGCAAATAAGCAAAAGAGCAAATCAGCAAGAGAGCAAAAGAGGAAATCAACAAAAAAGGAGAGTTGAGCTATGCGTTGGGATGAATTGACCGGCGATCTTTTCGCTGAGGCGGTCCAAGAAGCAGGAGGCGTGTGTCTTTTGCCATTATCCTGCATCGAGCGGCATGGACACCACCTGCCGCTGGCAACCGATATGTTCATTGGCCGCGAAGTTTGCAACCGGGCAGCGGCATTGGAACCTGCGATTGTCTTTCCCGACTTCATATTCACGCAAATCCTGGAAGCGCGGCATTACCCGGGCTGTATCGGCATTGAACCCGAATTGATTATCCGCCTGCTTGAGAATGCCTGCCGGGAGATTGCCCGCAATGGATTGAAGAAAATTGTGATCGTCAACGCCCACGGCGGCAATGACAACCTGATCCACTATTTCGCCCAGATCCAGCTGGCAAGTCCGCGTGATTACGTTGTTTATATCGCGGAGCAGTTTTACAGCCCTGCTGATGAAGCCACAATTCGTGCCCAGTGGCAAACCACCGTCGATGGTCACGCCGGTGAACAGGAGACCAGCGCCATCCTGGCAATTCGCCCTGATCTTGTTAAACGTGAGACCATGCCTACTGACGGCGAAGGCATGCCGCTTGGACGACTCAAGCATTTACGGGATCTGAATATCGATATGGGTGTGTGGTGGTATGCCGATCATCCCAGCCATTATTGCGGCGATGGCATTCCGGCGACGGCAAAGAAGGGTAACCTCTGGCTGGATGCGCGTGCTCGCGGGCTGGCAAGGTCCATCCGGGCGATCAAGGAGGACACCGAAACGAAGCGTTTGCAGGATGAGTTTTTTGGGAAGATCTGAGGGGACTGAACCATTGACCTGGAAAGCACAGAGACTCGGCTAGCGAAGCTGAGTCTTTTTTTACGCCAGGCAGCTACGGATTGCGTTACTTTTCCACTTGACTAATTTCTCTAAATTTGATACAGTTGTACTGTATTCAATACTTCTTTGAAGTACCGAATGCACGAATGCAATCCTATGCCTGAGAACTCTCTCCCACCGCGCAAATATGACTCCTCTCGCCGTCAGGCCCAGGCCCGTGAAACACAGCTGCAGATTATTGAAGCTGCCCGGGCTCTTTTTCTCGAGAGAGGCTACGCCGGAACAACTATTGAAGCAATTGCTGAAAAGGCCGGCGTGGCATCTGAAACCATTTATGCAACCCTTAAAAATAAACGTAAAATCCTATCTTTTCTCTTCGATATTTCGGTTGGAGGAGATGATCAGCCAGTGCGCGTGATTGACCGCCCCAATCCTCAGGCAGTACTGCACGATACCGATCAGCATCGCCAATTGACGATGTTCGCCAAAGACATCACAGAAATCTTAAATCGCGCCGCTCCTGTGTTTGAAATCATGCGGGGCGCAGCGAAAACAGAGCCAGAGATTGCCAGCCTTTTACAGCGTCTTCTTAGAGAACGGTTGAGAAATATGACCGTGGTCGCAGAACATATTGCTGTGAATGGCCCATTGCGGGAAGGTTTGAGTAGAAGGAGGGCCGCTGAGATTATTTGGTCTATGACCAGCCCGGAACTCTACCGGCTGTTCACCCTTGATCTCGGCTGGACAAACAAACAGTATACGCAATGGCTGACGGACACTCTTATTCGGCTTCTACTGCCATAAGATTTATTGTCATTATGATTTCAGCAAGAAAATTTTAGATTTACGGAGATAAAAATGAATCCAAAAACTGATCGCCCCAAGCCACTTATAGATGCGCCAGTGTTACTTGCGCTGGCCATCCTACTTACGTTCGTGTTGCAGTGGCTAATACCACTTCCATTCCTGCCGAGCCTGCCGAGCCGGATCCTCGGCGCGATTCTGTTCATAGGGGGCTTCTTGTTGGGCTTTCCCGCCTTGAGCGGCATGCTCAAGGCCAATACCACACCTAACCCTCACCATCCTACCACCGCTCTTGTATTTGATGGGACATATCGTATTACGCGTAATCCGATGTACCTTGGGATGCTCATCTCCTATGCGGGGTTGTTCATTTTCTTTCAAAATCCATGGTTTATTCTCTTTCTACCATTTCTGATCTTATTGTTCACCGCCTGGGTGATTATCCCTGAAGAAAAATACCTGGAAGGAAAGTTCGGCAAGGAATATCTTGACTTTAAAGCGCGTGTTCGCCGCTGGATATAAAGAAACAGGTCGGCTCGATACTGAGCCGACCTGTTTCATTCTTCCAACTCTGTTCTACTTCACGAGGTTCCTCAATACCGTATGGAGAATGCCTCCATTGCGGTAGTAATTCACTTCCACTTCAGTATTCAACTGTGCGATGGCTTTGAATTCAACCACTGAGCCATCAGCCTTTTTCGCTTTTACAGTGAGAACCGACTTGGGAGCCATGTGACCACTCAAGCCTTCGATGTCGAATACTTCCTCACCGGTGAGCCCCAACGTTTCGACATTTTGTCCTTCCATGAATTTCAAGGGCAGGATCCCCATTCCCACGAGGTTGGAGCGGTGAATGCGTTCCAATGATTCAGCAATGACCGCTTTCACGCCCTGCAGCAATGGACCCTTCGCAGCCCAGTCGCGGCTGGAACCCGTACCATATTCCTTGCCGGCCAGAATAATGCTGGGCACGCCTTCTTTTTGATATTGCACTGCCGCGTCAAAGATCGGCATCTCCTCGCCTGAGGGTTGATGTTTCGTCCAGTTGCCTTCCCTGGGGGCGACCATCAAGTTCTTCAAGCGAATATTTGCGAACGTGCCGCGTGCCATCACCAGGTCATTGCCGCGCCGCGTCCCATATTGATTGAAGTCCTTGGGCTGCACGCCGCGCTCCTGCAGGAACTTTCCGGCGGGCGAGTCGGTGGCGATGTTGCCTGCCGGGGAGATGTGATCGGTCGTGATCGAGTCTCCAAATATACCTAGCACGCGCGCACCCTGAATGTCCTTAACGGGAGGTATGTCGAGTGTCAACGTCTGGAAGTAAGGCGGATGATGAATGTACGTAGAGTCCTCACTCCACTCGAAGATATCGCCTTCCTTGACCTTGATCTCTTTCCACATCTCAGATCCGCTGAATACATCGGCGTATTTGTCTTTGAACATCTCAGCTTTGACGCTGGCCGCGATCGCCTGGTTGATCTCCTGCTGCGAGGGCCATAAATCCTTAAGATAAATAGGCAGACCCTCAGAACCAATACCAAGAGGTTCGTTGTTCAAGTCAATGTCAACGGTGCCAGCCAGAGCGTACGCTACCACTAACGGAGGCGAAGCGAGGTAGTTGGCTTTCACCAGCGGATGGACGCGACCTTCAAAGTTACGGTTCCCGGAAATGACGGCCGCAGCGACCAGGTCCGAGCCTGTAACCGCTTTGGCAACTTCACCGGGTAATGGACCCGAATTCCCGATACAGGTGGTGCAACCATAAGCAATCACGTTGAATCCAAGTTTGGAGAGCGGATCGATCAAACCTGCTTTCTTAAGATATTCTGTCACCACACGCGAGCCGGGCGCCAATGACGTCTTGACATAAGGCTTGACATTGAGCCCCTTTTCCACGGCTTTCTTCGCAACCAGGCCTGCCGCGACCAATACCGAAGGATTAGAGGTGTTGGTACAGGAGGTGATGGCGGCAATGACGACTGCGCCGTGCCTCATTGTTTGCGTACCCCCATTGGTGCCAAAGACAGCTTCACGCGTCAGTGCTTCAGCGGAGAGTTCGTAACCACGTTCTTTGACAGGTGCAGTGAGCGCGCTTTCGAAAACAGATTTCATATCGGAGAGCGCCACACGATCCTGCGGACGCTTGGGTCCGGCCAAAGAGGGCACAACCGAAGTAAGGTCCAGCTCGAGCGTGTCGGTGTATTCGGGGTCAGGTGTGGATGGGTCGTGGAAGAGCCCCTGGGCACGCAGATACGCTTCGGTGCGTGCGACCACTTCGTCTGACCGGCCCGTCAAGCGCATATACCGCAGCGTTTCTTCGTCCACCGGGAAGTAGCCGATCGTGGCACCGTATTCAGGGGACATATTGCCGATCGTGGCGCGATCCGTAAGAGACATGGTATTTAGTCCCTCACCATAGAACTCGACGAATTTATCTACAACGCCTTTCTTACGCAGTATTTGAGTGACGGTGAGGACAAGGTCGGTCGCGGTGACGCCGTCACGCAGTTTGCCGTATAGTTTGAAACCAATCACATCGGGCAGGAGCATATCCATGGGCTGCCCGAGCATGACAGCTTCAGCTTCAATGCCGCCTACGCCCCACCCAACCACACCGAGGCCATTGATCATCGTCGTATGTGAGTCGGTACCGACCAGGGTATCAGGAAAAGCCACGAACTCGCCGGTTTGAAGCTTCCGGACTCCAACGACATCGGCAAGATATTCGAGATTGACTTGATGGACGATCCCGGTCATCGGTGGGACCACCCGGAAATTACTGAACGCTTGCTGACCCCATTTAAGGAATTCATAGCGCTCGCGGTTGCGCTGGAATTCCACTTCTGTGTTACGAGTGAGTGCGTCGGCGGTAGCGAAGAAATCCACCTGGATCGAATGGTCAATGACCAGATCGACGGGCACGAGCGGGTTGATCTTCTTCGGGTCACTGCCGAGCCGGGCAACTGCTGAACGCATCGCTGCCAAATCCACCACGGCAGGGACACCCGTGAAATCCTGCATGATGACACGGCTGGGGAGAAAAGGAATGCCGGGGCGTGTGCCTTTCGGCGTCCAAGCCGCAATGTTCTTTACATCGGCTTGCGTGATCTCTTTGTCATTACATTGGCGGAGCGCAGCCTCAAGGACGACCCGGATGGAAAACGGAAGCCGCTTGAGGTCCGTCAGGCCTGCTTTTTCAAGCGCCTCGAGGCGATAGATAACGTATTCCTTATCCCCAACTTTTAATACATCGCGTGCACTGAAGAAATCGTTCATAGTGTCTCCTTTGAGTGTGAAATTCGTAGTAACGACTAAGGTCGTTACAAGCCTCACACCACAATTTAGAACTCTTACACCTGTCTGATTTGCCGGGCAAATCAGACAGGTGAGAATACAAAGGAGCGCCTTTGATACCCTCAGGGTCTTTGTGGTGATGATTACAGTTTCAGGTCTTTGTTAAGCTGCTTGACTAACTTTTCCTTCTCATCCTCCGGCAGGAAGCAGGCCTGCGCTGCGGCAACAATGCGTTGTCTCAATGTGTTTTGGGGCATGAGCAAATCCTCGCAAACCGTGTAATATTCATGGCTCAATGTGATGCGCGAGATGCTGGGGTCATCGGTATTGATGGTAATGTTCAGACCGGCCTCCAGCATCTTCATCAACGGATGGGTGTCGAGCGATTGCACAACACCCGATTGATAATTGCTGGTAACACATACTTCAAACGCCGTGCGACGCTCACGCGCCAATGCAAGAATATTTTCGTCTTCGAGCACACGCACACCATGGCCAATCCGCTCGGCACCAATTTCTTCAATGGCATCTTTGACATGCTGGGCGGGACCCCACTCGCCTGCATGGATTGTAATATGCAAACCGGCCTGCTTGGCTTCCTTGAAGATCCCATAAAAGGGCTGGGATGGAAATTCAGCTTCATTGCCCGCCAAATCCAGCGCCACCATCCCATTTTTTGCATGTTCCACGGCCAGCCAGGCTACCTGTTCAGCCAGGTCCGTGCTTTCATGGCGGTTCACCGAAGCGATCAAACGGACGATCACACCCTGTTTCCGGGCAGCTTCTTTTGCGCTGGTGATCACCCAGTCAACGACTTCATGTAAAGGGAAACGTTCTGCCCGGCTCAGGGCTACCGGCGTGAACCGCAATTCCAGGTAGCGTACGTTATCTTTGGCTGCATCCTCAATTGCTTCGGCGGTGATACGATGGATCGCATCCGGCGAGCGATAGAACAATCGCAAGGTATTGAATTTAGCCAGAAAATTCTGAAAGGTAAATTTATCCTCTTCCTGGATTTGAACCAGGGTGCTCAACCGCAAGACATCAGCAGGAATCGTGATGCCATGCTGACGGGCGATGTCAAGCATAGTATCTAATCGCAGCGAACCTTCCAGATGGCGATGCAACTCCACCTTGGGGAGAGCGCGATAAGTGTGAAGGGAAGCAGTGACGCGTTCGACTGTTGACATACTTCTAAGAGGAGTCCCTAACACCGGAAACATGCGTTAGGGAACGCTACATATTTAGTGTCGCCGCCGTTTCTTTTTCTTACCGTTATCCGTTTGTACAGTTTGGGTTGCTGCCGTTGGAACATTGGCAGCTTCAACAGGTGTGATCTCGACCGGTCTCGGCTGGTAGGCAAAGACCCGGCTGATCACCAGGCCGCGGATGTCTTCGACCAGCTGTGCGAACATTTCAGAGGCTTTGGATTTATATTGTACCAGCGGGTCACGTTGTGCATAAGCCTCCAAACCGATCGAAACTCTTAACGCTTCAATACGCGTCAGGTAATCTACCCACAACTCAGTCGTGGCGCCCAACAACAATTGTCGATGAACCTCGTTCAGCGCATATCTTCCAATCGACTCAATCAACGCTTCCCGGTCCGACTCGCCCAGGCTTGCAACCGTTTCATTGAGCCTTTCCTCCCCGAACGCTATCTTTGCGGCCGTGCCAAAGTCCGCCAGTCTTTGAGCATTGGCAGACAGACGTGCATACTCACGTTCACCCCAGGCAAAACGGAGAGCCTCCTCTGCTTCCGTGAGGTGATCCAGTACATCTTCAATCACCAGATCGGCCTTCTGCCCTTCCAGCAGCTTCGCGATCAGGAACACATAACTAAAGCGGGAAAAGACTCTCTTGATCTGGCGGTGAGTTTTCTGATCGAAATCGGTGCGTGCACCCTGAGAGAGCGAGAGCAACAACTGGAGTTTGGTCGTATCGTTGACCTCAGACGGCATGAGATTCTCAATGTCATGCACAATTTGACCGTTCTCTCCAACCAACCGGTCACGGCGGCGTTCCAGGGCGTTCTGTGCGGCTGCCAGGATCTTATCCGCCGCGTCCTCCCAACTGGAGATCTCGAACTTCTCGCCCAAAGCTTCGCCAAACCGGTTCTGCACTGCCGAAATGACCCGTGAGGCATAAACAAGCGTCAATTGGGTTGAGAGTAAATTGCGGATGTTTTCTTTTGCCTCCTCCGGGTCTTCGCCAAACGTACGCAATTGCTCGTTGTTAAGTCTCAACTGTATTCCGAGGAGGTTGTTGAGGTCCTCCAGCATTTTTTGCGGACGTGGACGCTCGGCGTCTTCCATCTCGCGCAAACCATCGAAGTAGGCATCCAGTGTATCTTCGCGGCTGGCCAGTTGAGCCTGGAGACTTTGCTCGGTCGTATCGATCAGATTCTCGATTGCGCGCAGATGATGAGCGTTTTCCTCTTCGATCGCCCGGGCAATTAATTTTTGGAGTGCAGGACGCCCCGCAGGGGCGTGCTCCTGCGTACTTTGGGGTGCAGGAACCTGCTCCTGCGCCATGCCGCCACCAGACTCCATATTCAGCTCTTTGAGCAGCAGTGACAAGCCAAAACTGGGGAACAACCGCTCGCCGCTCATGAATGGCGGCTGCACCTGTTCCAGCCAGGCGATCAACTTCCAGGGACCTTCTTCATCGACGAGGCCGGTGGTCACGCGCTGTTTGACTTCCAGTTCCAGCATCTCGGCGATATCGTCACCGAGGTCCTCTTTGACAAAGATCCGGTCACGCTGACCGTAAATCTGGGCACGCTGTTGATTGAGCACATCATCATATTCAAGCAAATGTTTGCGCACATCAAAGTTTGCGCCCTCGATGCGGTGCTGCGATTGTTCAATGATATTCCCGACCAGCCGCACCTCGAGAGGCAAAGAGTCGTCCACCCGCAAACGCTCCATGAGATTGCTGACTTGTGAGCCGCCCTGCAGACGCATCAGATCATCCTGAAGCGACAGATAAAAACGTGAAGAACCCGGGTCACCCTGACGGGCAGACCGACCGCGCAACTGGTTGTCAATGCGGCGCGCCTCATGCCGTTCTGAGCCGATGACATGCAGACCACCAAGTTCCTTCACACGCTCCATGTCTTCAAAATATTGCAGGAAGAGTTTTACTTCTGCGTCATACAGGCCATAGTTCGATGGGTCAACGTTCTTCAGGGCCTCGCGCCGTTCTTCCTGCGTCATATCAAATGGATTTTCATGTCCCACTTTGCCAAGAACACGGTTCACTGCGGTGATCACCTCTTCAGCCAGTTCGCCGCCCAGCTTGATATCGACCCCGCGCCCTGCCATGTTCGTGGCGATCGTCACTGCGCCGAACGCACCTGCGCCCGCTATGATCTGGGATTCCTCCGTGTGCTTACGCGCGTTCAGTACTTGATGAGGAACGCCGCCCTGTAATACCGCCTTTAACCTGCTGGTATCTGATTCCTCAAGCCGGAAAATATCAAGAACAATATGCAGATTGGATGGATCCTCGGGGCTGATGTTGGTGATACCAAAAGGCTGGATGAACTTACGCAATGCATCTGGTGAAATCTTTTCAAGCGGCTCGTTAAATGGCTGTAACTCAGGAATGAGGCGTCCATCCTCTTCACGATTGTTTGCCTCCATCCACACACGCCGCACCAGCGCGATCTGCAATAAACGGCGAACAGGCTCCGCCTTGAGCCGATTCGAAAGGAGTTCCGATGATTCAACCGAGGTTGTGCCCACCAGCATCGGACGTCCACGCACGTGCTCACGCACGATCTCCAGCACAATCGCGCGTAACTTTGCTTCGACTGTTTTATAAATGACATCCGGGTAATCTTTGCGGCGATAGAAAAGAGGAGAGGGCTCAGCTTGCCCCTTCCCGGAAGATTCACGCCGGGCAAAATAAGAGTATGCATAACCCTCTTCATCTTTTGCTTTGACTTCAACCAGCGGCGTGTTATTGCCGAGGGCCTGATATTCCAGATTCGAAGGGATGGGTACCACTTCAAGGTTGTAGATCTTGCTGAACTCTTCCGCTTCGGTAAGCGCTGTACCGGTCATCCCCGCCAGTTTCTTATACATGCGGAAGTAATTTTGCAGCGTAATTGTCGCATACGTGACGTTCTCGGGCTCGATCTTCACGCCTTCCTTAGCTTCCACCGCCTGATGCAATCCATCACTCCAGCGGCGCCCGGGCATGAGGCGACCTGTGAACTCATCCACGATCACAACCTTGCCAGCCTGGACGAGATAATCCTTATTGCGATGGAAGACGAATTGGGCGCGCATCGCCTGCTCCAGATAGCCGCGCAGACGTGCCTGTTCGGGCGTCACATCTTCAGGGCGATCAGGGTCCATGAGAGGCTGGCCCAGCATCTGTTCGACCCGCGCCAGACCTACTTCGTTGATCGACACATTGCGATCTTTTTCATTCAATTCATAATCTTCGGGCTTGAGCTGTTTGACGATCTGCGCCATCCTGCCATACCATTCCAGGTCACCCGAGGCAGGCCCTGAAATGATCAGCGGTGTGCGTGCTTCATCGATCAAGACATTGTCGACTTCGTCAACGATCGCGTAATGATGCCCGCGCTGCACCCGGTCGCTCAAGCGCATGGTCATGTTATCGCGTAAATAATCAAAGCCAAATTCCGCGTTGGTGCCATAGGTGATATCAGCTTCATAAGCCAACCGCCGGTCCACCAGACGCAGATGCTGCTGATCTTCATGAGGCGACTCACGTTCAAAATCGACGAGAAAGGCCTTCTTTCCGTTCTCTGTCGCAGCAGCCATTTGCAGAACGCCAGTGGAAAGCCCGAGCAGCTGATAAATAGGCGCCATCCAGCGTGCGTCACGCCGTGCTAAATAATCATTGACCGTGATAAGATGAACACCTTTGCCAAGCAAGGCGTTGAGATAAATCGGCAGCGTGGCGACCAGAGTCTTGCCTTCTCCGGTGCGCATCTCAGCGATGGAGCCGCGATGCAGGGCAACACCGCCGATCAATTGGACGTCAAAGTGACGCAAGCCAATCGTCCGCTTGGAGGCTTCACGGACTGCCGCGAATGCCTCCGGAAGGATTTCATCCAGCGCCTCCTGCTGGATCTTGAACTGCTCCTTCTCATCGAGCCCTTCCAGGCTCCCAACGGATGCGGCGATCCGTGCCCGGAACTCATCCGTTTTGGCGGGCAGCGCTTCATCGCTCAAAGCCTCGAACTGAGGTTCGAGCGCGTTGATCTGCTCGGCAATTGCGCGGAATTGCTCAATCGTTTTTTTGTTGGGGTCGCCCCCAAATATTTTGACGAAGTTTTTCAGCATTATTTACCTTTTCGGGGAAAGATTATACTGCCTCTTCCTCGAATATCTGAGTTTGGTTTAGGTTGCAAGCTGTCTCGCGCTGATCGGAGCGACGAGTGCTTGTAGAGGAGCGTAGTCGAAGCGTGAAGCTGTAAGTGTAGCATACGAGTATTAGCAAAATATAAAAGGAGCAGGATCAGACGTCTAAACTCAATCTTATGGTAAAATCGCCTCCGCCCCTCGAGAATACGCACCTGGCGCAGGTGCCAGGGAGTCTCGGGCTTTGTGGAGGGATGGCCGAGCGGCTGAAGGCGCATGTCTTGAAAACATGTTTGGGTCACACCAACGTGGGTTCGAATCCCACTCCCTCCGCCATCCGATTTACGATTTTCGATTTACGATTTACGATTGACGATTTTCGATTTACGATTTTCGATTTATGATTGGAAAATCCTCAATCGCAAATCTGAAATCGTAAATCAACATGGGGAGGTGCCAGAGTGGTCGAATGGGGCCGCCTGCTAAGCGGTTACCGGGGCGAAATCCTCGGTCGCAGGTTCGAATCCTGTCCTCCCCGCCACACGAAACGCGTTCCATCAGGAGCGCGTTTTTGTTCGGTCGCACGCCCCCTTACAGGGGATGGTATTCGAATCCTGCGCTTGCGTCCCCGCCACACGAAACGCGTTCCATCAGGAGCGCGTTTTTGTTCGGTCGCACGTCCCCTTACAAGGGATGGTATTCGAATCCTGCGCTTGCGTCCCCGCCACACGAACACGTTCAGTCATGGACGTGTTCTGTTTTAAACACAAAGAGCACGAATGTAAATTTGAAGGAAAGCACAAGCTACTTCAGACTTAATTTCATCCCGAGGTGTGACCCCTTAAATCCCAACCTTTCGTAGAAGCGATGGGCGTCGAGGCGGCTCTGGTGTGTTGTGAGCTGCATCATATGTGCGCCGCGCTGCTTCGCCCGCTCTATCGACCATTTCATCATCTCGCTGCCGATCCCCTGACTTTGAAAGCGCTGATCCACTCTCACCGATTCAACCTGCGCCCGCAGTCCGCCCTGGAAACTGACCGAGGGCAGGAACATCAGATGTAGTGTCCCGATCACTTCCCCGTTTCGTTCGGCCACAATCAACTCGTGATTGGGGTCAGTGTCAATCTGCCGAAAGGCTGAATAATATGTTTCGGGCAGTGGGTCTTCAAAGCGCTCACGCTGGCTGCCCAAATTATCATCCGCCAGCATACGCACAATCGATGGTACGTCAGCCCGCTTCGCCAGGCGAAAAAGAATATCTGGCTGCGTCATTCACTTCTTTCCGGGCTTGTCAATTCAAGATATTGGGGATTTCTGCGGATATAAGAGGCCGCATAAGAACACATGGGAATGACCCTCAAGGAGTTTTGCCTGGCATATTCCAGACCGGCTTCTACGATTTTCCCGGCGACTCCCTGACCCCTATATGCGGGATAGACACCTACATGTGTGATGACAAAATTATTGCCGTCCTGAATGTAATCCAACTTGCACAGATACCCGTCAATCCATACTTCAAAAGTATGCCCGGCTTGATTATGGGTCACTTCCAGTTTTTCCAAATCCACCTTCATGAAACCATCCTCATCATCATTTCTGTTTTTCCCGAGCGAACACTGCCACATATTCCATGATGATCTTCAAGGCAGCAAAGACCGTCGCTTCGGAGGGATCAACCGGCGGTGAGACCTCGACCACATCCAGACCGATCAGCGGCAGCCCCTGCATGGCTTTGATCAATGTGATTACCTCACGGGATGTCAGGCCGCCTGAATCGGGGATCCCTGTGCCGGGCGCAAATGCCGGATCGAGACAATCGATATCCAGCGAAATATGGACAGCATCGCAGCCGCTTAACTTACTATAGACACTGGATGCTACACTTCGCATCCCGCGTTCTGCAACCATCGCCGCGCTGTAGACATTTAGTCCGCCGTTTTCGATCAGGCCAACCTCCTGGTCTTCCCACGAACGCACGCCGACCAGACATACATCCTGAGGCTCAATCCCAAACTCCAGCGCACGCCGCAGAACACAGGCATGCGAGAGCCTGGAACCTGCGAAGACATCACATAAGTCAGGGTGCGCATCCACCCACAATACCCCGAGGCGCTGTCCCTGGTAGCGCCGGCGCTGCGCCTGGAAAACAGGAATGCTGATCGAGTGATCTCCGCCGAGCATGACCGGCACATTAGGCAGAGCCGCCACCTTTTCGTAGACGGAGGCGAAGCCTGAAGGTTGATCGGTGATCGGAATGTCGCCCAGGTCACAGATGCGGATATCGCCGAGGCGAGTCCGATCTTCGCTAAAGGGCGTTAAATGCGTGGACCAAAATCGAAGTCGCTCAGGAGCAAGCGCTGCACCTTTGCGTGCGCAGGCAGCTCCATCATAAGGAACGCCGATCACTGTGAAATCAGAGTCAGTGGGTGTGTAGTTCGGTTGATGTAAATCAGCCCAAAGTCCATGGGTAGAGGCGGGATCCATGCGTTCTCTCTCCTTTTTGTAATATTGTATCCCATCGGCTCGTATTAACCCACTTTACGCAGAGTCAATCCCGAGAACCTCGCCGTGGCAACAGACGGCTTAGTCCCGGAGGCCCATGCCATCCCTTTCGACCTGGCAAAAAAACCAATCGAAATGGATACCCGTGCCTCTTTTTCTAGCCTGGTTCAAGACACCTCCCTGGGAGTTGCCCTGCGTAAACTCAGTCATTAAAACAAAAACGAACAGCGACGCATCGTCGCTGTTCGTCTGTCCATCCGTTATTCCTTTTGTCAGGGTGCGATCGGCTGAAGCGACTCCGCGATCTTCAGTGCCTCTTCCAGAGGCAGGTCTGTTTCTAAACGATAGGTCACTCGCCCCTCTGCCCAGATCAGTACATGGCCATTGATCAATCGGGTGAAATCCACGTCTCCATTCGATAATAGGAGCGGATACGGACCGATCGTCCAAATGGCACGTTGGCCGCGGACCGTTGTTTCCTGAATGAGCGTTGGTTCAACCTTTTTAACCGCCCAACTACCGGATGGCAGGAAATGCAGGCTCATCAACACCCGATCAGTCTTTTGAGGATCCAGCCAGACGAGAACAGTCATTGTGCCATCTACATCCTGAACGAAGACACGATCCGGCTGACCCAGATCAGGCGGGTAAGAGGGTAGCAGGAGGGGGTAGTCTGCGGCTTTTTGGGCTTCTTTAAGTGTCGTCTCTCCGGCGATGTTTTCGAGCAAAGGAATCAAGGCGGCTGATGTCGCTGCTGGAGTTGGTGTGAGAGGCAGCAGCGTGGACGGAAATTCTGCCGTGGGTGGGGGCAGCGGAGTAGGCTCAGTACGAAAGATGCGCACCACCCCGATTTGAATGAACTCAAGGATCGCTGCCCGTGCTGGTGGGATCAGCATGAGGCTGGAGAAGAGAATGATGATAACGGTCAGCGACCAGGCTAATTTCCTGGAAATGGATCGAGGCTGCGCCGCACGCGCTTCGCCTCCCACTTCGCCTACGCTCAGTGTCCGCTCAACGCGGAGATGTCTCATCACGGATCCGGCAATATCAGGCGTGGACGGATAATTCAATCCCTTTGAGAGGGAAAGCAGTTGTTTTTCAAAGAGTTCCTGTTGCAACTCGTCCATAGGACTGCTACGCTCGTTCATGTATCCTGTCCTTCGCGCCGGTCGGCGAGAATGGGAAAATCCTGTTGAATAATTCCACGCAGCCGTTCCAACGCACGGCTCAGTCTTGATTTGATCGTCCCCTCCGCCACGCTGAGAACCTGGGCGGTTTCGGTGACTGAAAGATCGAGAAAATAACGCAGATAAATGATTTGCTGATCGGGCATACTCAAGTTCTTGACAGCCTTCCAAAGATCATTGGCTTCCATACGCTGGGTACTTTTCTCTTCGAGGCTGCTGGAAGCGACAGGTTCGTTACGAAATGCACGTGTCAGTGCCGATAAATATCTTCCTGCCGAGCGACGGCGGTTACTTGCCAGATGTGAAGCGATGGTTAGCAGCCAGGGACGCAGCGGACGCGCTGGGTCAAAGCGCTCGAGATGGTTCCAGGCGCGCAGAAAGGTTTCCTGGGCAATATCTTCCGCCTCATCGGGATCGCCAAGGAGCAGGTACGACAGCCGGAAAACCGCCTCCTGATGCGCAAGCACCAACGGTTCCCAGGCTCTCGTGTCGCCATTTGCAGCGTCACGAATTAAAGTGGATTCGTCCACTCAGCCTCTCCGGAGAGGTCTTTCATTCTTATGGAAATACACCTGTGCAGGGAAGTTGGTTCCGTACCTGCAGTAGCTTTTGCCTGAGAACAACGACTGACCCACAGGGCGCTTCGCACACCTGCCTGATTTGCCTAGCAAATCACGGGCGGTGCCAGGGGAGTCGTTACTACCGTAAATCAAAATGAGCCAGGTTCTCAAGTTTCTACGGGATAGTAACATAGACCGGTCATGCCGGGACCAGTATGCACCGCAAGTGCCGGAGAGAGCTCGGCGATCAGAGATTCCACGATGTCCACTTTAGCTTCAACGAGATCCTTGACCTTCTCGACCTCGCGCTCGGCGCCCGCATGCACATATGCAATTTTGGCTTTGCCTCTGCCCACCACTTCTGCAACCATGTCCGCCATTTGTTGATAGGCTTGTCCGCGGCTGCGGGCTCGTCCCAACGGCACGATCTCACCCTCTTCTATACCGATCAATGGTTTGATGTTGAGCATACTGCCTAAGAGTTGCTGCGCTTTTCCGATTCTCCCGCCCATATACAGATATTTGAGAGTATCGGCAGTCTGGATCATGTGAGAGACTGGGATCATCTTCCTAACGGTCTGCACCAATTGGTCGAGAGAAAGACCTACCAAGGCACCGCGCGCGGCTTCGATGACCATCCATCCCTGACAAAGCGCGGCATTTTGGGTATCGATCACTGCGATCCGAACACCTGGAAACTCATCCCGCAGCATGGTTTGCGCCACGCTCGCGGCCTGGAACCCGCCGCTAACTTTCGATGACATCTGAATACTGATGATCTCTTCCTTCCCCTCATTGATCAATTGCCTGTAAGCCTCGAAGTAATCGCCTGGACCCGGACTGGCCGTAGTAGGCAGAAAACGGGCTGTGGTCAACCAGCGCAGGAATTCCTCCCTTTGAATGGTAACAAGATCGCGTAAGACTTCCTGGCCACGATGGATGTAATAGGCTACCGTACGGATATGTAAACGCTCCAACAGATCTTCGGGAATGCTTGCGCATGAATCGGTCAAAACAGCCACATTCGCCATACGTGCTCCTTCGTCGCGGCCTGTCTCAATGAATTTTCCGACTTATGGCTGGCACACAGGCCTGCGGCTCTTCTCAATTCTATTGTACTCAGTTGTGCTCTTATTCACAAATCATGACAACCCAATTTCTTCCAGCTCCAGGTTACTGAACTAAGTTTTTGCCAGGCCGCCTCCCTGATCCATTCGTAATGAACTCGGCAATTCTGTACTAATCCTGTACTAGTCCTGTACTAACCGAGAGCTAGCCCAAAACTCTGCCTTCGGGCATTCTCCCAGCATAGACGCCAGTGGCCTCGAAAGGTTCCTGCTCTGCAAGGGCTTCCGGCTGTTGATGGCCGGCAGCTCATAGCTAACCGCTCATGTAGTCATTGACCTGACTTTTGTTTGCTCTTACAATACTGACTATGAAATCAATACTAGCTGGTTTTTTTCGACCAGATCATGACCCTCCGCAAAATGCGTTTCAGCATTTGTCATATTACAGAGTACCGCGGCATTTCCTTACCTTGAATTTGAATTTCGGCCTGCAAATCGAGGTAAATCGTTAATTTACGCATGTTCCACATGCGTGAGACAAGCGGTAGAGATACTTGATTCTGATCATATTCGGAGGAAACAAAATGCCTACCCCGTTTGTATCCAAGCGTGCCCCAATCTATGCAGACATTCCCGATGAAAAGTGGAATGATTGGCGTTGGCAATTAAGTCATCGCCTGAATACCGTGGAAGAGATCGAAAAGATCCTCCCGCTGACCGAGTCCGAGCGCAAGGCGCTGAATACGAGTGGCTTGTTCCGCGTAGATATTACACCTTACTTCATTTCCCTGATTGACCCCAATGATCCCGATGATCCCGTTCGTAAGCAGGTCATTCCGCTCTCGGAGGAGATGCAGTCCTTCACCGCCATGATGGAAGATTCACTGGCAGAAGACAGGCACTCTCCCGTGCCCGGGCTGGTTCACCGGTATCCTGACCGGGTCCTGATGCTGGTCACGACCCAGTGCGCCTCCTATTGCCGTTATTGCACACGCTCGCGCATCGTTGGCGATCCGGGACAGACCTTCTCCCGCCAGGAATTTGAGATGCAGATCGAATATCTCAAGCGTACGCCCCAGGTCCGTGACGTTCTGCTTTCCGGTGGTGATCCGCTGGTGCTGGCCCCTAAAATTCTCGAAGAGATCCTCAGACGCCTGCGTGAAATACCGCACATTGAGATCGTCCGGATCGGCTCGCGCGTGCCCGTTTTCATGCCGATGCGCGTGACCCAGGAACTGTGCGACATGCTGGCAAAGTACCATCCGTTGTGGATGAACATCCATGTCAACCATTCGAACGAGATTTCGTTGGAACTGGAACAAGCCTGCGACCGTCTTACAAGAGCAGGTATTCCATTAGGCAACCAGTCCGTGCTGCTGGCTGGAGTGAATGATAATGTCCACATCCAGCGGAAACTCGTGCAGGACCTCGTCCGTATCCGGGTGCGCCCCTACTACCTCTATCAATGCGACCTAGTGGAAGGCGCAGGGCATTTCCGTACGCCGGTAGCGAAGGGCATCGAGATCATGGAAGGCTTGCGTGGGCACACCTCTGGTTATGCCGTCCCACAATACACTATAGATGCACCGGGCGGTGGAGGCAAGATTCCTGTCTCCCCCAACTATTTGTTAAGCATGTCTGACCACAAAATCATTCTGCGCAACTTTGAAGGCTATATAGCTACCTACGAGGAGCCAACCGATTATCTTCCAAGTGATGCTGCAAAATTCAAAGGTGAAAAACGACCTGAGCCAGGCCAGGCAGGCATCCATGGCTTGTTGGATGGGCAGGAAATGTTCATCAAGCCGGAAGGTTTCGATGAAATGCACGACCGCCATGGTATACAACATCGCCTCAAAGATGAAAAGAAATGGCAACCGCTCGGAATTGGCACAGGTACGTCCAAACAGGGAGTCCCAAGCCTCCCAGCTTCGAGTCAGGAGGTTTCGCCACGGCACGATGGCGACAAGATGCCCTCCGACGACGAATAAGACCAGAAACATAAGGAGAAATATATGAGTCCATCGTTGAAAAAAATCCTACCCACTGCAATTGCAATGATCTATCTGCTCTCTGCCTGTTTTCCCGCGCAGCCTACGGTAAATCCTGCTGACGTTCAAAATCAGGTTGCAACGTCTGTGGCGCTGACAATTGCCGCGCAGAATGCTCAGACCCAGGCGGCAGCCTCGCTCGTCCCCCAGGTAACAAACACCACGCTCCCCACGCAGACTGAGGTTGCGGTCGCCTCCCCAACCCTGATCATTCCAACCGTAACGGCAGTTGTGCTGCCGACGAGCTCTGGCGGTGGTGGCGGTGGAACCGTCGTTAAAAAAGATTATGCTTGCGACTCGGCCCGTCGCAGACCCTTCGACAATACGATCTTCAAACCCGATGATACGTTCGACATTAAATGGACAATTATCAACACCGGCAGGAAAACAATGCAGGCGGGACTCGACCTCAAATATGACGACGGAACTCAATTGACCAAAACCACCAGGGTTGAACTCCCTAGACTGGAACCTGGCGATGAATATACAGTTGTCTTCGATGCAGTGGCGCCCCACAAGGAAGGCACCTATATCATGACGTTTCTTGTGGAAGGCGGATTATGCTTTCCATATACGGCGATCGTAGTTCAAAAACCATAGAGGATTTACGTTTGAACTCGTTCGGATGTGAAGAGGAAAATATGGCAAGAACACAGAAAACAAAGTTGTTGATCTGGGTTACGGCTCTTGCCCTGGTGATGGCCTGTGTCCCCTCATTTGCGGCCCCTGCGATCCCTACGATTGGGGCCAATACGGTCAATACCTTCATCGCGCAGACTGCCAATGCCGCCGCGACGCAAACCGCCCTGGTCATGCCCTCGCCAACAACGACGCCCACGATCACACCCATCCGTAATACGGAAACACCTTCGCCAACTGCTACCTCGACTGTGATCTTTATCCTCTCCACTCGCACACCAATCATTATTCCCACATTTACCAGCGTGAACCTTGGAGGCAGTGGATCGAGTTCAGATAATTACGCCTGCCAGATCACCAAGGTTTCACCCCCGAACGGCAGCGTCTTCGGTCCGCGTGCGGATTTCGATACCATTTGGACTGTTAAGAACATCGGAAAGAAAAAATGGGATCGTACGAGCGTAGATTACATCTACTCAAGCGGCGCCAAGATCCATAAGGTTTCAGGCTACGATTTGAGTTCGGATGTAAACAGGGGCAGTACCATTGGCCTGGGGGTAGATATGCGGGCCCCAAAAGCCTCCGGCACGTACACGACCACCTGGACAATGCGCGTGGGTAGTAAGACGTTTTGCCCGCTATCGTTCACGATTGTTGTGAAGTAGCGATCGCACAAATGAATACAGCAGTAGCGCCATGGCGCCACTGCTGTATTTTTATATCCCTGCCCAAACAAGTTAGATCAGGTTTGTTTCAATCGATGCACTATCCAGCGGGTGGAATAGGTTCATTAGTAGGCAAACTGACCGGTTCTTTCCGACGTGTAACAAACCAGGTGACGATAGGGATGGCAATAAAAATAACACTTAGGCACAGGGCCACAAGCCCCATTGTTGTTGCTGACCTTGGATCGCTGCTGCCAAAGACATCGATCTGTGCGCCAGGGGCAAAACTTGCCAGGACGGATGTAGCTCCAAAGCATAAGCCGAGAAGACCGGGACAACCGCATAAAACTGTCGCGACAAGTGTAGCAATCAGGTTGGTGTTCTTATTGTTCATAGCTCGTTTCTCCTACAAAGTGATGTGATCTCAACAGTGATCTGCTGGCATATCCAATGATACTTCTAACTTCTCAATTTTGCGCCGACTTCATATTCCAAACGCTTTACAATTTTGTTGCGGATTGCAGCAGCCTCAGCGTCGGTCATGGTTTTATCGGATTGATAGGTGAGACTATAAGCTAAAGACTTTTTCCCTGCACCGATTTGTTCGCCCCGATAGACATCAAACAGGCGCACGTCGGTCACGGTCCTTCCACCCGTCTGCCTGATCAATGCTTCAAGGCGCGCGGCCGGCACCGATTCATCCACGATCAGAGCAATATCCTCATAGACAGGCGGGAACTCGGAGACAGGCACAATCCCATATGTTGGATTCAGGGCACGCAGTTTCTCAAGATCGAACTCCGCCACGATGACCGGTGAATCGCCGACTTCATATTTCTCTTTCACCAGCGGATGCAGCTCTCCTAAGACGCCAACGGTTTGTCCGTTCACTTTCACCTCGGCAGCTTTGCCCGGGTGCAAATAGCTCACGGAATCGCTTGGAGTGTAGGAAACGTCGGTATGGTGGAGCTCGCTCAAGAGAAGTTCGATGCGTCCCTTCATGTCATAGAAATCGAATGTGGGAGAATCCTTCACATCCCAGGCCGTGGCGATGCGGGCTCCGGTCATGACCAGGGCAAGTTTGCTCGGCTCATTCGGTAAATCGGTTTTATTAGGCTCGAAGATCGGACCAAGCTCGAACATCGCAATCGATTCAGCCCGGGCATTTTTCTCAACAGACTCGAGCACGGAGGCCAGCAGGTTTCGCCGCATGACACGACGCTCGGGCGTGATCGGGTTGGCAAGCCGCACATATTCATTGTATGCGATCAGCCGGCTTTCGCGTTCGGGTGAAGTCAGGCGATAACTGACAATTTCCTGCAAGCCAAGGCTGATGAGAATATCCCGGACGTGTTCCTCCCATTCGAAGACCGGATTGCCGATCTGTGGCGGGAGTGTATCTGCCATGCGCGTTTCGGGAATGTTATCGTAGCCGTAACTCCGGGCAACTTCCTCGAGTACGTCTGCCACACCGACGATACCCTCGCCAATGTCCAGGCGATGAGGAGGGGTCTGCACTTCGACGGCGTCCTTCCTGACCGTACATTTGAATTCGAGCCGGGTAAGCAGCTCGGCGATCTGATTTGCCGTGAGATCAATACCCAGCAACCGCTTCACATCCTGCGAGGTAATAGTGACCACCGGGTCTTTCGGTTTGAGAGGATATTCGTCCACGAGCCCGGGCGCGATCTTGCCGCCCGACCATTCGGCCATCAATTGCAGCCCGCGCTTTACTCCTTGTTCCGCCAGGGCAGGATGCACGCCTCGTGAGAAGCGGAATGAGGCTTCAGAGGGGAGATTATGCTGCTTTGCCGTGCGGCGAATGTTGATGAAATTCCAGGCTGCGCCCTCGAGCAGGATGTTTACGGTACTTAACCCGCGTACGCTGGCTTTGCCCTGTGGCATCTCACCCGGTTTCACTTCAGGGCTTCTGGCATCCAGCACTTCTTTTGAGGCATCGTACACTTCGCTCTCGGCGCCTCCCATCACTCCTGCGAGAGAAAGCGGCCCCTTCTCATCGCACACAAGCACATTCATTGCCGTAAGCTTTCGATCGACACCGTCCAGGGTAGTGAGTTTTTCACCGTCTTTGGCGGTGCGGGTGATGATCTTGACTTTGTGGGACGGGTTGGTAACCCGTCTTACAAGCACATCATAGTCAAAGGCATGCAGAGGCTCGCCCAGGTCGATCAT
>DATGYJ010000328.1:0-25114 GCA_035298105.1 Anaerolineales bacterium | reverse complement strand
GCCTGATAGTGATGGTATCATCACACCATGAGTACAGCCACCGCCCAAGCCTTCGCGAACATCGCATTCGTCAAATATTGGGGAAACCGCGACAATGCGTTACGTCTTCCCATGAACGGTTCCATTTCCATGAACCTGGATGGACTCTTCACGCGCACAACCGTCAGCTTCCAGCGTTCATTGCCTTATGATGAGCTGATCATCAACGGGCATGAAGTAAGGGGAGCAGGTTCGGATCGCATCTCGTACGTTCTCGATATCATCCGGGATATGGCAAACATTCAGGAGCGCGCCGAGGTGATGAGCGAGAATAATTTCCCTTCCGGCGCAGGGATCGCCTCCTCCGCTTCTGCATTCGCAGCCCTGGCAGTCGCCGGGAGCCAAGCCGCAGGGTTAAGCCTGAACGAGCAGGGACTCTCGCGCTTGGCAAGGCGTGGCTCTGGCTCCGCCTCACGCTCCATCCCCGGCGGATTCGTGGAATGGCAAATGGGAACCGGCGATGAGGACTCATTCGCCTTTACGATTGCCGAACCCGCTCACTGGAAACTGGTCGATTGCATCGCCATCGTCAGCACGGCGCACAAGAAGACCGGCTCGACCGAGGGACATTCCATTGCGCCAAGCAGTCCCCTGCAAGCTGCGCGTGTCGCAGATGCACCTCGCCGGCTGGAGATCTGTCGCAAGGCGATCCTCGAATGCGACTTCAACACCCTGGCATCCATCGTCGAGCTTGACTCGGATATGATGCATGCCGTCATGATGACCTCGATTCCCGCGTTACACTATTGGAAACCAGCTTCACTCGAAGTCATGCAGTGCGTCCGGCAATGGCGGATGGAAGGCATCCCGGCCTGCTACACCCTGGATGCAGGACCCAACGTCCACGTCATTTGCCCCGAAACAGAGGCACATCTTATTGATCAGAGATTGCGCGAGATCAAGGGAGTGGAGAACGTTTTAGTTGCCCGCGTAGGCGGCCCGGCAAAGGTTGTGAACGGCTCGCGCTGACCGAAGGGGGCGAAAGGTGCCCTGCGGAGAGACGGTGCTCTTCCGTCTCGCAGACGAAGCGCGCCTAACCAAAAATCTTCGCGCTGAGCGGAACGACGAGTGATCTCCGAGGAGTGCAGACGAAGCGCGCATAAGCAGGATCCGTTCTGTTTACATCAGACCCGTCCTTCTCACAGAGATGTTGCGCAATCGACTGCACTCGCTCCACTCAGGACGAAATAGTTCACGTTAACAGAAGATGGCGAAAGGTGCCCTGCGCGTGTAAAGCGGAATGGCATTCCGCCCCACATTATGAGGTATTGGCCCAAACCTTTGTGGTGAAATTAGAGGGGCCCTGAAAGCGGCTCTGTAGGAACAGAGCGCAGATCAATTTCAATGGCCGAAAGCAGGAATTGGATCGCGAGGATGACCGAAAGCGTCGGCAGGATCACCGTCCCGGTTGGGGCAGGGATTTCGCGGCTGGCATAATAGATCCATTTATAAATGCCAAAGGTCAAGCCGAAAATCAAAAGCGGCAAACCTGTCAGAAAATAAATGCTCGCCATGGAAAAATCATAGATGAAGTTTTTCAGCACAATCCGGCGAACTAACGTAGTAATCAGTTTCAATGGAAATTCAAATAATACACGCTGGATTAATAAGCTCGAGGCTTCACCCTGGTAGCGCGCCGGCATCGGCACATCCTTCACCACTGCCCCGATCAAATACAGATGGGCAAGCATCGAATTTTCAAAATAATAAGTGCGATCGATCTTATCCAAAGGCAATTGCGCCAGGACTTCGGAGCGAATCCCAATAAATCCATTGGTGGGATCGAACATATTCCAATAACCCGTGGCTGCTTTAGAAAGAAAACCCAGTCCCAGGTTGCCAATGCGACGGATCAGCGGCATCTTTTGCAGCGCTTTGAAATCGCGAAAACGGTTCCCCTTGGTGTAATCAGCCCGGCCCTCGATCAGCGGCTCGAGCAATTCGGGCAGGTGCTCCATATCCATTTGACCATCGCCATCGATCTTGAGAATGATCTGTGCACCCATCTCCAGCGCTTTGCGATAGCCCGTGAGCATGGCGCCGCCCACACCCTGGTTCGAGGAGTGGCGGATCAAGGTGATGCGCTGATCGTTTTTAGCAGAAGCAGTTACAAGATCCGCGGTGGCATCGGGGGAAGCATCATCCACCACGATGATGTGTTTGATATAGGCCGGCACTCCCTCGAGAACACGTTGAATTTCTCTTTCCACGCGATAACAGGGAATCACTGCCGCGATGCAGTGTTTATGGAATTTTGACGTCTGCTCAGCCTGCAGTTGAACTGCAGGCTGAACAGACGTCGAAGCGGGGCGCGGAAAACTCATTCCACTGAAATAATAAATTGATAATGCGGCTGGCCCCCATCCTGCACTTCAACTTCCTGGCTTGCGTATCTGTTGCGGATCACATCGGCAATACGATTGGCTTCCACATGCGGCAGGTCCTGCCCGTAAAACAAGGTGATCAGCTCATGTTCTCCGGCGTTGGCTTTTCCAAGCAATTCCAGACAACCTTCTTCCACGGAACCTGCCGAGGCAACCAGTTTGCCATCCAGCAATCCAATCACCTGCCCGGTTTCCACTTTGACCCCATCGATCTCAACCGAGCGGGTTGCAGTGGTGATCTCACCGGTCTGAACGTTTTCCAGCGCCTTGGTCATCTTCTCAGCCACAGGCTGAAGTTCCCCATCCGGGTGTAGTGCAAGCATCGCGGCCAGTCCCTGGGGGATCGTCTTGCTGGGCACCACTGCAACCTGCTTGACGGTCACTTCCTTCGCCTGGTTGGCCGCCATCACAATATTCTTATTGTTGGGGAGAATAATGACTTTATTGGTGGGTAGATTTTCAAAGGAATCCAAAATATCCTGCGTGGATGGGTTCATCGTCTGCCCGCCTTCCACTACGGCAGCCACGCCGAGGCTTGCAAAGATCCGGCTCAGCCCTGCACCTGGCGAAACGGCAACCACTCCAATCTGACCAGGCTCAACTTTGGCGAATGAAATGCGGGCGGATTTGCTCTTTTGAATATCATCCATTTGGGCCAGTAGGTTTTCCATCGCAACCTTGGTGATCGTGCCAATGCCCATAATGTAATCGATCGGCTCATAGCGCTTATCGAGCGGCACATGGATGTGCATGCGATACATCCCTTCGCCTTCGCCAACCTGGATCGAGGTACCCATCGCTTCCAGACGCCCGTAAAATCTCTGCAAATCGAAATCTTGGGATGGCAGGAAATCCACAACCACTTCGTAATCCTGGCCCTCCTCCACTACTTCCATGGCATCCTGCATCTGCATACTCGAGATCGGCTGCACGGTCATCGTGGGCGTCTCAAGCGACTCGCCATACACGTGACGCAGCATCCCTTCAAGGATAAAGAAGAGACCTTTGCCGCCCGAATCGACCACCCCAGCCTGCTTGAGGACGGGCAGCAAATCCGGAGTCTTTTGGACCGCCTCATCCGCAGCTTTGACGGCAATTTCCAGGAGCTCGATTGGGTCTTGCGTTGAGTGGAGAGCTGCCTCCGTTGCCGCCGCGACCTCTCTGGCGACGGTTAAGATCGTCCCCTCCACCGGGCGCACAACTCCTTTATAAGCGGTGTCACGCGCTTCACCGAACGCCTTGACCAGGGTTGGGCCATCCAGGATATCCTTGCCATGGACGCCGCGCGCCACTCCGCGCCACAACTGAGAAAGGATAACGCCCGAATTGCCGCGTGCTCCCATCAATGCGCCTTGCGATACTGATCCCGCCATATCGGTGATGCTGCGGTGACCCAGGTCTTTAATCTCATTCCAGGCAGATTGCATGGTTAAAACCATATTTGTACCGGTATCCCCATCCGGCACGGGAAAGACATTCAAGGCATTCACAGTCTGCTGGTTGGTACGGAGCCAGGTCAGTCCCGCTTCCACCAGCCGCTTCATGGACTGGCCATTAATGGGCTGTCTACGGAGTTTTTCAACACGTGCGGTATCTACTGCCATGACACTTCTGCTCCTAGTCAGGATTACTAATGCGTAGCCCCGCTACGTGGACATTCACCGTATTTACTTTCAAGCCCAGTGCCTTCTCGACATGAAAACGGACCGTATTCGCCACACTCTCGGCCACCGAGTTGATCCGTGTACCATATTCCACGATGATGTGAATATCAATATCGATATCCTCGCCGTTGTAACGAACGGATACACCCCGCGAAGGCTCGTGCGTAATGGACTTCACGATGCCATCTGCAATATTCTTTGGCGCCAATCCCACTACGCCATAAGATTCCAGGGTGGCGTGATAAGCAATCGTTGCGATTGCATTCGGGGAGATATGAATCCCACCCAGAGATGTTGTTTCTTCGCCCATATTTTCCTCTCGCATTGATTGTACCGCCTGTTTCATCGTTATCTGAACGCTTTGAGTATTTTAAAGATTAAACCCAATTCTTCCGTTTAGATACTTAGACGGTGCGCTGCGCAGTAACATCTCACCTTGAGGAAGGTTACGATGTATGGTAAAATGCCGTGCTTTCAAAAAGAGCAGCTGGTGCTTGCACCGCTCGGAATTATAGCAAGAAAGGATGTCGCAAGAAAATGGCTAAGTGCGCAAACTGCGGTAAATCAACCACCTTCGGTCATAATCGTTCATTCTCCCAACGCGCCACCAACCGTACGTTCAAACCGAACCTGCAGAAGACGCTCGTGATGGAGAAGGGTCGCGCCGTGCACAAAGTGTTGTGCGCCAAGTGCATCAAGACGCTGGGCAAGACCGCAGCCTAAGGTTTAAACTCAGGTAACAAAGGTCACGGCGATTGCCGTGATTTTTGTTTTAACATCTCATGTCGCTGCGAGGGCGCTCGGGCGTACTCGCCCGCCCGAAGCGCCCCGAAGCAATCTCTTGCTCACATGCGTCGTATCTGCCCGTTGGGGTAATGACGTTAAGCAGGGTTCGCTTTCCTCAGGGTTGATTTTGCTTCATGAGGTGCGATTATTATGCCAGTAGGGTACACACGTTAACCGATTCGCGTAATTCGCGGCACACCTGCCCTCCGGCTGCAAGGAGTATGGGGCCAGGGAAGAAATTATTCTTCGTGGTTTTATGCCGCCGCAGTTGAACTGTGGGACGCTTCGAGTGAGGCGAGAAGAGCTCAAAAAGAAACTCAATGTTCTCTGTGTCTCAGTGGTTAATTACAGCACGTAAGGCTTCGACACCAGCCCTGGTTCCCCCAGGATGCTTGAAGACCGCCGTTGCAGCCACGAACGCGGTTGCGCCTGCTTCTTTCATTTTCGGCAGTGTCTCCACATCGATACCGCCATCCACCTCCAGCCAGGCGGAAGATCGGAGCGCATCCAGCTTCTTGCGGATTTCGGATACCTTCGGGATCGCTTCGGGGATGAAGGTCTGCCCGGAATAGCCGGGATGGACGCTCAGGACCAGCACCAGTTCTGCCTCCGGTAAGACAGATTGGATCGCGCCGACCGGGGTCTCCGGATTCAGCACAACCCCTGCCCTGCACCCCAGAGATTTGATCTGTTTCAGTGTTCCTGATAAATCGGGGCAAGTCTCCACATGGACGGTTAATCCGCTGGCCCCTGCTTTTGCAAACGCTTCCAGATAACGTTCCGGCTTTTCAATCATTAAATGGACATCCAGCGGCAGCTTCGTAATGCGCCTGCATGTTGCTACGATAAACGGTCCCATCGTAATGTTGGGCACGAAATGTCCATCCATCACATCCACATGGATCCAATCCGCGCCGGCCGATTCGGCTGTCGCAATCTCTTCACCCAGACGAGCGAAATCAGCCGAGAGAATGGAAGTGGAAAGAACGTATTTATTCGTCATACTCAATATAGGGATGGTAGTCATCGCACCTTGGACTCATGACTGTCACCTGTTTTATCTGGGGTTATACAGGAAGAAAATGTAAATCCAGAATGGAATTAATCCACCTACTGCCATGAGAGCCAAAAGACCCAGCCCAACAGAAGCCCAATCGATATCAGGCGCAGAAAGGTCCGGAAGGCGAATCGTCGTTTCAGGCGCATTCACCACTGGCGGTGGCGGTGGCGTTGTTGGCTCAGGTCGGGATGCTTGCCGTTGGTAAGTGGGCGCAGCTTCAGGAGTCAGGCTTAGGGAGGGCACAGGCGCCCCATCGCGTTCGTTTCCGAAACGAAGCAGGACACGTCCCAGCTGGTCTGCAGTGCGATACCGCGCCGCGGGTTCTTTCGAGAGGACCTTCAGTACGATCTGCTCAAGAGCCGTGGGGATTTCCGGTACATATTCGCTGGGTGGAATGGGCGGCGTTTCCAGGTGCATGCGAGCGAGCTCTTCACTCGTGGGCGCAGTAAAAGGCAGCGCACCTGTCAGCACTTCGTAAAGGACCACACCCAGCGAGTAAACATCCGAAGCGGGCGAGGGGGCTTCACCCGAGGCCTGTTCGGGGGAGAAGTATTGAGGTGAGCCCCAGACCACGTCCGCGCGTTCATCCGGCAATATCGTTGAGAGGGCACGCGCAATCCCAAAGTCCGTCACCTTGAGGCGCGCATCCGGTGTGACGATCATGTTATGCGGCTTGACATCGCAATGGACAAGTCCTGCCCGGTGAGCATAGCCTATCCCGGCACAGGCCTGGACCATTAACGGAATCGCATCGTCAACCGAAAAGCGTCCGCGCTGACGAAGGAGAGTCTTCAGGTCCTTGCCAGGCAGATATTCCATAACGATAAAGAGCTGACCATGATCCAGCCCAAAATCATGGACCGTTACAATGTTGGGGTGGGAGAGGTTGGCCGCTGCGCGCGCCTCCTGGCGAAAGCGTTGCTGGAAGGCATTATCATTGGAGTAGTCTTCATGCAAGACTTTGATCGCAACCGATCGCTCCAACATTAGATCGCGTGCCCGAAACACATCCGACATACCACCTGAACCCAGCCGTTCAAGCAGTTGATAACGATTGTTGAGCAGCATCCCTTCGTTCATTGCCAAAAGATTATACCCCACCCGAAACTTCCCCGAATAGCCAAAGGGCTTTGGAATACGGAACTTAAAACGCTCGGATTCCGTCTGAGGGAGTGTTCGTGTTTCATTTTCCCCACGATGAAGTATTGCCAGCCAATCAGATAACCTGCCTGCTTTCCAGCTCGAATGAATACCAGACGATCCTAATTGGATGAGTACAGGATCAGTACAGGATGAGTACAGGATCACTACAGGATGGTCGAGAGAAGGAAGAACGAGATAGGCCAGAAGATCGCCGGAATTGCGACGCAAGCATTCAGAGCCACAAAAAGAAGCCCGACCCATATTATTGCTGTTAGCCTGCGTGGTAGCTAAAGCTAGACGTATAAGCTGCTGTGAATGGGCTGGAGGGGCATCAGGTATAATCCTCGTATGCGCAGCGCTGTGATCGTCTACAACCCTACAGCCGGACGGTTTTCGGTCAGGCCGTTTATCAAATCTGCGGTGAATGAGTTGGAATCTACTGGTTGGCAAGTGGTTGCAGCAGAGACGCAAAGTGGCGAACACACGATCGAATTGGCGAGACAGGCTGCGGCTGAGAAAAAGGACGCGGTCTTCGCAGTCGGCGGAGATGGGACCATCGGCAATGTCGTCAACGGCTTGGTCGGTTCTGAAACTGCCTTGGGCGTCCTGCCGGCGGGAACTGCGAACGTTTGGAGTATCGAACTTGGCTTGCGTCCATTCACATGGGCTTATCCCTGGGTATTACGAAGGAACATAGCCATCCTGGCGAATGCTCCCTGCTATGCGGTAGATGTAGGACAGTGCAACCAGGTCTACTTTATGATGTGGGCGGGCATTGGGTTGGATGCACTCACCATTCAATCCCTGGAGCCGCGCATCCGGCTCGACAAATTCTTCGCCATGCCCGAATACGCAGCCAAGACAATCTGGCATGCGGCCCAATGGAGCGGACTGAACCTGCGTCTATGGGCCGATGCGCGCGAAGTTGAAGGTCATTTTATTCTTGCCGTAGCAACCAACATTCGTCATTATATGGGCGGTCTTTCGAACCTTTCGCCCGATGCCTACCTCGATGATGGGCTGCTCGATCTATGGCTATTCAGTGGAAGTAATCTCGGTGATGCCTTGCGCCATGCGTATGATCTCTGGCGCGGCAGTCACGTCAATTCAGAGGCGGCCCACCGCATTGCTTTCCGCAACCTGCGTGTGGAAGCCGATGCTCCGTACTGGCTCCAGACCGACGGGGAAGCGCGCGGCTCGGCGCAAATTGCTGAGATCAGCGTCCGGGCCCATGCACTAAAACTGCTCATGCCGCCGAACGGTATGGACTTGCTAAAGAATGGATCATCTAAGGGAATTCAATGAACGTTCGTCAACTCTTCAACAGATGGGTGATTCTGGGCGCACTCATTTTCGCAGGTCTTCTGACTCTCATCACTGCGATCTCCATCGGATTGACTGCCTCGCCTCGGGCTTCAGAGGTGGGATTTGTCCCCGCCAACCTGACCGTGATCGCCGCCCCAACCGGTACATCCAGCGCACCGCCTACACCCACCATAGACCCTTTCGCTTCACCAACTTCACCAGCCGGGGTCGCGATTGGTAACTACGTACAGATCACCGGCACCGCAGGGGAAGGGCTTCGCATCCGGGCTGAACCAGGCCTGGACGGTGCCTTTCAATTCCTGGGATATGATTCAGAAGTGTTTCTGGTGAAAGATGGTCCGCGCGAAGTGGACGGGTATACCTGGTGGTATCTCGTTGCACCGTATGATGAAACACGCGTCGGTTGGGCCGCAGCAGACTTTTTGAGTTATGTCCCGGCACCATAAAAATTATGTAGGGGCAACCCTTGCGGTTGCCCACCTGAACAACCACATACCCCTTCGGGGCACCTAGGGTTGCACCTACGGAGACAAATGAACGAAAAACCAACAGGGATTACTGCCAATAAAAAAACCAGAGAATTCACGGTCACCTGGAGCGACAATCATACCAGCATCTATCCTTTTGAATTGCTGCGCGCAGCCTGCCCGTGTGCCTCCTGCCGTGGCGGACACGAAAACATGAGATCTGAACCCGACGCCGAGGTGTTCGATCTGCACTTGGGCGATACACCCTCCACGCGCATCAACAACGTGGTCGCAGTGGGATCCTATGCCCTCACGATCGTCTGGGAAGATGGGCACGATTACGGGATTTACAACTGGCATTATCTGCGCGCCTTATGTCCATGCCCGGAAGACCGGGCGAAGTATGGCAGAAAATGACAAGGAAGGCGGCTGATCTCTTAGCCGCCTCTTTGATTATGGTGTCGGTGTTGGAGTGCGGGTGGGCGTCCTGGTGGGTGTTCTCGTAGGCGTCCTGAAAGGTGTGCGCGAAGGCGTGAGTGTCTTCGTCGGGATGGGAGTCCTGGTAGGAGTAAGCGTCTTGGTCGGAGGCTTCGTGGGAGTTCTCGTATGCACGGTGGCAGTCGGAGTCGCTGTAGCAATGGCAGCCAGACGTTTGGTGGCTTCGAGGCTCATTTGCTCAGTCATTGCCCCTTTGGGCAATTCCAACAATAAATGCCAATTCTCGGCCTCTTTTGCCGGTTCTTCACGTGCTTGATAGACCTTGGCAGCCCAGTAATAAGCCAGCGCTTTTTGCTCATCCGTTTCGGCAAGCGACTTCAATTTGTCGATCATTTGCAGCGCACTCCCGTTTCTTTTCTGAAGCAAGTGCAAACGGATGAGCGCAAGATTGACATCTAACGAATTGGGGTAGAAGCGCAGCATGTTATTAATATCCTCGTCCGCCTGCTCCCCCCTGCCAAGTTCCAAATTCGATAAGAAGCGATACAAATAAGGTTCGCGCTGACTCTTATCCCGCGCGATGATCTTGTTCATATCTTCGATCGTCTTTTCGTATTCCTTGTTATCAAAGTGCAGCTTGCCTAACAACAAGTATGCGCTGATATCACCGGGCTGATATTTCAGATAGATATCCAAAGCTTTGACCGCTTCTGTTTCATTCTTTGCTGCTGCGTAGATCTGTCCCAGCAAAAGATAGGTTGGCAGGTTGGTGACATCGAGCTCATTGGCACGCCTGGCAGCCTCGAGCGCCAGGTCCAGGTCACCTTCTTTGATTCTCGCCTGGGCCAGCTGGAAGTACACCAAAGGAGAATTGGGCATGCGATTGTTTGCTTCGCCCAGGTCAGCCAGCGCACCTTCGATATTATTGTCCCTCAGCTTCACCATCGCGCGTATAAGATAGGCCTCCCCAAAATTCGGATCCGCTCTGACCGCTTCATCCAAAAAAGAACTGACATTTGCATTTGGATTCATCGCCAGCCGGGAGCGTGCAACACCCACGTAAGCGGGACCAAAGTTTGGATTGAGGCCGAGAGCTAACTGGTAAGCCGCAATCGCACCACTAAAATCTCCTCTAAAGCGAGAAGCTTCCCCGATGTAGTAATAGGCATTTGCATCTTGAGGTTCCACTTTGAGAACCTCATTCAATTGATGGATTGCTTCCTCCCAATCCCCCTTGGCATAGGCGGCTTTCACCAGCCGGTAGGTGTCGAAGGATAAGGGTGAACCTTTCATTTCAACATATAAAGGCGTGGGCGTATAGGGCACAGTCAGCAGCTCGGAAAGAGGCGCGGGCGTGCCAATCACAGTCGGTTGTCCGGTTGCGTTGAGGGCAGTAGGGGTCAATGTGTAGGTGGGAGAAGGTCCAGGAGTAATGGTAGGTGGCAACACCTGATTCATGCGCGGCAGGATAAACCCGAACACGACGGCGCCAATCAGGATAGCGCCAAGCGCGACAAAGCCGCCCAACCGGGCCACAGGACTGGCTTTAACGGCTGCCCACCCTTTCGGCTTGGGCTTTTCATGCGCAAGCAAAAGTTTTTCTTCCCAGGCACGCGGCCGGTTGACCGGGAACGGCTGGATGGTCTCATCCGGAGGTAACGCACCGTGCAGGATCAAGCCGCGTTTGGCAGCGGCATTTTCAGGGTCCAGTTTGAACGCCGTTTGCAGACAGTAGATCCGCTCTTTGGTGGTATCCACTGTGGAACTCATCCAGACCCAGTAGGTCGCATTGTTCTGATCGGTTTTAAGTAAACCCGTGAACAGTTCACGCGCTCGGCTCTTATTCCCCGCACGCAGGGCCTCTACTGCTTCCTGGAACACCGCATCGTTGTCAGCCATACGCCGATTTTACCCTACTCGTGGAACTCCTCCACCTGATAAGTCAATACATCCAGATGTTTCCTTCGCCACAATTCGGGTTCTACTCCCATTTTATAACAAAGGTTGCTCAGGAACTCTGCAGGCTCCGGGATCTTTTCCCAGACCTGAGGCAGGAACGTAGCACGGCGGTATGGGCCCTCACGCAGGATGACGCCATCCACATGCGGGCACAGCTTGGACAGCAGATCATTCGTACTTTCGTATTCCAACGGCACCGGATGCGTTAATCGCGAGACCTCGATCTGAATTCTATCTAATTCCTCTTCTCTAACCGGAGGAAAACGCGGATCCTTGAGGGCGGCAGCAACAGCATGTTCACGTACATCTTCAGCCAGTGGTTGAGACGGCTCGAGTGCACCAATACAGCCGCGTAATTGTCCGCGGATCGTCAATGTGACGAAGGAAGCGCCTTGCTCGCGCAAGCTCAAAGTCAGTGTTGATTGATCAAGAAGCGGTAACTTTTTCTCTTTAACACCGCATTCCAAAGCCTCACGCGCCAGGCGGAGCAATACTTTTTGTTCTTCGATGGTAAGCTTTTCCGGCATAGTGGTGTCCCTCCAGAACATCATTCGAGGACGGATTCGTTACAGGGCGCTGCACCCAGGGCTAGGGTGTGGGTCGGGTCAACATCCAATATTCCCGGTTGTGATAAACCAGCGGCTGGCCTTCACCTTCGCCATGCGCGGCAACGACTTCAGCCACAAGAAGTGTGTTCTCGCCAACCGGGATCGAGTTCACAACACGGCAATTGAGATAAGCCATCCCATTTTTGAATATAGGCGCCTCGATCGCAAGCTTGTCGGTCGGCACGCTATCAAAACGGTTTGTGATATTGGGAATTTTTCCGGCAAAGCGCTCAGAGAGTTCCTTCTGCTCCGCTGTGAGAATAGTCACCGCGAACATACCGGATTTTACAACCAGATCGTGTGTATGGGTTAATTGTTTCAACGTGACTGCAACCAGCGGCGGCTCAAGCGAAATCGAAGTGAATGAATTAACGGTCATGCCATATTGCTGACCCTCATGGACTGCAGTGACGATCACTACACCGGTCGTCCAGGCGCGCATAGCATGCCGAAGTTTCTCGGGATCAAGGGCCATATTAGTTTCTCCAGAGAAATTATCATAACGAGGACGTATGGGTGCGTCAAGTTAAAAATCGAAATATCATGCGAACATCCCAGCCTCGTGAACCGTGGCAGGATCATAAACTTGTAACCAGAAACCCTCATTTCCTCCCTTGCATATTCATGCCTTAAAAGGTACTATTTGGATATACGCTATGGAAACCGCCTCTCCACGCCCCAGGCGTCGTGCGCGTCCGTTCCGCGGAGTACAGACTGTACTCGGCGTTGCTATCCTGCTGGCAACACTCTTCACTGCTTTGCCTTCGCGTGGATTGGTGGCGGGGAATTTGTATGAGCGGTTAAGTGTGATCCTGACACCTCACGCTCCTCAGGAACAGCCATTCGTTTCACAACCGCAATTGCGGATCGGCATTGTGGCCGGACATTCCGGCAACGATTCTGGCGCGGTTTGCCTGGATGGAAATGGCAATGTCACGCTGACAGAAGCGGACGTGAATCTCAAGATCGCTGCCATGGTTCAGGAACAGCTTACTCAAAAAGGCTATCAAGTGGATCTCCTGCGCGAATTCGACACACGTCTGAATGGCTATCGCGCCCTTGCGATTGTTTCCATTCATAATGATTCCTGCGACTATATCAATGATGAAGCTACCGGTTTCAAAGTGGCGGCAGCGCTCAATACCAACGACCTCAACCGAGCCAACCGCCTGACCGCCTGCCTGGTCGATCGTTATCAGCAGGTGACCGACCTGACTTTTCACGCCGGAAGCATTACCGGTGATATGCGCGAATATCACGCCTTCCGTGAAATTGATCCGAGCACCGTTGCGGCGATCATCGAGACAGGGTTCCTCAATCTCGACCGCGAAATTCTCACAAAACACACCGACCGCATTGCACAGGGAGTTGTAGAGGGTATTCTGTGTTTTGCCAACAATGAGAATATCGTGTCAACTGCAGTTCCTAATGGTACGCCATGAAGGCTCACTCTTCAAATAGACGCATTCCAGGCCTGTTGCTGATCCTCTTATTCATCAGCGCCGGACTTATCCTCTTCTTCTTTATCGCAGCCTCACCTGTGAGCGCCTCGATTGTCAATGTATTTGCGTCACCGGCCCCCACTCAGGAAAACCTGTGGGCGCATGCCGAGATCGCAAAGCCCACCTATACACTCATCCCTACGGTTCTCCCAACTGATCTGCCTATTCCCACGGCAACTGCAACGCCCGGTGCTATGACCATGGATATTGTCGAAGATACCCCTGTCCCAGCAGGTGGGGCGCAGGGGCAAGTGGATCAGCCCCCACCCTCGTACAATGGGTCAAAATATATTCTGGTAGATATCTCAGAACAACATATGTATGTTTACGATGGGGATGTACTTATTTATAGTTTTGTTGCCTCCACGGGTATGAACAATGCCACGCGTGTTGGTACTTTCGCCGTGCAAAGCAAGATACCAAATGCCTATGGCGCCACGTGGAATATCTGGATGCCAGATTGGCTAGGGATCTATTGGGCTGGCGGCCTGGAAAATGGGATCCATGCCCTGCCTATCCTGCCAAACGGTGCGACCTTATGGGCAGGTTTTCTGGGCAGGCCAATCTCCTATGGATGTGTGGTTCTGAGTACTTATGATGCACAATTGTTATATGACTGGGCAGAGATCGGCACGCCGGTAGAGATTCGATGGTAAGTTAACCACGAGATTGCGCCGCCGAGACGGTGGCTTGAGCTTATAGACTTTTTTATTAAAGGTGGCCTTATGAACAATCAATTCATCGAAGCTCGTGAGCTCATCGCAAAAGCGCGTGAGGCGTTGCGGCGCGCCGATAAGCCAGCCGCGCGGCAATTAGGAGAGCGAGCCGCCCTCCTGGCGCCGGAGATGGAGGATGCCTGGCTGGTGCTCGCCGCTTCTGACCCAAGCCCCGAGGAAGCACTGGCATATGCTCGGAAAGCCCTGGAACTTAACCCTCAAAGTGAGCGAGCACGCCGCGGCGTCGAGTGGGCCTCAGGCCATTTGAAACAGGCTCAAGCTACAAAAGACCAAAGTCCAGCGGCCCCGCAGATCATACCGGCCCAGGTGGCAGCAGTAGCCAGTCTTCCAAAGAAGCGTGCGTATCAAACGGCAGTTGCGCTCCCCCAGTTGAAATCAAAAGGCAACAATTGGCTTTTACCAGCGCTATTGAGCGGCGCGGGCTGCATGCTCATTGGTCTGATCGGGTTATTTGTATTGACCAGCCCCGCCTTTGCGTCCATTGTAAGCAGTGTAAGCGCCCCGGCACCCACCCAGGAAAACCTTTGGGCGCCCGCTGATATTGCCAAGCCGGGGGTTGTGCCAATTGAGGGAAACGCATTTGCTGCTCAGGCCGCAAATACTCCTGCTTCGACTATGCCTACGGCTCCGCTTAGCTCGAGCGCAACGCCGCTCAATGAGCCAGCGTTTACAGCTACGGAGGCTCCAACCGAAGCGCCTGGCCTTCAGGCGTCCACTCCCGAAGCGACCGAAACACCCGGCGCAATGGTCATGGAGATCGTGGCTGATACTCCCACGAGCGAGTACATTGCACCGAAACCACCGCTCGCCACCGGCAACGGATCTCACTGGATCGACGTTGATCTTACCAACCAACGCGTCTATGCCTATGAGGGAGATACGGTTGTCAATTCATTTCTCGTTTCCACCGGCACATGGCTGCACCCTACCGTTACAGGGCAATATAAAGTTTATATTAAACTCCGTTCCGGCAATATGTCTGGTCCTGGTTATTTTCTTCCGGACGTCCCTTACATCATGTATTTTTATAAAAGCTATGGATTACATGGCACCTACTGGCATCATAACTTTGGAACACCCATGAGTCATGGCTGCGTAAACCTTCAGACTGATGATGCAGCCTGGTTGTATAACTGGTCATCGGTGGGGACAGTGGTCAATGTACATTATTAACTAGCCAGAGAGTTGCCGAGACGCAGAGAAAAATAAATCTCTGTGGCTCAGCGTCTCCATGGCAATCTTCGATATGAGCAAGTCCGTTCTTTCGCGACGTGATTTTCTTAGGCTAAGTGGTTACGGTTTGATGGGGATATTTCTACCTGATCTTTCCTTTCACTTTCCTCAAGGAGCTGATCTTACCAACTTGCAGGGGCGCATCATTGACCGCACCGTCTGGGCCTACGACGAGCCCAATTTCAAATCCAGGCGCCTCAAACTCTATTGGCACGACCTGGTCGTTCCCATCACAAATACCACAGTCGGCAGTGATGGATCTGCTTATAACCGCGTCTGGTATCAGTTGGAGGAGAACGGGTATGCTTATTCGGGAGGCATCCAGCCGGTCCGCACGATTCTCAATGAGCCGAAACAAATCCCACCGAGGGGCACGCTGGGAGAAGTCAGTGTCCCTTATACGGATGCGTATCTGGAAGCGGATGCGAATAGCGATCTGATCTATCGCCTGTACTACGAGACAGTCCATTGGGTAACAGGGACGGTCAACCCAACGAATGGCAGCCCATGGTATCGTCTGCTGGATGACAAATTTGAGCAGTATTATTATGTTCCGGCAAGACACATTCGTATCATTCCGAATGAAGAATTGACCCCATTATCTACAAGTGTTCCGGCTGAGAATAAACGGGTCGAGGTGCATTTGGATGATCAATTGCTCATTGCCTACGAATATGACAAAATCGTCTTTGCGACCCGCATCTCGACAGGCGGCAAACGCCTCAGCGGAAAATACACAACGCCTGATGGTGATTTCATCACTTTCCACAAACGTCCTACGCGCCATATGGCAGCCGGAGACATTGCCTCCAACGGCTTTGATCTGCCCGGCGTGCCCTGGGTGTTATACATCACGAAGGGCGGAATCTCCTTTCATGGCACCTACTGGCACAATGACTATGGTCATCCGCACAGCCACGGCTGTATCAATATGACGCCTCAGGCTGCAAAATGGCTCTTTCGCTGGACAATCCCGACGGTGCCACCAGATAAACCTGTGGCTTATGGCTACATTGGGACCCAGGTGGAGATCAAAATATAGAGCTCAAGCGCCCTGAAGGCTGATCCTGTGACTGAAGGATGCCATGGCGGCGCCCTCGGAACGTTTTGCTGATTTGCTCATTTGCTGATTTGCTCATTTGCTTAATTATAAGAAAAATGTAACAACCCTCGCACATCTGCCCTCTTTGCGGGTAAACTTATCCCATGCTCAATCCCCAAATCTCACGCCATGAATTTCTCAAACTAGCCAGCGCTGGTTCGCTCGCCTTTGCGCTCAGCGACTTGCGCCTTGACCGCGCCTTGGCGGAACCTGCGACGCTCAAGCATGGACGGGTTACATTCAGTGGAACGCCACTCTACGATGCCCCAACCTTTAAAGCCAATCAAATTCATCTCTTCGGAGCAGATACGGTCGTGGAGATCAAATCGATCCTCGAGAATGGGGAACAGGGTAATCCATTCAACAGCACCTGGTACCAGGTCAATGATGGGTATACATACTCCGGATGGGTACAGCCTGTTGAAACTAATTATCAAAAGCCAATATTCAACATTCCTGATAAGGGACAGTTGGGAGAGCTTACGGTCCCCTTCAGCGATACCAAGAAAGATCCTTACGTCTATGCCGACCGTGGCTATCGCATCTTTTATGGCACCACCCACTGGGTGAAAAGAGCGGTTGTCACGCGCGATGAAAAAAGCATCTGGTATGAGATTTATGATTCCTATCTCAAGAAATCTCTGTATGTCCCATATCATGACATGCGGCTCGTTCCGAATGACGAGTTATCCACTCTATCACCTGAAGTGCCTGATGCGGACAAACACATCGTTGTCGATCTAAACTCACAATTGGTCACTGCCTTTGAGGGAGATAAACTTGTCTTCTCGCAGCGCTGTTCGAGCGGCGTGAAAGGCACCGATACCCCTAAAGGAGAGTGGACCACTTATCATAAAGGTCCTTCTGTTCATATGACGAATGAGGGTGACGCAGTCGAAGAGGAGACTGTTTATAGTTTGCCTGGTGTGCCGTGGTGCTCATTCTTTACCGGTGCAGGCAATGCTTTCCATGGAACCTACTGGCATAATGATTACGGTCGTCCCCGCAGTCATGGTTGTGTGAACCTGCCGTCAGAGGCGGCCAAATTCATTTATCGCTGGACCAAGCCCGCTGTCCCGCCCGATACCGAATATCTCCATCTGCCAGGCCAGGGGACCAGCGTCCAGGTCTTTTAATTCGTAGAGCGGGATGCTATCCCGCTCCACAGAGGAGAAATTACGAACCCCATTTTTCAATTTCCAAGCTATTTGCTCAAACGCCAGGCGATTGCGCTGACAGGGAAATTCCGTTTCTATGATCCTTCCGGCAGGCTGGTGATGTTCAGTGAACAAAAGATGTTCCGCTTGCGCGAGGATATTCGCGTGTACTCGGATGAAAGCAAATCTCAGGAAGTATTGAGTATCAAGGCGCGGCAGATCCTGGATTTCTCCGCCGCCTATGATGTGATCGATACGGGAATGAACCAAAAGGTCGGTGTGCTGCGACGGAGAGGTTTGCGCTCGATCCTGCGGGATGAGTGGGAAGTACTGGATGCAAGCGACCGGAGCATCGGCATGTTGTTCGAAGACAGCATCCCATTGGCGCTGCTGCGGCGCTTCCTGCTTGGTTCGTGGCTCCCTCAGAACTATGACATTACGTTCGGCGAGACGCGGGTCGCGGATATAAAACAGCGCTTCCATCTTTTCCGTTATGAATTGGATTTGGATTTCAGCATGGATACCAGTCACCTGCTGGACCGCCGCCTTGGGATCGCGGCGGGAATTTTGCTCGCGGCAATTGAAGGCAAACAGAACAAAGAGTAGAGACGTCATGGCAAAGCAACCTCTTTTCACGGGCCTTGTTTTTGATGAATTTGGTAAGCCCGCCGAAGCAGCCTTGGTCGGTGACGAACCCTGCTACGTGGTGGATGACGCCGGGTTCCGCCGCCATATCCCGTCGGAACAGGTGGACAGACAGGTCCTCAATCAAATGGCTGAGATGATGAAGGGCAGTGAAGATTTGCTTTCTGAACAGACCGCCAAAATGCTCGGCCAGGATGATGTGTTCACTGTAGCCGCGATCCAGCAGCAGCTGAAAAATATCGACAAGCAATTCGATCAACTCCTACAGGCGGGTCTTCCCGAAGATATGCGGGCATACCTTGGCATGATGGGGTTCAAAATCATCATCAATGTGCATGGAGAGGTATTAAAGGTCGAACAACCCGGTACCATAACTAATGAAGGGGATGAATAAAGGCTGGCTGCCACTTAGAGCTGATCGCCGGTCACAGATGGCTATAGGCGATCAGCTCTAAGCACTATGACACCTTTGCGAAGTGTGCACGTAAATCCACGAATAAAAGAGTCGGTATGCAAAAGAAGATAAGCCGTTTACCGCGCAACGTCTGGGTGATGTCCGCAACCTCACTCCTCAACGACATCTCCTCAGAGATGCTGTTGAACCTCATTCCCTTCTTTCTTGCCAATATCCTGGGAGTACGGACTGCTGTCATCGGGTTGATCGAGGGCATCGCTGAAACGACCGCCAGCCTGTTGAAGATCTACTTCGGCGCGCTATCAGATAGACTCCGCAAACGCAAAGCATTTGCAGTTATCGGCTATGCTCTCTCTGCCTTCACCAAACCGTTTTTATATTTCGCCGGCGCCTGGGGCTGGGTATTGGGTGTGCGGGTGGCAGACCGGATTGGGAAAGGCGTCCGCACGGCGCCCCGTGACGCGTTGATTGCAGACTCGATTGATGACAAACAGCGCGGACTGGCTTTTGGCCTCCATCGTGCCGCCGATACGCTGGGTGCATTTCTCGGGCTGGGGATTGCTGCTTTGATCATCTGGCGGACTCAAGCCCAGGCGGCCTTACTCAGCATCGATACGTTCAAATTGATCGTGCTGGTCAGTATCATCCCTGGCGTGTTAGGGGTGTTGGTCCTGTCGTCCGGCGCAGTGGAAGTGACAGGGCCGGGCAGGGGCGCGGAAACAAACCGCTTCTCTCTCAGAGAAATGGACCCACGCTTCAAATACTTCCTATTTGTGCTGGTGCTGTTCACGCTTGGGAATTCCTCCGATGCATTTATCCTGTTACGTGGACAGGAACGCGGCTTGAGCCTCCTGCAAGTGATGGGTATGTCGTTGACGTTCAATGCAATCTACACAGTGTTCGCCGGTCCGCTCGGCGCCTGGTCGGATAAAGTCGGGCGGCGCAGGTTGATCCTGGGCGGCTGGCTGGCATATGGTTTGGTGTATTTAGGATTTGCCTTTTCGCAAACCGGCTGGCAGGTGTGGACCTTGTTCGGATTGTATGGGCTGTATTACGCTGCCACCGAAGGCGCAGCCAGGGCCCTGGTCGCAGACCTCGTGCCCAGTGCACAGCGAGGCGGCGCTTACGGACTCTATAATGCCGCCATTGGCATCACCGTTTTACCCGCTTCTGTGATCGCAGGCTTGCTCTGGCAAGGCATGGGCAGATGGACGGGTTTCGGTGCAAGCGCTCCCTTCTTCTTTGGTGCTGTCATGGCGCTGCTGGCGGGAGTCTTGTTTTCCAGGCTTGTGAAATAAGATCTTTGAATCGTTGTTTCTGCGCCTCTTGATCGCAAGATTGGGCGCCTGCGGAGTGATGATGGAAGCAAATCAGTACCAGGAATTAGCTGCAAGGACGCTGGTTGACCGGCCAGAGATAGAAATTCCCGACAAGGAAATGATGGTTGTTTGGGAAGCACTTGGCCTGGCTGGGGAAGCCGGCGAAGTCGCCGACCATATCAAGAAGGGCGTATTCCACCAGCATGGGATCGATCTCGAAAAGCTGAAAAATGAGATTGGCGATACGCTTTGGTATACCGCGGCGCTTTGCACCACGCTTGGTTTGGATCTGTCGGAGATCATGCAAGCCAATATTAAGAAGTTGGAAGTGCGTTACCCCAATGGATACAACTCCGAAGATAGCAAGCGCCGCGTAGATGTGAACAGCCAGACGAATGGCGAATCAGCATCTGAAGTATAAGAAGAACACCTACTTGAAAGGTGTTTCTATAGCTGTGATCCGTGCTCTTTCCCGGGCACGCTTTTCGATCCTGGCGGTGGGACTAACCTACTTGATTTCCGTATCGATCGGCATCCTCATGGTTCAGACTGGAAACCAATTTGCCGTTTCCCATCGCGATAGGATTGTCTCTCAGGCGCGGTCCAGTCCAGCAATCATAGCGCTCGATAGAAATGACCGTTTCCAGGCTGCTCTGCTGGACTTCGGTGGTAATCTCCTGGGCGCTCTGAGCAGCACGCTGAGCGGACTTGGCGTTATTGCTCCCTTTCCGATAATTGCTTATCGCGGCTGGATTGGAGGGATCGTTTCCATTGATAGCTTGCATGGCAGCCGCTTGATGGATCCCAAGGAAGCACTGTATTATCTGACGACGCTCGTCTTGCAGTTGATTCCCTATACGTTAGCGGGTGGAATTGGTGTCAACCTCGGCTTGGCTTATTTTCGTCCGAAGCCGTATTATCAAGGAGGCAAATGGCTTGGGATACCAAAAGAAGCGCTCCGGGATATATACTGGATCTATCTTCTTGTGGTTCCATTGTTTCTGATCGCTTCCTTGTGGGAATTCGAGATGAGATAAAATTCCACCCAGGACGAGATCGAAAATCCAGAGACTTGTTGAGCTATGCCGGGACGTGTTGTATGCGTAAAATTGAAACCTGGGGATATCTTTTCTTGCTTCTCACAATTCTGTTTCTTTCAGGCTGTGCAAAAGCATCCCATATCACTGATCATGGCATCAGCGAACAGGAAGCAATTGACATTGCCTTGAAGCTTGCCGCAATGTCTCGACCGGAAATGAGCGGTTCCCTGGTTGCCCCCTCCAACGTTCAGGCTGAACAAATGAGGCTTGCCGAAGCGATCAAACGAATTAGTAAAAATAGCGACGCTCCCGCCGGTTATACTCCCGACAACTTAGTATGGCTGGTGACTATGGACGGTCTTTGGCTGGATGAATTTGGTAGTCCGACAGACTCAGCTACACAAGAACCTTATCATCACTTTATCACGATCCTTGATGCCAAATCGGGTTTGGAAATTGAGAGCGCCGCTCATCCATAAAAAAGAGCTCAACCCCTGGAGGGGATGATGTCGGCAACTGTTGGCAGAGGTCACCTATGAATCATCTTATCCTCGTAAAGCATTCACTTCCGGAAATCGTTCCGAGCATTCCTGCTCAACAATGGGTGCTCTCCAAAGCTGGCCAGGTTCGCTGTACAACATTGGCAGCCAGAATAGAGTCGCATTTTCCCGATATCGTGATTTCAAGCGTTGAGCCTAAAGCCGTGCAAACTGCTCAACTCCTGGCAGGGCCAATCAATAAACCGTTTCGCATATGGGAAGGCTTGCATGAACATGACCGTACAGGTGTTGAGTTTATGGGGCATGAGCAATTTGAATCCAAAGTCCGTGATTTTTTCAAGCATCCTGACAAACTGATTATCGGCAAAGAAACAGCCGTTCAAGCCTGCGAAAGGTTTTCAAACGCATTGTCATCCATCGAAATCGAATACTTGAACAAAAACATTGTGGTCGTTTCGCATGGGACAGTGATCACGCTTTTTGTAGAAAAAATGACGGGTCTGAAATCCTTTTCTTTTTGGAAGAATTTGGATTTGCCGTCCTTTGTGGTCTTCTCCTTACCTGGACATGAGCTGTTAACAATCGTCGAAAGTATTGTGTAAAATAGAAAGCATTCATTCTATTCGCTCCGCTTGGGTTGGGCTTCTTTTTGAGAGGTCATATGAACAATCCCCTATCGTTTTCATCGTTAAAACTTGATTTATTCTCCAAAGATGGCGTCCCTTTAAAACCCGCCTCTGGTTTTATGGTGGAAGTTGGCAGACGGTATTATCTCGTCACAAACCGGCATGTCCTTTCTGATGGGCAGTCTGAGCATGTGAATGAACCTTATACACTGAAAACTTCCCTGCATATTCACGGAGGAGAAGGTGAAAACAGCTTTCGACTTTCTATGGGGATGCGGAAGAGAATAACAGTTTCACTCTATGATACGGGCGGTGCACCGAAATGGATGGAATATCAGGCGAATGGAGGGCATCAGCATCTGATAGATATTATCGCTTTGCCTATCCAGGTAGACCTGACCCTGAGGCTATTCAGTGGGAAAGCGCTAGGAATTAATATTAATAAAGGCCCCTGGGCCGAGGATAGCGATTATTGGACGAAGATCTCTGCCATTCCCATCTCAGCGATTGACACGGATGTGGCATATGGTCCTCCTGATCCCGTCCATATTATCGGCTATCCTCTCGGCTGGGCACCGGACGGAAGCGATCGATCCAGTTCAGCGTTTTGGCGAACAAGTTTCATTGCCTCTGAAATCTATGAGACTGGGATGACGCGGTGGGATACATTTTTTATCGATCCCTGTGCGCCGGAGGGCATGACCGGTTCACCCGTGGTCGGGATGAAAAATGATCGCCTGAAATTACTCGGCATTTATTCCGACCGTTCTACGGCAGAATTCGGCGCCAATGCTGGTTTTGTTTGGGGTGCCTGGTTGCTGAAAGAATTGATCGGCACCGTGGATAGGCGTGAATGAACACTGTTTCTTCTGAAAGCGTCTGAAATCCTTTTTACCCCTTCATTGCGCAAGTACCCATAGTCGAAAAAAACCATTGGGAGTACTCAAATGGACAAAACCTGGAAAGCTGTCCTTTGGCATCAATTTGGAGCTGCCATCCAAATGCTTGACAACGCTCTGCAAGCCTGCCCTGAAGAGCTCTGGCAGGCTCGCTTGTATGAGGAGCGTTCCCTGCAGCCTGATTTTGCAGAGTTCTGGTATGTGGTCTATCACGCCCTCTTCTGGCTCGACTTTTATCTCTCCGACTCCGTAGAGGGTTTCTCGCCACCAGTTCCTTTCACGCTGAGCGAGTTCGACCCGGCGGGATTGCTCCCTGAACGGGTGTATACGAAAGACGAGTTACAAACGTATCTGGAATACGGCCGGGACAAGTGCCGGACGCGGATCGCAACGCTGACAGATGAGATGGCGCCCCAACATTGCCGGCCGGAATGGCCGGAGATGAGCATCGCGGAGTTATTGCTCTATAACATGCGCCACGTCCAGGAACACGCCGCGCATCTGAACCTGATACTCGGGCAAAGGATTGGTTGGTCGCCCGGCTGGGTTGCCAGTGAGAAGAGCAGAGTGAGCGAGGAATGAGCGCCGGCGGACGCAGCCAGCCAACGTTTTTAAGACAAATGACACATGAATCAGCTGGGCATTTGATATATGATTTTTATGGTGGTATAGGAGGCGTTTCTAAGCTTTGGCAGCATAACATCCCAGTTAAGATATGAGACGGCGACTGTCTCTGATCTGTTTGGTTGGGCGTTCGATGAGAAAGGAGTTGACCCATGCGAACTTCGAAACTGGCAAAGAGTGTACTGAATTATCTGCCTCTCCTGGTGGTGATGATTGCAGCTGTTATAGGTCTGTCCCTGACAAAAGACCCGTATCAAACATCACTCGATTCCCGGGTAAAAACTCTTACACAATTCCCGGTTGAGCAACACAGCCCGCAATCGCTGATAATCTCCGGACCCCCACGTCCTTGTATTTCCCCTGAGATCTACACATCGTTGCCTCCAAAATGCAGGACTCCCGACGGAAAGTTCGTTCAAGCAAACGGGGTATGGTCAAACCTAATTAGGATCCCTCCAGGCAAATAGACGTGCAATTTCAAATGGATTCGAGCCCAAGACGTTCTTGAATAATTAACTCATGTGATTTGTTTGGCAAATCAGGCCGGGGAGGTCGCTCGGCAAGACCATGTTGAGCCGCTCAAACCCTTCGACAGGCTCAGGACATCGCCTTCGGGACGGTACATAACAGCAGTCAATAAATAAAAAGCGGAAAATCGGCTATGGATAAATTAACGAAAATCAAAGTTGCCGGAACACCGGAAGGTTTTCGGGAGCTCAGCTTTATGACCAATGGCGTAACACTCAATTATGTTGTTGGTCCCGATCATGGGCTGCCTCTCCTCTTGATCCCTGGTCAAATGGAGTCCTGGCAAGGATATAAATGTGTTCTTCCGGAGCTTTCAAAAAGATTCCATATTTTTGTCCCTGATCTCAGAGGGCACGGAAAATCAACCTGGACTCCGGGACAATATTCATACAATATTTGTGGCAACGACCTGAAGTGTTTCATTCAGGAAGTTATCCGGCAGCCCGCACTGGTAGCCGGCCTTTCTTCGGGCGGTGTTCTGGCCATATGGCTTGCAGCGAATGCACCTGAATATGTTTTGGCAATCATCAGTGAGGATCCACCCATCTTCTCTTCCATCTGGCCTCGTATTCAAGACGAGAAACTCATGACCCGGAATTTCAAACTGGCTGTGGATATACTGGGCAAACCAGGGAAAAGGGATGTCGAACAGTACCTCTCTGAAGTGGGGATTCCCATCGCGGGGAAATCAGAGCTCCTACATATTCCTCGCTTCATCCTAAAGACGATCTTCTTCCTGGATCGGTTCAATCGGGCTGTGCGTCCCAATAGTCCTTATGACACCCCGCTCCTACCCTACAACATGAGGGCTGGCAATAAGTTCTTGTCCGAATATGACACCGACTTCTCCCGTGCCACAATCGATGGCGACCTAAGCAAAGGCTTCGATCCGGAAGAAACCCTGAAACGGGTC
>DATGYJ010000327.1:0-14430 GCA_035298105.1 Anaerolineales bacterium | reverse complement strand
CTGCGGCGTGGCGCACTCGCTGTTTAAGGCTCGGCGCCATGCCGACGAAGCGCATATATGGTCAGAGGGCCTCTTCACGAGGCTCTTTTTATTTATAGAACATCTGTTATACTATCGAAATCGCCACAGGAAAATATGACTAGAAATAAAACAGGCCTTGCTTCCCTGATAGAAGGACTGCCTCCTGCTTATTGGTTAATTTGGCTTGGCACACTCATCAATCGTCTCGGCGGATTCGTCATTCCCTTCCTGACGCTCTATCTCACAACGCAGCGAGCCATCCCCGTGAGCCAGGCCGCACTGATGGTTTCCCTCTTCGGTGCCGGATCCTTTATCGCGCAGCTCGGTGGCGGAGAGCTCACGGATCGTCTCGGTCGACGCCCCGTGATGTTGATGAGTTTCTTTATCACCCCCATCTTCATGGTCGCACTGGGCTTAGCGCGGGACCTGGCTCTCATCTCGATATCCACCTTTATGGTTGGCTTCTTTACGGATCTTTACCGCCCCGCGGTCGGTGCCGCAATTGCCGACCTGGTTCCATCCGAAGGGCGGACGCGCGCCTATGGATATGTCTACTGGGCAATCAATTTGGGCGCGGCGATTGCCCCTGTTCTCGCGGGACTGATGGCTGGGTACAACTACCTGATCCTCTTCGTGGCTGACGCGTTGACCACTGCCATCTTTGGCTTGATCGTCCTCTTCGGTATTCGCGAGACCCGTCCTGTGGAGGCGCATCATTCGGCTCATGCCTCTATCAGTGAGAGGCTCTCTCAGCTCAAGCGCGCACCGATCTTACTGATCTTCTCGTTCATCACATTGTTTTTCGGCATGATTTATACACAAGGATATGTTGGGTTGCCATTGGACATGCAGTCTCATGGGCTGGGTCCAGGACTATACGGTGTGACCATCGCCTTAAACGGTTTCCTGATCATTCTGATTACCATCCCGGTCAGCAATCTGGCTGCGAAATGGCCACGCTTCGAAACCGTCGCTGCTGCAGCCCTCCTGCTTGGACTTGGCTATGGATTCACCGCTCTCGCCTCAAATCTGTCACTCTTTGCAGTCAGCGTTGCCATCTGGACTCTCGGTGAGATTGCGGCAACCTCCGTTGCGCCAACGATCATCGCCGATTTATCGCCAATAGAACTACGCGGCTTATATCAAGGCATTTTCGGTGCAGCCTGGGGGTTAGCCTATTTCCTGGGTCCCAGCGTGGGCGGATGGGTGTATGAAAATTTGGGCAGCACTACACTTTGGGTAGGCTGCCTGATCACCGGCATTGTGATCGCATTTTGTTATTATGCATTAAGTGCCCCTGCCAAACGGCATAGAACAGAATCGAAGACACTATCAACAGATTGAAGTCGAATCAGCAGGAAGGTATAATTTCAGCATGCCCAATGATGAGCCCTCTCCGGTTGATTTCGATGAACTGCTCGCAGCTGAATTCGATTACATTGCACAGACTGCGGCCCAGGCGAATGAAGATCGGGCACGCGTCTCCTCCTTTTACCTGATTGCGGTGGGCTCGCTCGTGGCGGCCCTGTTCAGTACACAGTTCTTTGACCCCAACTTTTTCTCCCAAACTGTTGACTTCATGTTTAGCGGGCTCTTCGTTCTGCTGACATTGCTTGGAACTTCCACCATTCTACAATTAGCCCGTTTGCGGGCCGCCTGGTACGAATCCATGCTGGCGATGAACCAGCTCAAGGATTATATGATGAGCGAGAATAAAAGCCTCGTCAGGGCCTTTCGTTGGAAGACGAATACGCTGCCCGCAAAATACAAAACGGGCAGCGTATCCTACTATCAAACCCTTGAAGTTTCGCTGATCAGCGGATTAATGTTCGGTGCAGCGACTTTCTTCTTTCAACAGGCTTTCTTTTCCATTAACTTATTGCATTGGATCATTTCTGCCCTGATGGGGGCTTTTACCATTTATCTTCAACTTCGCATTTACAAACGAGCCCTAAAATAATATGCCGCGCGATTATCAAGACGAGTCACCCACAGCGTTCCAGAGACTTCCGGACTATCAACGTGACGATGAATGGATCCGCGCCTTCCTGCGCCAGGCAAGAGTAGGTCACATTGCCTCCACCCGGGACGGCCAACCCTTTTTGAATCCGAGTACTTTCTGGTTCGACGAAGAAAATCACCAGATCATCTTCCATTCCAATGTCCAGGGGCGAATCCGCTCAAATATCGAGAACAACTCAAGGGTTTGTTTTGAAGCCAGCGAACTGGGAAAAATGCTTCCAGCCAATGTCGCCCTGGAGTTCTCCCTCCAATTCCGCAGTGTGATCATCTTTGGCGATGTGCACTTAATTAATGAGCCTGAAGAAGCGCGCCGGGTCATGCATAGTCTCATTCATAAATACTTCCCCCGAATGACGCCGGGCAAGGAATTTCGCGAGATTACAGAGAAAGAGCTCAAGCGCACTTCCGTGTACGGGATCAAAATCGATGAATGGAGCGGCAAAGAAAACTGGAAAGACCGCGCCGACCAGTCCGAGGAGTGGCCCGCACTGGATGAAAAGTGGTTCGAATAGGTGCACTGCCGTGCAGTGACGCTCAGCAGTTGTACTGCTGGGCGAACCAAGGGTGTAACCACGGTCCCACGGCAGTTATATTGCCGTGCAGTACCATCCAGCAGTGCAACTGCTGGATAACTTTAGAGCTGAATGAACCGCACAGCCGTGAACTGGCAACCTTCCCAGCCTGCCAACGTAAATAAAATACATCCTTGTTCTCACGGCAGTTGTACTGCCGTGCTTTGACACTCAGCAGTTGTACTGCTGAGTGAACAGGGCGTAAACAAAGTACATCTTTCTATAAGTGGAGGAACCCATGCCTGAACAAAAATTTAAGACCGAAGAATTCCGTGTGGAAGGCGAGAAACTGATTACCAGGGTCAAGGAATTGCTACATGAAGGAAACATTCGCCGGATCATTATCAAAGATAAAGAGGGCAAAACGGTGATGGAAATCCCGATGACCCTTGGGGTGGTGGGGGTCTTGCTCGCGCCGCAACTTGCCGCGATTGGAGCAATAGCCGCCTTAATCAGTGAAGCAACCATTGTGGTCGAAAAATCGGAGGATTAGATCGTAGACTCCCTGGTAAATAACTTAAGCAGCTATCGCGCCGCTTATATGTCACACTGAGGCGTTCGTCCCTGGGCACCCGCCAGGGCATCTGATGCTTGATTGCTTTGGCATCAATATCAGGATTATACGAAAACCGTCGGCAGGGTGTTACCAAAGCGATCGGAACAGGTCAGGATACATCCCAAATTCAAGCATCGATCATTTAGCCCCGGATACTCATATTCGCACTCGTATCCTGGGCAAACTCTTTAAGTCTAAGACAGATTAGGTTAGTTTCCTCTGATCTTGCCCCACGCAAAGGATGGGAAACCAGCCAGTTGGTTACCCGGAACAAAGCAGACCTAAGGCGAATGAGGAGCATCAGGAGGATATAGCCAGGATATAGGCAGCATACAGGCACCTTATAGACAGCTTTTAGTCAGCCTATGCGCAGAGCGGAGAATGAGCGAAATAGCAGCGAGATCAATCTGACAGGGCCGGGTAGGCAGAGATCATAAAATCAATGAAATCCAGCTGTTGTTCAACAGCCCGGTATATGCATTAACCTGCTGTTGTTTCCCTCAAAAATAATAGACCTCCGGCTGAGGCAGAGGTCCATTTGGTTTTACTCGTTATGGCGGCAATGGGTTATATTTTCTTTTCCAGCAAGCTGGCGGAATATTTCTCCGCGAACAGTGCAGGCTGTCCGCCTGTGTTCCAGAACACGATCGTTCCATCTTTCTCGAAATACCCTTTGCGGATCAAATCGATCATTCCGGCAGCAGCACGCCCGGTGTAAACAGGGTCGAGTAATAATCCCTCTAATTTAGCGAACAACTGGACCGCTTCACGCTCCGCCTCGGTCAACACACCATAGCCCGCCCGGCAATAGTCGGCGTTGGCCAGCACATCCGCAGGCTCAAATTCAATCCGCTCCCCTATTTTCTCACTCGCCAGAGATGCCAGGGCTGAGACATGTGTCTTCAGCCATTCTTCCGATTCATCGATGCTGATCCCCAGAACCTTTCCCTTGAACCCAAACACCCGCTGACCCAATACCAGCCCGGCGTGGGTACCGCCTGAAGAGGTGCCGAACACAATCCAGTCCGCATTGATGTTTTGCTTCAATAATTCCTGCATCGCATACGCATATCCCAGGGCGCCAGTCGGGCTCGATCCGCCATAGGGGACAAGATAGGGTTTCTTGCCCTCAGCAGCAGCTTTCTCATAGGTCTCCTGCAGAATTTGGTCACGATAGGCACGATCCTTAACAGTGATAATTTCCGCGCCAAACAATTGGTCAAGCATCAGGTTTGCAGAGGGGTGTTCTGACATCTCGCCGGTCAGTACGAGCGTACAACCCAAGCCGAAACGCGCCGCAGCTGCCGCAGTCTGGCGACAGTGATTCGATTGGAGAGCACCGCCCGAGATGAGGGTCTTTGCGCCCTGCTCTAAGGCCTCTGCAACCAGGAATTCCAGTTTACGAGTCTTGTTGCCGCCAAATGCCAGTCCTGTTTGATCATCACGTTTGATGAAAATCCTGGGTCCATTGAGATATCCTGTCAACCGCGGAAGCTCTTCGATGGGTGTTGGCAGGTGGGCGAAGTGAAGCTGAGGTACTTGTTTCATATCCAATCCTTTCAAAATGGGACGCTGACGAACGCAGAAGAACGCTGAATTTATGATTGGCTCTGAACCAGCCACCATTCTTTGCGGCGGTTTCAGTGTCCAGGGCCTATGCACCTAATGATTGTTTTGTCCTTGCCTTGCCACGTGAGCGCATTAGATCCAACATGCGCGGAATGATTTCTGAATATAGCTCATACCAAAACGGGTTCGGAGCGAAGTCCCATGCGCCGAGCGTACACAGGACCCTTCCGCCCAAACCCTCTTTGAAACGATATACGCCCCACATCGAATCACTCTCATCAAATACATCAGGCGCGCCCCACAGATCATACACAGTACATCCTTTAGCCCTGGCACGCTGCATAGCTTCCCACTGCAAAAGATAGGTTGGCATTTTTTCGCGATGCGCATTGCGCGACATCCCATAAACATAATAAGCGCGTTTTTCAAAATAAAATACAAAGATGGCTGCGACGGGTTCGCCATCTACTTCAGCAATCAAAGGCTCGCAGGTAGGCTCACTGGAATTCATGAATAACTTCCAGACTGTTCTATAATATTCTTCATCCCGGATCACAAATCCATCGCGCACAGAGGTCTCAGCATACATTTTGTAAAGCATATCCAGATCGTTTGATGTGCCTACGCGCAGAGCGACACCTTTCTTCTCAGCCAGGCGGATATTGTAGCGGGTCTTCTGTTTCATACGCGCCAGCATTTCTTCTTCAGATAGACCCAAATCAATGAAAATAGTATTCTTGAACTGGATTTGGTCCGACGAATATCGCCATCCCTTCCGCTTCAGCTCGGACATTACGACCTGTCCGCCGCGCTCAATCGTATCCCTTTCACCCGCAGGGATCCCCGTTCCGAGCACGACATCCGGATCGATCTTCAAAAAGATCGCGCCTTCCTTCCGCGCCAGGGTCTGCAAATCATTCAATACTCGATTTCTCAACGATTCATTTGTCCAATCCAGCAAGGGACCTTTTGGCGCGTAGAGAATAGACAACCGCGCAGATAGTCCGCCCATGGGAATTACCCTCTTCAAGATCATACAAGCCGCGCTACAGTGGTCAGTAAGCAGTGGCCAGTGATCTGATTGCTTGAAAATCAAAAATCTCTCATCCGTCCAAATTGCATAAAGCGCACTCCATCCATACTTCGCCTTCACTTCTCCCCATTCATAAGTTTGGAGGAAGTGAGGGTCAGGAAGTTCTGAAATAATGGAGTTCCAGACTTTACTTTCCACTTTCTATTCCCTATTCCCCATGAAGCGCAAATACGCCCAATACAAGATTGGATTGTAGATACGATCCATTGCCTGCACAGCGCGTTTCAGTTGACCGCCAAAACCCCGTTTGAAGCGATAGACACCCCACAAGCCGTCATGCCGCTTTTCGAAATTAACTTCCAATGTCTGTTGATCTTCGTCCGGCACGCCCCAGAGATCATATTCTTCACATCCACGGGCCCTTGCCCACCTCATGGCTTCCCACTGAAGGAGATAAGTGGGCATACGATTGCGTTCTTCATCTGTGGACGCGCCATAAAGATAGTAAGCACGATTTCCGTTGCGCGCGACAAATAATGCCGCGAGGGGTTTCCCTTGGTATTCAGCAACCAACAACTCACCCTTTTGTTTAGGATGAAGCAATTCGTAAGCGCGTTTATAGTACTCGAAGGAATGCACCCCAAATCCATCGCGCTGGCCCGTAAGAAGCATCATCTGATGAAAGGATGCGATATCCTCCCAGGCACGAACGGTCACACCTTTTTTCTCTGCCAGGCGGATGTTGTAACGCGTCTTTTGTTTCATACGCGCCAGGATTTCTTCTTCGCTGTCTTTGATATCAACGAGGATTGTGCGAGGGGGCTGGATGTTGTGAGGAGAGGTAATTAGTAATGGGCAATTAGCGATTTGAGTTGGCCCCTCCCACCAGTCGGGTTCAAGTTTCAGAAAGATTGCATGATGGCGTTTGCAAATCGAATCTGCCTCTTGCCAAAAGGAATTACCAATTACGAATAACTGTATACCAATTGCTGGCTTTGGAATATATCCGATTGTCAAGCCTAACGGAAGCCTTCGAAAAAGGATCTGCGCGCCTGCACCGCCACTCAGCATCCGAACAGCTTCCCATCCAAAGGCAGATTTTAATTCGCCCCACTCCCCTGTCTGAAGTAAATGCGCATTCGGATGATTCTGTAAATATCGATTCCATTCCGCGAGAGAGACGATGGGCATAATTCGTTCAGCGCATCCAATCGACCGTTTCTTTCAGTCCATCCACCAATGAAACCTGGGCGCGAAAACCCATGACATCGGCTGCTTTCTGCGGACTCCCAACCGAGCGATAAATATCTCCTGCGCGCGGCGCAGCAAATTCATGTGAGGGCGCGTTGGGCAACAGCTCATACATCACATCCAGCAAATCCAATAGCCGGGTCTCAATACCCGTGCAAATGTTAAATATCTTCCCGGCCGCATTCGGATGTTCCGAGGCGATCAAATTGGCGCGCACCACATCACGCACATTGATCAAATCACGTGTCTGACCGCCATCGCCGAAAACGGTCACGGCCTTTCCATCCAGTAGGCGCCGTGCAAAAATAGGCACGGCGGCGGCATACATTGAATCAGGTCGCTGACGCGGACCGTACACATTGAAATATCGCAGCGCAACCACTTCAAAACCAAATGAACCCGTGAACAACTCCGCGTACATTTCGTCCACCCGTTTGGAGACCGCATAAGGGGATAGCGGCTGGAGAGGCGTTTCTTCCGTCAGAGGCAGCGCATCAGATTCCCCGTATACTGCGGCGCTCGAAGCAATCACCGCCCGCCTGACGCCTGCCTTGCGGGCTGCGTCGAACAACAGGGATGTGCCCATGATATTCACCTCGAAACAGGTTTGCGGCTCTTCCATAGATTGCGGCACCGAAACAAACGCCGCTTCGTGGAAAATCGTCTCGACCCCGCGCACCGCTTCTTCCACACGAGCAGTATCCCGCACATCCCCTTCGATGACCTCAAAATGATCTCCACTAAATTGCCGGGCTAGCTTCTCAAGATTTTCGCGTTTCCCCGTGCTGAAATTATCCAGGACCCGAACAGATGCACCCTGCTCAAGTAAGGTATGAACGATATGCGACCCAATGAATCCAGCACCACCCGTGACAAGATATTTCATGTTATCTCCCTGTACGCCTTAGGACTGTGCCGATCGTTCGCAAGATGATCTGAAAATCCATCCCAAACGTCCGGTGTTTGATGTAGTAAAGGTCATATTCGATTTTGACGGCAGTTTCGGTGACGCTGGCCACATATCCGTAATTGATCTGCGCCCAACCGGTCAGGCCAGGTTTGACAAGCAAACGCGCTCGATAAAAAGGAACTTGCTTTTGATATTCGGCCACCAGCTCAGGTCGTTCCGCACGGGGTCCCACCAGGCTCATCTCACCGCGCAAAACATTCCAAAATTGAGGGAGTTCATCAAGCCGCGTCTTTCGCAGAAAGTTACCCACACGTGTTACGCGCGGATCATTCTCCAAAGTTGTGCGTGCTTCGCCATCTGCTTCGGCATCCTGACGCATCGTACGATACTTGTAGATATTGAAGAGCAAGCCCCCTCGGCCCAGACGAGGCTGTGAATAGAAAATGGGCAGGCCGCTATCGATAAAAACCGCCAAAGCCAGAAATGGACAGGTAATTGCAAAAATCAATATCCCGATCAGGCCGCCCAAAATGTCAAGCAATCGCTTCAAGAGTTCGTAAAAACCGCTGACATGTAATCCATCCACGAACGAACGGATAATCCAGTCAGATTCCAGGTGATGGACAGGCACCCGCCCTGTCATTTCCTCGTATAGAATAGGCATGCGCGTGATTTCCACGCCTTTTTCCTGAGCATCTAGAATCGTTTGAAATGTGGTTCCCTGTATTTCGCCATTGATCGCAATTACAAGATCTGAAATGTGATATACGTCGATGAGGTTCAATAAATGAACGCAAGACCCCATCACGCGCAAGCCACAAATTGTTTTTCCCATCTTTTGTTTATCATCATCCACATAACCAACCAGGTTGAACGACTGCGTACCTGCTGTCTGATAGAGTTGGGCCAGTGTCTGTCCCGCCTTGCCTGCGCCGATCAGTAGAACGCGGCGCCGTTGACCGGTTGATTTATAGAGGCGGATGAAGATAATGCGCCAAAACAAAGTTAAGATCGAGGCAAAAAGCAGGAAGCCGCCCACACCGACGCGCGGCAGGTTCGTGTCCTGCTGCACGATAAACACGAGAGAGTAAGCTGCCAGCCCTATGAACGCGGCAAGAGCAATACCGCGCGTCGTTCTTCGCCCGCTGCTGGCAACATGTGGTTCGTATAACTCCACCAGCAATAACATCCAGGCAATTGGTAAAAGGTAAAACCACAGTTCCGGTTTGATGTTGTTACCTAGCTGAGCCAGGTCTCCTGCTCTGCCGGGGGGCACACCCCTGGCGATATAGTCCGCGCGCAGCACAAAGTAGTTATATTGTCTCCATGTAGAGAGCGCCGCAAAAACAGAAGTAACCGCCATCAGCAAATCGCCCATCCATAGCACAGAACGGTACTCGCTTGGGCGCAGACGCAATGGTGTCGTGCGAATGTTATCAGCCATGTTTATGAAAACTCGATGTAAAGATACTCCACAAAAATCCGCTACCCCAGGATAGGTGCATGACAGCGATTGCCAAGGGTAAACCGGGAATCAGATAGGCTTTTCTCTGTCGAAATGCCGCATAGAAACCTGCGAGGATCATTATGGAAAAATAGGTGAGAACTTCACCAATCAAGAGCAAGCCAGCAAAAGGACCAAAGATCGAAAGAACAGCTAAACTGATCAGACTCAAAACAAATAACGGCGGGAGAGCCTGCCGCCAGCGCAGTGTATCGGGATAACGACGAAGCATACGCCATTTCCAGAACCCATAACGCCAGTATTGGCGGCTCAGCTCAGATAAAGTGGAACGCGCCAAATAAACTGAGCGAATGGAGGGATCGAGCCAAATTTTGCCACCAGACTTTCTCACACGAGCATTGAATTCGTAATCTTCATTCGCAAGTAAAGATTCATCGAAGAAACCTATTTGCTCGATGAGTGTGCGGCGAAAAGACCCAAACGGAACGGTATCCACCTCCGCGGCATGTTTCGCGTGACGGTAGAGTGCGTCCCCTACACCCAGAGGATGAGCAGCTGCGACGGCAATCGACTTTGCAATCCATGTCTCTGCGCCCGGGTGGATCTCCCATACCCCGCCAACATTCTCGCCGCGTCCGATCTCATGGGCGGAAACGCAATTTGACACGTAATCGGGATACGGCTTTGCATGCCCATCAAGGCGCAGAATGATCTCACCGCAGGAGGCTTCAATGGCATGATTTAAAGCAGAAGGGATGGAACGATTCGTATTATCGACAATGCGAACGCTCAGATCGGGGAAATCCTTTTGAAAAGCGACGATCGCATTCCGCGTTCCATCGGTGGAAAGCCCATCGGCGACAATCACTTCCATTTCAGCGCGTGGATAAGTCTGCTCGCGCAAAGCCTCCAGCAGTGAACGGATGGTGGATTGCTCGTTATAACAGGGAACAATGACGGAAACTTTTGGCGACATCATGCGAGTTACGAGGTACGAACCACAATGATAATGCGTTATTCGTAAATCGTGAAAATCATTTTTGTGTAAGTGGCAAGTGGATCACAAACGTCGTCCCATGCCCCAACCCACTACGGACGCTAATTCTACCACTATGCGCCTGAACAATCTCCTGAACAATTGCCAAACCAAGACCGGCCCCATGTTTTTCTCCACCCGACCGGGCCGGATCGACCTGATAGAACCGCTCAAAGAGATGCGGCAACGCATCCTGCGGAACACCTCTGCCTGTATCTATTATGGATATCTCCATCTGAGATCCGGTCTGGACCGCAGAAAGAGTCACCTGTCCATTGACGGGAGTGAACTTGAGCGCGTTATCCACTAGATTCACAAAGACTTGTGCCAGCCGGTCGCCGTCGCCCATCAAAGTTGGCAATTGTTCAGGGAGATCTAGCTGCAAATTCACACCAGCCCTCTGGGCCTGCGGCGCGAACTTTTCAAGGACATTTCGCAACAACACGCCTATATCCACTGGCGACATTTTTAGATCAGCAGTGCCGGCTTCCAAACGCGCTAGATCGAGCAAATCAAGTGCCATGCGATGCATGCGTCCTGCTTCCTCGTAAATGATCTGTGCGGATTGTTTACGCGTTTCGGGCGTATCAGCTGTGTCATCCAGAATGGCCTGCGCGAATCCTTGAATGGAGGTCAGCGGAGTTTTCAACTCATGCGAAACATTGGCAACAAAATCCCGCTGGGACTTTTTACTGTCCTGGACGCGCCCAACCATCGAATTGAAGGCATGGGTCAAATCCTGAACTTCATGCGGACCCCGCACAGGGACAGGGCTCAACTCTTCTGCAGGGTAATTCCGTGCTGCAAGGACAAGTTGTTGCAGCGGGTCTGCCACCCAGCGTGAAAGTGCAAAGGCAAGCACCAGCGAGAGCATGAGTGCGATCAGGCCACCCTCGAGGATGGGAACCAATAATTCATCTGTAAAGATATTCAATGCTGGTACAAGCGGGCGCGGCGCGGCGACAACAAGTATGCGATCCTGAGATAATCGTTTAAAGGTGTACAGCCAGACTTTACCATTTGTATCTCTGGCAATCTGTGTGCTGCGAGCGAATAAATTCCTGCGTGGGAAAGGCAATCGAGCAGACTGTGGATTTGAATCAAATACCAATTGACGAACACTATTAAAGACCAAAACGCGGACATTATATGTCTGCGTAATATCTTTGAGAGCATTTGGGTCGTCGACAAACTTCTGTGAATCGGCAAGGATTGCACTTTGCGCGGTCCTCAATCTCTCCTGCACCTGGCGAGCAATCAGTGGGTTGCGGATCAGGAAGGCAAAGAGAACGATGACTACGGTGCTTAATGCAATTGTGATCACAAAAGCGTAGCTTAACCACAGCCGAGAACGGAGGGATGTAAACATATTTTGGGTTTTGGTATCTGCAGGAGCACGCCCTACGGGCAATCCTGGGCTCCAAATTTACCTGGACTTCCTATAAATATTTAACTCATTGTGCAGCTTCATCAGCAGGTCATAAACCTCATTAATTTCGTCATCCGCCAGGATCGACCAGGGCGTAAAAAAATAATCGTTGGTCAATCGTTCAGCTCCCTCGAGGAGTTTTCTTCCTTGTTGCGTAGGGCAGAATGTACCAGGATGCTCTGCTGCTGCAGCCCATCCCACTTCGATGGCTGCCTGGATAGCGATTTCGTAATCCTCCACTTCATAACCACGGAATGCCATTTTCTCCGCCATTTGTTCCGCAGTCACTGCCTCTCCTTTCCAGAGCGAACCCAGGACCAGCCAAACGATGCCCGCCTCATTGAAATGCGGACGCGACGCAGAAAGATGTGAATCATCCCGATAGGCGTATAAGTCCATCAGGTACTCTCTGATCCGTATGATTGAGGGACCGTGTTCATCCGCCACACGAAACCGTTTGAGGATTGCCCATTTGGCAGGCGGCTCGCCCGTAACTGCACTTTCCGTAACGATCTGCTTTAACAAAATCACCAATCGCTCCAGGGATCGCTCAGACATAGAGTTAAAACCCAATAGTTGTCGATCCCCTGCCTGAATGATATAACGGGCAGCCTCACGCGCTTTTTCCGTGACTCGAAAACTCCCATCTCGCATCGGCTCGATCCAGCCTCTGATATTGAGACGGACAAATAGTTTTTCGAATTGTTCGGGGTTTGAGAACGGATCTCTTTTCTGGAAATCTTCTAGCGAGAACCTCTCCAGTCCCAGCTCGCTGTAAAGATATATCTCAATTGGGATATCGTTACAAAGGGCGGCATCTTCAATCTGTGGTTCGGTAATACTCCAGAATTCCTGAATAATGGAGTAAATCAGCGGCCAGAATTTGGTTAGTGATTCACTTGTCATGTTATCTGTCCTCGCCAGAGCACACTCGCCTGCGCGATTTGCGACTCCCAGGGAATATCGCAGCTGGCTGCGCTCAGGACAAGACGATGAGCTTGTATCCAACACCTGTCACGGTTTCGATCTTTACTGAACTCGCTTCAATCTTCTTTCGCAAATGCGCCACATGGACATCCACCGTGCGCGTTTGACCGTAAAAGTCGAAGCCCCAGGCTCTTTGCAAAATTTGCTCACGGCTGAGCACAAGTCCGCGATGCTCGGCCAAGGTGAGAAGCAGGTCAAATTCCTGAGTGCGCAGGCTAAGGATCTGAGCAGCAAGGTGGACTTCCCGCCTAGCCGGATCGATCGTCAAATCGCCGAGATGGATGGCGGCAGAGTGATTCACCTTTCTCTCCTCTCGTCGCAAAATCGCTTTGATACGCGCCACAAGCTCCCGCGGATTGAATGGTTTGGTCAGGTAATCGTCTGCGCCGAGTTCAAGGCCGAGAATTTTATCAATGTCTTCATCTCGAGCTGTGAGCATCAAAATCGCAGTGGGATTTTGTGAGGAACGCAAACGGCGGCAAACTTCGAATCCATCCAGTTTCGGGAGCATGACATCCAATACCACTAAGGCAGGATGCTGGCGGGCGACTTTATCGAGTGCAGCTTCCCCATCGTTCGCAGAATCGATGCGAAATCCTTCGCGCTCAAGATACATACGTGCCAACTGCACGATGGATGGCTCATCGTCGACGAGGAGGACAAGTTCGTTCACAATTCTCAGTGATTTCTTAACACACAGGGCACGAAGCTAAGGAACTTTCTAAAGATATTCTTTCGTGACCCTGATGTCATTTCGACAGGCTCAATGCGGGCCCTCATGGTTGATTTTATCAGTCACCGCGCGGGGGATTGACCAATGCAACGCATTCAATTTCGATCAGTGCGCCCTTTGGCAAGGCCGCAACCTGAACTGTACTGCGTGCAGGTGGGTTCTCGGGAAAGAACTCAGCATAGATAGAATTCATCTTCGCAAAGTCACTCATGTCCTGCAAAAAGACGGTGGTTTTGACGATAAAGTTCAAACCCGAATCGGCAGTTTCCAGCACGTGTCTGAGATTGGTGAGCACCTGGCGGGTTTGCGCTTCGATACCGCCCTCGATAAGTTCCATTGTGGCTGGATCAAGCCCTACCTGCCCCGCAGTGAAAACCAGATTCTCAATGCGAATAGCTTGCGAATAGGGTCCTATGGCTTTCGGCGCTCTTTCGGTGGAGACGATCTTTTTGCCTTCAGTCGTGTACATAGTGTCCTCGAGTTTTGGGGGATGAATGGTGAGGCGATTCTACTTCTGATTTCAGGATTCTGGGGGAGTATCGATGCGAAAGAGGTTTCACCACTGAGTTACGGAGATTCTTGTTCTCTCTGTGTCTCCGTGACTCAGTGGTTACCATTTTGGGGATTATCCGCTTGTGGCTGTCGGCGTGGGTCCTGGGCGGGGATTGGCTTCCCGGAAGGCTCTGACCGCCTCGCGCAATGCCTTGCCTGTGCCAGCCATGGCATCTTTGATCTCTTTGAATTTCTCGCGCATGGCTTTCACAGTCTCCTGTGCCTTGGCGGGATCGTTGACTTTGCCACTACTGTCAAAGCCTTGATGTGAGCTGACGATGCCATTGGCGGTCT
>DATGYJ010000326.1:0-2756 GCA_035298105.1 Anaerolineales bacterium | reverse complement strand
ATCGGCATTGACGTGCGCTGGTTCAGTTCCTCGGTCCCCTGGAAGATCGGGTGGTCAAGGTATTCCTCAACCAAAGCTGTCGTGATTTTGGCTTCCTGCAGTTTGCCTTCCGCAATGCGCGTGGCAACTTTCCGGCAGACTGCACCGATCTTTCGTTCCAGGTTTCGAACACCCGCCTCGCGGGTGTACTCCCGAATGATCTTCTGGAGCGAATCATCGGTGAAGGCGACTTCATTTTCATGCAGGCTGTTCTCACGGATCTGGCGTGGGATCAGGTAGCCAGTTGCAATGGCGATCTTTTCACGCTCTGTGTAGCCCGACAGGAAGATGATCTCCATTCGGTCGCGCAGGGGACCAGGGATCGTCTCCAGGGTATTGGCTGTGGTAATGAAGAACACCTGTGAAAGGTCGTAAGCCACTTCGAGGTAGTTGTCACGAAATTCGGTGTTCTGTTCGGGATCGAGCACTTCCAGTAAGGCGGAGGCAGGGTCGCCGTGAAAATCAAAGGTGAGCTTGTCAATCTCATCCAACATGAACACCGGGTTTTTCGATTCAATCCGGCGAAGGGCCTGCAAGATGCGTCCCGGCATGGAACCAATATAGGTACGGCGATGACCACGGATCTCAGCTTCATCCCGTGTGCCGCCTAAGGAAGCCCGTACAAATTTACGGTCCATGGCACGCGCAATAGATTGCCCCAGGGAGGTCTTGCCAACGCCCGGAGGTCCAACAAAGCAAAGGATCACGCCTTCACGCTCACGCCGAATGATATCCTCAGAAGGAGTCTTGACCTCATCCTTACGGTCGAGACGTAATTTGCGGATGGCCAGAAATTCCAGGATGCGCTCCTTGACATCCTGCAGACCATAATGGTCCTTGTCCAGGATCTCGCGCGCATGACCGATATCGAGATTATCCTGCGTCCCTTTGGACCAGGGCAATTCCACAAGCCAGTCCAGATAGCTTCTGATCACGCCATATTCAGCTGCGGCGGAGGGCAAACGCGACAGGCGTTCCAGTTCGTGCCGGGCCTGCTTATCGGCTTCCTCGGGCATGTGGGCTTCTTCGATCTTCTTGCGGAACTCTTCCGTCTCGGCGGCTTGCTCGTCTTTTTCGCCCAATTCCTTTTGAATGGCTTTCATCTGCTCGCGCAGGAAATATTCGCGCTGGACTTTCTCAATCTCGCCGCGGGCCTCATTTTGGATTTTCTGTCCAAGCTGCAAGACTTCGGCCTCACGCACCAGCAGCCCGATCAGCTTTTTGAGTTTTTCGGCGACGGAATCGATCTGAAGGATTTCCTGGGCATCCTTAATGTCCATGCGCTGGAAATTCGCGATGGTATAAGCGGTCTGGAGGGGATCTTCGACCGAGGTGATGGAGCCTGCCAGCTCTTCAGGGAAAGAGGGGATCATCTGCGTGATCTGTTGGAACTGGTCACGGGCGTTACGCGCCAGGGCGTCGATCTCCAGCCCCTCTTCGACCGATTCAGGCGCAAGTTCGATCTTCGCCTTGAGATATGGCTCCTCTTCAACAAATTCGCCCAGGCGAAAACGATCCAGGCCCTGCACCAGCAGGCGCAGCGTTCCATCCGGTGCACGCAGGAGGCGATGGACAATGGCTATGGTCCCGACCCGATACAAGTCCTTGGGACCGGGCGATTCAAGGTCCGGGTTGACGGCTGCCACCAGTCCAACGAGCTTATCGCCGCCGACCACTTCATCCACTAACTTGACCGAACGAGGCTGACCCACAGTCAATGGGACAGCGGTTTGGGGGTAGACTACCACGCCGCGCAACGGAAGGATCGGAAGTACATCCGGATATTTGGCTGAAGTCGACATTTGGGAGGCATCTGACTCGGGCGAGTTCAAATCTTTCTTCTGAAAGCGAGAAAGCATCGAAGGCATGATCAGGGACAATAATTCATTCTCCTCTTCATCATTCCATTGAAGGAGGTCATTGAGATTCGTTTGCCATCTGGAAGCGGGCATGTTTAGTTCCCAACCTCATCCCGTTTTGTATTCGATTTCGGCAGCACGATGGTTAAGAATCCATCTTTATATTCTGCAGCAGCTTTTTCCATGTTCACCGTAACAGGTATTTCCACCGCGATCTCAAATCTACCAAACCTGATTTCCATTTGATGGTAGGCGCGCCGCTCATTGAAATCGGAGCGCTGACCGCCGATCATCAAAATATTGTTCTCAAACGCGACTTCAAAATCCTCATCGCGCATACCGGCAATTTCGACTTTGATCACATAATTCTCTTCGGTCTCATACACATCAGTGGGCGGACTCCAAATACTAGAGCGGACATGCCAACTGATGGTATGGAGGACCTCCCGTCTGGTTTCACCGATCGCAGAAACTGTTTTACGTACGATTGTAGGCATTAAAGCTTTCTCCTTGCAACTGATTAATAAGCCCAATTCCTTTGAATTATACTGCCAATGTGTGCGGCTGGCAGGTTGGTAGACCGGTATGTTGGTAGATTGGTAGGTTGGAGAGGAGGGTACTAGGGGAGAAGGGATAGAGACAAGGGTCAGGGGATAAGGGCCAGTGAGTTGGCAAGGTTCACTACAGTCGATCTGTAACCCATTTGTACGATAGCAGCCCATATGCGCTAACTTAGTGGGGGGATAATGAAAAAAAAGAACCTCTTTGGTAAGATTTAGTTGGTGAGAACAAATCCAAAACCAAGGAGGTTCAAATAAGTCTAACATGGAAACGAGGGTGTTGCCAAAGGAGCTAGAA
>DATGYJ010000325.1:0-3791 GCA_035298105.1 Anaerolineales bacterium | reverse complement strand
CGTCGAAATCTGTGCCTCCGACGGAACCCTTTTTCGCCATCACGCCGATAACAGTCAGTTTAGCCGTGCCAACGGTTACGTATTGTCCGATCGGGTTCGAGTTGCCGAAGAGCTCCTGGGCGATGGTGTAACCGAGAACTGCGACCTTTTGCTTGCGCTGCACATCCTGTTCGTTGAAGTAACGCCCACTCGCAATTTCTATATCCCGTACGGTGGGAAGCCCGGGAGAGGAGCCAACGACCGCGACATCTTCCAATTGAGCAGTATCAGATTTTATGGTTTCGGAAGCATTTTGCTCGACGACCACCGCTTTGACGCCGCTCACCTGGTCCTGAATGGCGGTTGCATCCTCATAGATCAAGCCGCCGCTGCTTCTAAATTCACCGCCGCGCCCTCCTCGAACGAAGTTGCTTTGGACAAATAAAAGATTTGAGCCCAGGCTGGTGATCTGTTCCTGAATGGTCGCTTCAGTCCCGGCGCTGATCGCCACCATCATGATGACCGCTGATACACCGATGATGATCCCCAACATCGTCAGGACCGAGCGGATCTTATTCTTCAGAATTGCTTCCCATGCAATCCGCATGACTTCAGAAAGTTTCATGCGTGCACCTTCCTTCCATTATGGATAATGTTGTCGACCAACCCATCGATGAGATGAATTGTCCTTTGAGTGTGTGCGGCAATGTTCGCATCATGGGTGACGATGACGATAGTCGCGCCTCTCTCATGCAATTTGTGCAGGATGTTCATGATCTCCACCCCGGAATGGGTGTCCAGGTTACCGGTCGGTTCGTCTGCGATCACCAGCACAGGATCGTTGATCAGCGCCCGCGCAATCGCCACGCGTTGCTGCTGCCCGCCGGAAAGTTCGTGCGGTTGGTGATCCATGCGGTCGGAGAGTCCAACGAGTTCCAGCATCGCCTTTGCTTTTTCCTCACCATCTTCGGTTGTTTTGGCGTTTGAGCGGCTGTAAAGCAAAGGCAGGACTACATTTCTCAAGGCGGTGGTGCGCGCGAGCAGGTTATATGCCTGAAAGACGAAACCGATTTTCTCGTTGCGAATGCGAGCCAGTTGCACTTTATCCAGATTGCTCACATCTTCACCATCCAGAATGTATCGTCCGCTGGTAGGCTGCGAAAGGCAGCCGAGGATATGCATCAGCGTGCTTTTGCCGGAACCGGAGGGCCCCATGATGGCAACGAATTCGCCTGAGTTGATCTCGATCGAAATGCCGTTCAAGGCGGTTACACTGGCATCGCCCATGCCGAAGACTTTGGTCAGGTCGATTGTTTCGATAATGGTTTTGTCGTTCATTATTGTGTCTCCGTGATCCCGGTTGTGACGATGTCACCCGGCTCGAGTCCAGATTTGACTTCTGCATACGTCAAATCCTGCAGTCCGACCTCGATCTCGCGCAGGCGGAGCTTGCCATTTTGGCTGACAAAGACTGCATACTTTCCGGGTCCGGCTTTGTGCAAAGCCTCCACCGGGACGAGAACCGCATTTTCCGCCCGCCCGCTGATGACATCAACTGCGGCGGTTGCGCCGGCCGGCAGATTGGTGCCGACAACATCATTCAACTTGACAACGGCATGCACGAGCGAGGAATTGGAAGAGGTATCAAGTGCCGGGTAGACCACCGTCACTTTGCCGGTAAAGGTCTCATCGGGCAGGATATCGAAAACGATTTGGGCATCGTATCCGGCTTGTACCTTGGACCAATCTTCTGCGTCCAAATAAGTATCTATGGTGTACGGCTGTTCCAAATCTGCGATGGTAATAATGGATGAGGCACTGACCTCGTCGCCGACACTGGCAGTTACATCAGTGACTGTTCCACTGATGGGGGAGATCAACTGCGTTGCCTTCAGGTTCGCCTCGGCAGTTTGTAAGGCGGTTTGAGCTTCAACCACTGCAGTTAAACTGCTGCCCGGCACATTTTCCGGCAACGCCTTGCCGTTCAGCATATCGAGATAGGCCTGTTTCTCTTTCTGTGTTTCTATCGCAAGTTCGTAAGTAGCCCGGGCAGCTGCCACATCTGCATCAGATGGCGCCACGACCTCCTCATGAGTTTTCCCTGTCGTCTCATCGGTAACTGTGTAAGTGAAAGTGGACGGCACATATTCGTTGACATATTTCAGCTGGGCGGCTTGCAGGTTGTTTTGGGCGCGGGTCAGGGCCGTGGTGGCCGCATCAATTTTCTTTTTCTGGTCGGCGGTTGGATTTGTCCCTCCATCGGCCTGTGCTGTTTTGAGCGTCTCCTGAGTGGTCGCCACCTGGTTCTCCCAGTAATAGACATCCGAACTGATCAGATGTTCCAACGCAGCTTTGGCATTGTAAATATCAACTTCCGCCTGCGCAACCGCCTGCTTGGCTGCTGCAATCGCCGCAGGTGTTGTGAGATCGTCCAGATTGCGTTTTGCCTGTTCATAGGCAGCCTTGACTTCGGAGTCATCCATTTTGCCAAGCACCTGACCAGCTTTTACCTGATCGCCGATCTTGACATTCAACTCCGTGATCTGTCCACTTGTTCCAAACCCGAAACTGACCTCTTTGGCAGGCGCAAGTGTTCCAGTGCCGTTGGCATCCAGCACGATGTCCCCGCGAAACGCCGTGGCAGTCTGGACCGGAGTCTCAGTGGCTGTGCTGCTGGCTTTGGTGGAATTGGTATAGTAGAAGGCCCCGCCTCCCACAATTACCAGAACGAGGATCCCTGCCAGCAACCAGCGGATTTTTCTGGAAACAATTAAGCTTTTCTTCATAGCGTATCCTTTTGCTCTTTCATGATTTCTCTCTACGAATGCGTCGGACCTGCTTTTCGAGATTAATCCGTTTAACGGGACTGGTTTTTGCTTGAGCTACTTCCGTTAAACACGGTGCGACGCACCATTTTTCTCATTGACATCACTTTGTCTTGACTAAGCCGGTGGTCACAGTGTCGCCGGCGTTCAGCCCGGAAATAATTTCCGCTTTGGTCAGGTTTTGCAGCCCAACCTGGACCACGCGCAATCTCAATTTGCCATTTTTCATCACGAACAAAGCGTATTTCCCTTCGCCAATTTGATGGAGTGCTTCGATGGGTACAAGCACTGCATTTTCTGCCCGTCCGCCAATGACATCCGCCGAAGCAGCAGAGCCCGATGGAAGCTTATAGGAGATGGATTTGTTCAGGCGGGCGGTGAAGTGCACCAGCGCAGAATTCGAGGAGGTCGTATCCAGTGTTGGGTAAATATTGGTAACCGTTCCCTCGAAGACCTGGTCAGGAAGAATATCGAATGTCACTTCCACTTCATATCCAATCTTTATCTGACCCCAATCTTGCGCATCCAGGTAGGCATCCAGGGAATAGGGCTGATCAAGATTGGAGATCGTGATCACCGGAGTTCCCTCGACCAGGTCGCCGACACTGGCATCCAGCGTGGTGACGGTTCCGCTGATCGGGGCGATGAGCTTAGTCGCATTCAAGTTGTATTCTGCCGTCTCGAGGGCATCTTTGGTTTGCAGATACGTGACCAGGTTTGTGCCGGTGGCTCCCTTGGGGATTTCGGCGCCATTGAGTACATTCAGATAGGTCTGTGCTTCTGCAACGGAGGCCTTCGCCAGTTCATAATCTGCTCGTGCCATGCCGATCTCCCCTTCGGTGGGTGGATAGATCAGGATCGACTCTGCGCCGGTCACGGGATCTTCGACCGTCATCACTTCACTCGTAGTGCGACCGCGGAATGTCCTCGTCCGGTATTGGGTGAACGTGGTGGGGACATATGTTTTCTTATAGACCTTCTGAAAGT
>DATGYJ010000324.1:0-6477 GCA_035298105.1 Anaerolineales bacterium | reverse complement strand
GGATGTGCATAGCGCCCCGCCGGATACCTCCTTGAAAGAAGCCGAGCGGTTATTGCATGAATATCGCGTGGAGAAGCTGCCGCTGATCAACAGCAACGGCAAGGTTGCCGGTCTGGTGACGCTGAAGGATATTATGAAGATCACGCAGTTCCCTAAAGCGACCAAAGATCCTCGCGGGCGTTTGTCTGTCGGCGCGGCCGTGGGTGTGCGCGATAAGGAAATGCGGCGTGTGGAGGCTGTGCTTGAAGCGGGTGCAGATTGTATTGTGGTCGATATTGCGCACGGGGATTCGCAACTCGAATTGGAAATGATCAAAAGCATCCGCAAGAGCTTTCCAGAAGCACAAATCATCGGCGGGAATGTTGCCACTGCGGATGGCACAAAACGATTGATCGAGGCAGGCGCTGATGCAGTGAAGGTCGGTGTGGGACCCGGGTCTATCTGCATCACAAGAATTGTGGCAGGCTCCGGGGTTCCGCAATTCACGGCAGTTATGGAATGCGCGGAAGCTGCACGCGAGTATGGGGTTCCAATTATTGCGGATGGAGGAATTCGCCAGCCGGGTGATCTAGCGAAAGCGATTGCGGCGGGCGCGCAAACTGCAATGATCGGTAGTCTGTTGGCAGGTACTGATGAAAGTCCGGGACTGATTATGACCCGTAAAGGGCATCGGTATAAGGCCTCTCGTGGAATGGCTTCCCTGGAAGCGAATATTGAACGCAACAAGCGTGAAGGAAATGATCTTACTCAGGAAGAGATCGAGGATTATGTTGCTGAAGGTGTCGAGGCGGCTGTCCCCTATCGTGGGAAAGCTCGTGAAATGTTGACACAATTGGTTGGCGGACTGCAATCGGGGATGAGTTACAGCGGCGCACACTCGATTGAAGAGTTCCAGCAGAAAGCGATCTTTGTACGCATGACTGGAGCAGGGTTGAAGGAGTCCGGTCCACACGATGTGGAAGTATTAACCTAGCCCCACCGCCAACCCCTCCCCGACAAGCGGGGAGGGGAGCGGACCTTCATCCATCATGAACAACAATTTCCCTCGAATCCAAATATCACCTGAAATCCGTCACAAAATGATTGAGATTGCACGGGCATTTCGGAAAGAGTCAACCGAAGGTGAAAGCATCCTTTGGGGCGCGCTACAGGGAGGGGGTTGATGTCTGTCTATCTTCACGATATTCCCCTTCCTGAAGCACAAGCACGCCTGAAACAAGCTCTCCAGGAGGCGGGCTTGTGGCGCGTGCTTGGAGCCGAATCCATTCCTCTCGATGAACAGGCATTGGGGCGCGTCACGGCTGAACCGATCTGGGCGAAGATTTCATCGCCGCATTATCACGCCTCCGCCATGGATGGATTTGCGGTGCGTGCTATGGCAACAAATGGTGCGCTGCCATCCAAACCGATCACGCTCCAAATTGGGCCCGAGGCGGACTACGTGGACACCGGTGATCCCTTGCCGGATTGGGCGAATGCAGTCATTCCGATTGAGAACGTCGAATCGTTGGATGGAGAGGGAAACCTCACTGGCGAGATTCGTTCGCCGAAATCCGTTCGGATTCGAGCCTCGGTTGCACCGTGGAGTCATGTCCGCCCCCTGGGAGAGGATATTGTCGCGACGCAGTTGGTCCTGCCGGCAGGCCATGTTTTACGCCCTGTAGATTTGGGCGCCATTGCTGCAGCGGGGCATCTGGAGGTTAAGGTGGCCCGCAAGCCTGGAGTTGCGATCCTGCCCACCGGTACGGAACTTGTCCCTATTGGCAGTAAACTCAAAACAGGCGATATTCTTGAATACAACTCGCTTGTCCTGGCCGCGCAGATCAAGTCCATGGGTGGCGAACCAACACGCTATCCGATTACAGAAGACGATTTCGAATTGATCTGCCAGCATGTGTCGGAAGCGGCGGCCTCGCATGACCTGGTACTTCTGAATGCCGGTTCGTCTGCGGGCGCAGAAGACTTCTCGGCCAGGGTAGTGGAAAAGCTAGGCACACTTCTTGTGCATGGGGTAGCAGTGAGACCAGGGCATCCGGTAATTCTTGGTCTTGTTAATCGAAAATCGTTGATCGTAAATCGTAAACCTAAAGACCTGGACGCTGGTGCTTCGCCCTTGATACCGATTATCGGTGTCCCCGGTTATCCGGTCTCTGCGGCGCTGACGATCGATATTTTTGTTGAGCCTCTGATCGCTAAATGGCTGGGACGAAGACCAAAGGCCCTGCAGACTGAAACAGCAACATTGACTCGTAAAATCGTCTCACCACCCGGCGATGATGACTATGTAAGAGTTGCGGTCGGGAAAGTGGGTGACAAGCTGCTCGCTGCGCCGTTGTCGCGCGGCGCAGGCGTCATCACATCGCTTGTGCAGGCAGATGGGCTTATCCTTATCCCGCGCGGTGGGCAGGGATTGGAAGCGGGAGAACAAGTCAAGGTTCACTTGTATAAAAGTAGGACAGAAATCGAGCGAACGATCTTTTGCATTGGTTCACACGATCTCACACTGGACCTTATATCGCAGTTTCTTGCTGAACATGATCGCAGACTTGCCTCTGCGAACGTCGGCTCACAGGGTGGCCTGATTGCGCTTCGGCGCGGCGAGGCTCATCTGGCAGGCTCACATCTCCTCAATCCTGAAACCGGAGAATATAACATTTCTTATATTCGACAATACATGCCGAATATTCCGGTCAAAGTGGTTGCGCTTGTCGGACGAGATCAAGGCTTAATGGTGAAACGCGGAAACCCCAAGGGTATAAAGAGCCTGGAAGATCTCACCAGGCCTGAAGTCCAGTTCATCAACCGACAACCGGGTGCCGGAACGCGTGTCCTGCTCGATTACCATTTGAATCTAATGACAATCATACCCGAGCAGATTGCCGGCTACACTCAAGAAGAGTATACTCATCTCGGAGTTGCAGCTGCTATTGCGTCTGGTCGAGCAGATTGTGGGCTGGGAATTGCCGCCGCGGCGCAGGCATTAGATCTGGATTTTGTCCCGTTATTTCAAGAGCGTTATGACCTCGTGATCCCAAAACAATACGCGGAAAGCGACCTGTTAGGACCTCTTTTTGGACTTCTAGCTGAACGCCATTTTCGAGAGGCCGTGTCTCAACTGATAGGTTATGATGTGTCTGTCATGGGCAAAATCATTTTGGAGGATTAGATGACCGAAGCGCTGATCATCGATGACAACCGTTCAACCGCAGACGCGCTGGGTCAGATGTTAAACGTTTTGGGGTTCAAAACGCGCTTAGCGTACGGGTCAGGTGCCGCGATGGCCATACTGGCAAGTGGTTTTACGCCGAAGTTCATTTGCCTGGACATCAATATGCCAGGGGTGGATGGGACGGAGATTCTTGCCTACTTGCGTCGTGAGCCGCGTCTGATTCCTGTTCCCGTCTTTGTGATCACTTCTGATGACCAGCCTGAGACCCGCAGGAAAGTCATGAAGCTGGGTGCAAATGTGTTAATTATCAAGCCTGCCACCATTGATGCATTAGAAGATGCTCTGAGAAAAGTAAGGTTTTTGAGGTAATCTTTAGCAAAATTCATAACCGCCACTTAATCAGTGGCGGTTGTGCTTGTCAGGTGAGACCATAAGAGAGGAGGAGTAAGCAATGAAGAAAATCATGATTATGATTTTAGTGGGCCTCCTTATACTCGCGGCCTGCAGCAGTAATGGCAATTCATCCAGAGCAAATGAGGATACCACGCTGGCTACCGTCCCTGCAGAATATGCCGGGCTGAAGAATCCTCTTCGAGCGGAGGCGTCAAACGCAGGCGCGGAAGTGTTCAAAACCAATTGCCAAATGTGTCACGGGCCTCAGGGTCATGGGGATGGTCCGGCGGGGCAATCGCTGGATCCCAAGCCTAGAAATTTAGCGGAATTGCAGACAAAGGTTGGTGATGATTTCCTGTTCTGGCGCATCAGCACGGGCAAGCCTGGCACGTCCATGGTTGCATGGAAGGGTATTCTGACAGATGAACAGATCTGGCAGGTGGTTTCTTTCATTCGCACATTGAGATAAAAGAAATTTCAGTCCCTGGCAACGCATCTTCATACGTGCGTTGCTTTTTATTTAACGTTATAATGCATTCAGCATAAGGAGACCAACTCATGCCAATTCCTGCCGGTATTCCCGCGCCTGATTTTGAATTGCTTGATGACACAAATACCCCGCGTAAATTATCCGATTTTCGCGGGAAGGATGTCATTTTGTATTTTTATCCGAAAGATGATACGCCAGGTTGTACCAAAGAAGCCTGTAATTTCCGTGATGATTATTCTGCCTATGAAAAGGCGAATGTTGTTATCCTGGGTGTGAGCCCTGATGATGTAAAATCCCATGTGAAGTTTAAGCAGAAATTCCAGTTACCTTTCCCGTTGTTAGCAGATTTGGGACATAAAGTATGTGATCTCTATCAGGTCTGGGGTCCCAAAAAGCTCGCGGGCAGGGAATATGAGGGAGTGCTGCGGACAACATTCGTCATCGATAAAAACGGAAAGATAGTAAAAGTATTTGAAAAAGTCCGGCCTGCAGAGCATAGCCAGGAGGTGCTTTCAGCCTTCGGCGCAAACAATTGAACCCTGGTAATTATTAGTTTCGGGTGAGAACTGATTTTTGCACCTGTGAAATTCGTGACAAATACAAGAAAGTTTGGTAAATTTAGACGGTTTGGACTGGGGTGGTCCCCGTTCGATTTTTCTTGAGGAGAGAGATCGTATGCGACATTTTGTTATTGTGGGAATTTTGATCATTGTTACGGCTGTTCTCGCCTATGTTGGCTTGAACGCGTCCGGACTGATGCCCGTGGAAGCTAGCGCACAATCCATTCCGATCGATTGGCTATGGAATATAGAATTAATAACTATATCCTTTCTGTTTGCATTGATTATAGTTCCGATGGCCTACAGCCTCATTGCATTTCGCCGTAAAAAAGGGGATACGACCGATGCTGAACATATGGAGGGAAATACCAAGCTGGAGATCACGTGGACAATACTTCCGTTGGTCCTGGTGATGGTTTTTGCTTATATGGGCGCGGCGAATTTAGCTGAAACCCGGCGTGTGGATCCAGAGGCAATGCCCGTGAAAGTATCAGCTCGTCAATGGTCATGGACGTTTGAATATCCGCCTGATCCCGCTAGTGGCGTTGCGGTTTCATCTGACGAGCTTCATCTGCCCATAGGGAAGCAAGTTCTTTTGCAAATGACATCTAGCGATGTCATTCATTCCTTCTGGGTGCCTGAATTCCGGGTAAAGCAAGATGTTGTACCCGGCCGAATTACCCAGTTACGCATCACTCCAATCCTTTTGGGGAACTATAAAGTCCGCTGTGCTGAACTGTGTGGGACCTCCCATGCGTACATGGAAAAACCTGTGTTTGTTACCTCACAAGCCGACTTTGATGCCTGGATGGCTGACCAACTCGAGAAGGCCAAGCAGTTGGCGGCCACCCCTGAAGGGGCCGGTCAGCTATTGGTCGCGGCCAGTGGATGTAATGCCTGCCACTCCATTAATGGCGCGGCTGGAATTGGTCCAACCTGGTTTGGTCTGTTTGGCTCGCAGGTGCCGATATCTGGCGATGGTGTGGTGACCGCAAATGAGGCCTATATACATGAATCCATAAAAACGCCGCAGGCAAAGATCGTAGCAGGCTTTGAAACACAGCTTATGCCAACCTACGGCTTTACAGATGAACAAATCGACAATATCGTTGCCTATATCAAGACGTTGAAATGATTTGCGGAGGAAGAGAATGAGAAAAATAAGTCCCGTCTGTAAAGGGTTATTGCTTTTAGTGTTGGGGGGCGTCGTTGGGTATATTCTCGGGTTGCTGATCGATTTGCTGATGTCCGGATCCCTAAACTATAACGGTTCGGTGGCTGCTGCTTTTGCACTCCTGGTGGCCGTCACAGCCTTCTTCTTTGGCCTGTATGGATACCGTGGGATTACACGCGGCTTGGCCTGGCAAGTGGTAGGGACCCTACTGGGCGGGCTCTTTATCACGGGCATCCGTGCGCTGGTGGGAAGCAAAACGATATTTGGGCCCTTCTTCTTTAGCGAACCTGCCTGGGTCTTCGGAGCGCTGGCGGGCGTGGTTTCCTTCCTCTTCGGGGTGGGTGTAGTCAGTGACTGGCAGAAATGGGCGCGCGGCATAGATACGCCTGAGCATCATGAAGATGTACCCGGTTGGGAGAAATATTTCGGCGTTTCTTTAGATCATAAGGTCATCGGTATTCAATACACGATCACTGCACTGGTATTGATGGCCATCGGTGGGACTTTCGCGATGATCTTCCGCACGGAACTTGCGGAATCCCAATTACAGTTTCTAACCACGACATTCAGATTATTCGATCAAACGGGACCGCAATTCTACAACACGATCATGTCGCTGCACGGCATTATGATGATTGTTTCCATTCTCCTGGGCATTTCAGGGATGATGAACTATGTTGTGCCTATGATC
>DATGYJ010000323.1:0-4791 GCA_035298105.1 Anaerolineales bacterium | reverse complement strand
CTTCCAAGATCGAGCAAGTGACGTGTTATTTGATTGATGCTGGGCTGAAAGTTGATGTGGCGCTGGCTAAACCAAAAAAAGAAGCCATCCCAATTGCAAGGAAAGCCATTAAGGATGGATATGATGTTGTGATCGCGATGGGTGGGGATGGCACAATTGGAGCAGTTATTCGCGGCATAGCATGCTCAAAGGTCAGTTTGGGAATCATCGCTGCCGGGACGGAAAATGATATCGCCAGGAGTTTAGGCATTCCTGAAGATCTGAAAGAAGCCTGTGCTTTGATCGCCTCCGGTCACACCCGTAAACTGGATTTGGGTCAGGTAAGCACCAAGAAAAAGAAAAAATTCTATTTCTTTATGCTGACTGCAATTGGACTGACGGCAACCATCTTTCCCATCATTAAAGAGGTTCCTGAAGGTAACCTATCGGGTATTAGGAAAGCCCTTGCGACTCTTTTTAAATTCGAATCAAAACCAATCGTTAATCTAACACTGGATGACGAAAGTAAAATTGAAGTGGAAACCATGTTGGTGACAATCGCCAACACGCCTTTGATTGGAGCAAAAAACCTGGTAGCCCCGGATGCCTCCATGGAAGATGGACTCCTCGATATTGCCGTTTACCCGGATTTTAGCAAGGCGGACTTGCTTGCCTATTTCGCTAAGAGTGCTCATGAACGTTCGACGCCTGATGGAACCATCCAACGCTATCGGGCTCGAAAAATAAAAGTAAAAAGCTCTCCAAAGCTTGATGTGGCGGCGGAAGGCATCATACTGGGAAAGGGTACGACACGCATAAAGATACTCCCCGCTGCTCTGCGGGTGCTTGCTCCTGAGCCAGGCCCCGGCGCGGAAAAAACACAGGAAGAGAAAATTGCCAGGGAATTGCCTGAGCCTGTTTCCCCAGTGTCCCATTAATCATTATTTGCTGTGGACTCTGGTGTCGATTCAAGCACTGATTCAAATAAGCCATGCAAGCACGTCCATGCTTATCTATCATCGACGCGCTGATTTCGGGAACCATCATGATGGTGTCTGTGCATTCGGGAGATTCTATTAATGGCAACGGAACTTATTCTCATACGACACGGACATGCTGTACGCGTGAATGGAGATTACTTTCACGCACCCTTAACGCAACTGGGACAGGAACAAGCTGCACAGACTGGTCAGTATTTTAGTGAACCACAGAACCATCTTGATGCTTTTTACTCCAGTCCATTACGTCGCACACAGGAAACTGCAAAAATTATCGGTGAAAAAATCGGACAAGATGCTCAATTGCGAATAGGTGTGCAGGAATTACGCTTGAGAGAGTTGCCAGCGTTAGTGGTTTTTGAAATTCTCTCGATCATTGATCCTGTAGAAGATTATCTGGATGCTCGGGCAGGTGGTCCGATTCGCTGGCCCATTGAAGGACGCGTTTCGGCAGTATTATTGGATATCGTGGCCAAGCATCCCGACCAGCGCGTCGCTGTGATTGCCCATTCCGGTGTGATCTCGGCGGCATTATCCTGGTACCTACCTGAAAAACGCTGGCGGTGGTGGCGTACAACCGTTGGCAATTGTTCTTTAACACGATTTAAAGTGGAAGGCAAACGAGCTGAACTTTTGGCGATAAATGATATACAGCATTTGAGTCCTCAAGTCGTCACTACACAACCTCCGACGAAGACCGTCGAGATTGCCAAGGAAGCTCACCCGGTTGAGAAGGCCCTGGTATTTGACAAAGTGCCAGAAAAAACAAATGAAAAGTAAAACGATTACGACATTACTGAACACAGATCAGATCAAGTCGGTATATCGACTAAGAACCAGCGTAAAAGGAAGGCCGCTAATAGATCCAGTGAGGCAAGCAGGCGAAGGACGTCCATGCAATCTGCTAATGACAGCCTTGGTGGATGAAAATAACAATTAAACTTTGAAAACGCAAATTAATACCCAACAGGTTTTATAAGTGGTTATAACTGATAACCAGAAATTGAAATACAAATGTCAATAGCGCGCAAACTCAAAACAGCATTTCACCGTCCTCTTCGGGCCAAATTGATCTTTAATGCCAGCTCTGGCAAGCCTGAAGAATCACCTCAACAACTTGCAAGTATTCTTTCGGAGATGCAGGACCAGCAGATTTTGCCTGAGGTTTATACGGTGCGTCCCGATAGCCAACTCGAAACGGTTGTGCGTAATGCTATTAAGACGGGCATCAAACTGATTGTCGTGGCGGGTGGCGACGGGACGATCGACAGTGTTATGGGCGTCATGGTCGGAAGTGATGCGACCCTTGGCATTATCCCTACGGGCACACGCAACAACGTCGCTTTTAACTTGGGAATTACAGGGGATATCGCCAATGCTGTTTCCCTACTGCGCCATGGTCGCCGGGTGAAGGTCGACGTCGGACGAGTGCACCGTGGATATTCCCGTCACTGGTTTCTGGAAGCCGCGGCAGTGGGGCTTTTATCTGATCTATATCCCATGGCGGATGATTTCCAGCATGGTAATCTGGCGCAGATTGGGGGATTATTATCAACATTGATCTCAGCAACACCTTCACGCTTGCAGATGATTCTGGACGGGCACAAACACCTGGTAACGACGGCGCATATGATGTTGATCGCCAACATGCCCTTTCTTGGACCGCACTTCCAGATCTCCCCTAAGGTATCCTTCAAGGACAGCCATCTGGACGTATTCACGTTTTCGGATATGAGCAAACTCAACATGATTTCATACGCCATGCTGTCTCAACTTGGACTTGTGGAGGATATCGGTATCCAACACTACCGTGTCAAACACGTAAAGATCCGTTCGATTCCGCACATGCCTGTGCTTGCCGATGGTCTGCTGCTCGGCGAAGGTTCAGTATCTATTCGTATCTATCCACGCGCCCTGACAGTTATGGCCGGATCAGCGCTCACCCGGCAACCGGAAAGGTCTGAGCGGACGGATTTAAAGGTGACCGTCTATGGCTAGCATTTCTGAGATGTCATTGCAGGAATCGTGCTTGGATCGGTGTGTGGGATTATCGCAACTCTGTTGGATTCTACAGGCTCGTAAGCTGTGTTTCTGCAGGAGTCTCTCCCAAAACCGGCCAAGCTGGTCTCTAGGTCTGCCTCAGGCACAGGAAAGTCTCTGGAAATACGGACACAAAACCCCGTGTTTCTCAAACACTCACTAACAGCAAGGCAAAGATGACACTTCCTCCACCTTCGCAACCGTTTAATTGGACATTCCGTCGAGTCGTATGGGCAACTCTCGTACTCACTTTTGTCATCCTTGGCTTCTGGCTTCTCTATCGCTTCAACCAAGTCGTTTTCAGCTTATTTATTGCCATCGTGATAGGCACAGTGATTAGACCAGCCGCGGCCTGGTTGCACCAGCGAGGGCTCCCCCGAATGGTAGGGGTCATTCTTGTCTACCTGCTGCTGCTCATCCTGCTCATAGGTTTCCTGCTGTTGTTATTTCCGCTGATCAGCGAGCAAAGTACAACGATTGCTGCAGCAATACCGGGTTACTACCAAAGCCTGCGCGAGTGGATGCTTAATTATCCTAATCAATTACTTTTGGCCTTGGGTGAGTTCCTTCCGGTTACGCTTCCGAACCTGAGGCCAGTGCTACAAACTGCACCGGAGATGATGGCTTCAGCAGGGCAGGCCCTGGGTTACGTAACGTTGGCAGCTAAATTTATCTTTACGGTCATAGTTATTCTGGTACTGGCTTTTTACTGGACCCTGGATGGGCCGCGAATCATCCAGTCATTTTTACTGGTGGTTCCGCAAAACAAACGCGAGAGCATTAGCGACCTGATTTGGGCTATGGAAACCAAGGTTGGATTCTATATAGTCGGGCAAAGTATCCTTTGCATGGTTATAGGCGTCATGGCGCTGATTGCCTATCTGCTGATTGGCTTGCCGAATGCTCTGGTGCTGGCGCTTATAGCGGGCGTGCTGGAAGCTGTACCGATGATTGGACCGCTGCTCGGAGCCATTCCCGCGGCACTGGTTGCGCTGTCCATCGCGCCTGGCAAGCTGATTTGGGTCATCATCGCGACCGTTGTTATCCAGCAGTTGGAAAACAGCCTGTTGGTGCCCCGTGTCATGAGGAGAGCAGTGGGGGTCAATCCTTTCGTCACACTCCTGGCGCTTTTTGCCTTTAGCTCGTTGTTCGGCCTTGCCGGAGCGCTGATGGCGATTCCCATTGCGGCCCTTATTCAACTCGTACTTGACAAATTTGTCTTTCATCCAGCCGCGCTGGAGCCGGAGGTATCCGCCGGCCGTGATTATGCCAGCCGGCTGCGTTATGAAGCGCAAGACCTCGCTCAAGATCTGCGCAAGCAGGCGCGGCTCAAAAAAGGGGGCTCGGATCTAAGAATTAAACAAATTGATCAGGTGATGGATGAGATTGAGACGATAACAACTGACCTTGATGCTCTCTTGGCTCAGGCCAGTACTTCGGATGCCCCATGATATGACAAAACAACTTGTGATATTTGGTACAGCGGTTATGACCACTTTCCTGGCACTCGTGGTGCTGTGGCAGTTCCGCATTGTGGTTGTTTACGTTCTCGTCTCGCTGGCACTTGCGGCGGCACTGCGCCCTTTGGTTAATCACCTGGCCCGGCGAGGCTTCATGGTACGGGCGGCTTGGGTGCTACTGTTGCTGATGGCCTTAGGCAGCTTCGGCTTCTTACTCTTCCTAACCGGTAAGACCGTGATCAGTGAGATTCAACAGCTGTCGCATACTGTGTCCGTGCAGGACGAGTGGAGGCTGCCGCTATGGTTGGAGGGTA
>DATGYJ010000322.1:0-15777 GCA_035298105.1 Anaerolineales bacterium | reverse complement strand
ATCTAGTTCGGGACGCCACCAGGTCTCGGCCATCTCGCGGAGAGCACTCCGCATTTCATCCCATGAGACGGGGTCAATGAGCTCATGGGGATCTGGACCTAAAGCGGTCACGCCATGTTCCCGTATGATATGACGTTGGATCACAGCGCTTCCCTGATTGGTAACTTGGAATAGATCACCTTCCACAAATGGACAGGGCGGATGGTCGGCTGCCCAATGACGCAGGATTTTCCGAGGAACATAGCTGCCATCCAGTTTCTTGGCCCATTTGGAGTCCGTGGCATAGAGTTGCGCATGCATATTCCGCAAGCCCAAAACCACTTCGGGTGGAAGCTCCTCGAAGGTAACAGCCAAGAAGTCGATATCACTCCAATCCAAGTTGAAAGCCCGAAGAGCTAATGAGCCCCCGAGGTAAAGCCCAACCAAGTGCTCCTTTAGAAGGGCTTTCTGGCTGGCAAGCAATTGACGCAGAAAGTCATTGACTTCCTGAAAAGGTGTTGATGAAAGCAGATGCGGTAACATGAGTTCAAAAATACCCTTGCCATTAGAAGCGGGCTAACGGTGTGCGTTACCCACTAGTGTCCGGGACGAGACAACGCCGCTTTGCCGGAACCAACTCCAAGCGACGCAAACTGTCTGACTGCCCGCAGGGCGTGCGGCACGTCCTACCATCATGACTCTGGTGCTCTCCCAGGGGTCGGGTCCGCTTGGTGCGGGTAGGTTAGCACCAACCCCACTTGACGTTGTTCATGCGGTATGCCGCTTCTCTGCAGGCTCGCACATCATTGCAGTAGAAGGTCATGCCTGCGTGTGAAGATGGCCATCCATGATCGCTCACAGATGGCGCAGTTTGTCCGGGTCAGCTACGCCGCGAATCTCGTAGATGTAGTCTTCATTTACTTCGATGGAGAGGACAGTGAACGGCATGCCCTCTTTCGTTCTTAGAACAAGCGCCGGCATCCCGTTAAGAACCTGTACCGCGTGGTGATAACCCTCAGGGGCGAACTGTCTCACTGCCAACAGGAACTGCGCCACGGCGATACGCCCATGCATGGGGTGTGTGGCCGCGCCCTTCACCTTGCCCCCACCATCTGCCCAGAAGGTTACATTCTCCGCCAGCAGATCTACCAACCTTGAGAGTTCACCGTACTCGATGGCCTCGATGAAGCGCTCCAGCAGGCGGCGATGATCTTCAGGTGTGCTCTTGTAGCGGGGTCGGTTGACGGCGAGGTACGCCTTGGCGCGGCTGAACAACTGGCGGCATGCGGCTTCCGACTTTTCTAGAATATCGGCGATCTCACGATACTCGTAGTCGAACACCTCACGCAGGATGAAAACCGCTCGCTCCGACGGGGTCAGGTTCTCGAGCAAAACCAGAAACGCCAGCGAGATGGATTCGTGGTCACTCGCGCGCTGGGAGGGATCAATGAACTCACCCGGCCCCTCCGTCAGCACCGGCTCTGGCAGCCAGGGGCCGAGATAAGTTTCGCGCTGGGCGCGCGCTGAGGTGAGTTCGGTGAGGCACAGCCGGGTCACGACCGTCGTCAGAAACGCCTGCGGCGATTGGATGACCTGATTCTGTGCCCCCTGATAGCGCAGATAGGCATCTTGAAGGATGTCCTCGGCCTCGGTGGCGCTCCCCAACATACGATAGGCGAGCGCCAGCAATTTGGGGCGATACTGTTCAAATGGCTCTACCATGTTTGCGCCTTCGACGCCAAAATCCTCTGCCGTTCCTGTTCGCGGAAGTCGGCGACCTTCTTCATCAAGTCCGCCACCCCGAACATCTTGTTCATCACCGGCCCCAGACCAGGGAATAAATCCATCTGCATCTTCATCAACCCGCCTGGGCCCGGCGTCACCACGGTCTCTACGCTGTTATGTCGAAGGGTGCGTACTAAGGCCCGTCCGACAGCCTCGGGTGATGAGGCAAACACCTTAGCCATGGCGGGCATCGGCAACCCTGTCTCTTGCATGGTGCGAGAAGTCTGTCCCGCGCCCCAAACTACGCCGAGAACCAGCGCCGATGCACCAATGCCACGTGGGCCATAGTCAGCGCGCAAAACGCGCGTGAAGCCAACGAGGCCAGTCTTGCACGCGGAATATACCTCGGTGTATGGAAAGCCTATCCATCCCCCTAGAGACGAGATGTTGACAATGTGCCCGCGTCCACGTTCCAGCATCTTTGGCAGAAGCAAGCGGGTCAGTTCGATGGCGCTTGTCAGGTTCAGGCGGATGACGTGCTCCACATCCTTGGCGCTGAAATTGTGGAACTCCCGTTGGGGATCGCCGCCTGCGTTGTTCACCAGAACGTCTACTTCACCGAACTCCTTCTCGGCGAGGCGCACGAGGTCGGTGAGCGATTGCGGATTCGTGACATCGGTGGGGATGGCGGACACTTGGACCCCCGTCGCTCGAAGCTCGTCTGCGACCGCCTCCAGTTTAGAAGCCGAGCGCGCGGCCAAAACTAGGTTCAGCCCTTCTTTGGCGAGCGCCTGGGCCATATATGGCCCGATACCTTGGGATGTGCCCGTGATGAGGGCCGTACGATAGTTCTTAATCATGTCGTTGTCTCCTTCTACTATTAATGACCGACGACGGTCACCGTTTGTGACAGGAGACAGCCCTTTGTCGGATCACTTTGGTTGAGCCATCATCGGCAGAATTGTCGAGAAACTTGTGAGCAGTCCGACGACAGCAGCCAATGCTGCAAGCCGCCCAACAGTGAGCGTTATGCCCCTACGGGGTATTGCGTTAGCACCCTGTGAAGGGCTGGTGATCTCGACACGGCTACGCCAGTCGATCCGGCGGGGTGGGACGAGACCACGCCACTTTGCCGGAACCCGCTTCGAGCCAAGCAAACTGCTTGAATACGCGCCGACTCCCACCCGTTGGGTGCACACTGTGTTGGGCAGATTTTGCAAGGAAGGGTTTTCAGGCGCATATTGTAAATTTTATTAATGAACCATAGCATTGGGCATGATACTTTGACGCCACGCTAAAACATTGACGTGTTTTCTTCTTACGTATATTTACGGATAAAAATTCCACGGAAACTTATCTATATTTTGTTTCTCGTGCTCTTTACGGATTAACGCCAGTAAGGCATTCTCCAAACCATCCCAAGCATGTAATTGATGGTGACTTCCAATCCAGGAAATTCACGTTTAAGCAATGTCTCAAGATAAATACTTCGCTCTGTGAATTCATCTTGAGTCAAGCAGGAAACGCTTGATTTTCCAAGTTCACTAACTGTTATTTCACGGAGTTCTTTCGTGCGCTTGAGTACTTGAATGGCTATCGCTAATTGTTGTCTTGCAGTGTCCTGATTTAAATTTTCTGCTCCCTTTCGTTTTAAAAGGGATTTGATGGCATCTGTTTCTGAGCCATAATAATTATATTCCAGCCAGCAGAATGCTGTTTGAGCAACCTTCGTTTCGATGATTTCGTTGGATTTCATTGTTTATTGATTTCACGATCCTCAACATGTAATCTGTCCAACGGTGGGCATTACCTGTAGCGTTAGCACCCTGTAAAGGGCTGGCGGGCGAGACGAGACAACGCCACTTTGCCGAAACCAACTCCAAGCCACGAAAACTGCCGGAAAAAGCGCAGACTCCCACCACAGCCTCGGCGTACTTTGCCGTGGATCGGGTGCACGCTGTGTCGGGCGGTGTGCTTGGATTGATCGGGAAAATAGAACACTCCTTAGAATGAGTGGTCTGTAACCACCACGCTGAACACCTTGTCCTCTCGTATGATTACGAAACCAGTATCAAGAACTCCGAAGGTCCAAATCTGATCTGCCGGTTCGAGATATGTCTTCAAGTATTCCCATGCCACAATCCCAGGAAGATAACGGCGGTCAGGACTACTTTCATCAGGATTATAGATCGCTTCTTCGAAATCTTTCAAAGTCCATGGCTTTTGCAATGGCTCGATTCGACCTGTTGGGGTAATGATTGCATTAATGCGCCCAGATTGGTCATGCTCATATGCAGAATCATCTGATGGAGAAAAGAACTCCATGTAGAGGCAACCTTCAGGCATCGGCTCAACTTTTCCAACAGGTGCAGAAGAGGATGTAAACCTGAGGGTTCCAGGCAATGGAATGGGCCTGGCCATTGATGAAATCGGTGTGGCGGCAGAAGTATCACATCCAACTAACATCAACGCGACTACTGTTAGTCCCACGATCAGTTGTAACCGTTTCTGAAGGCTCATTGTTCACACTTTTCCTTGTAGCAAATTGCCGCCCAACGCGGTGCATTAGCTGCTGACGGGACGAGACAACGCCACTTTGCCGAAACCCACTTCAAGCCACGCAACCTGCCTGACTGCCCGCCGGGCGTGCGCAGACTCCCACCCATAGGGTACACGCGGTGTTGGCACGCTTTTTGACTTTAGGGCTTACCCGCTTAAATCAGTCTCGAATAGGGTTGAATTCTTTCCAGTACCTTAATTTCAGCCTGTTGAGCAAAATACAAATCCCAGCGCAGTTGCAGATTCATCCAAAAATCAGCGGACATATCAAAGTACTTAGCCAAACGCAAAGCCGTGCTGGGAGTGATACCTCTGCGACCATTGACAATTTCATTGATGCGCTGATAAGGAACTTTGATATTATCCGCCAAATCCTTTTGACTGATGCCCATCGGGGTAAGAAACTCTTCCAAAAGCATTTCGCCTGGATGAGTGGGAATACGATTGGTAGGAACGCGAACCATACTTTATCTCCTGTTATTAGTCCTAGTGATAATCAACAATCTCAACTTGGTCGGGGCCCGATTCAGTCCACACGAAGCAGATACGATATTGGTCATTGATGCGAATACGATGCTGTCCCTTTCTATCGCCTGACAAGGCTTCCAGCTTGTTGTTGGGAGGGATCTTCAATTCGGTTATGACAGTCACGGAATCGACTTGATCCAATTTTCGGGCAGCAACTTTCCAAATTGAACTCGGACAGATTTTTCTTGCCTCTTTGGTGTTTTCGCCATTGAAAATATCTTCGGTGCCAGCATTTTTGAAGGATTGAATCATATCCCCATAATAGCATGACTCCCATGCTACGACAAGACCCTCCAATTATTTTGTCGTGAGCGTGCCAACGGGGTGCGTGATGGCTTTACGGGTATTGCGTGAGCACCCTGTAAAGGGCTGGTGGGTGAGACGAGACAATGCCACTTTGCCGGGACCAACTTGAAGCATGGAACCGGATACCATCACAAACACGAAAACTTTGCTCGCGACTTGCCAATTGTCATAATTAGTGTCAGATACCTTCATCGTTGAAAGTTGAACTGAATAACTGCCACTATGATAATTATCAAAATAGCCAAGCTAATGATTGACTGCAAATAAGTTGAACGCACTTCTCCGCTTGACATCTGTTCCCAGGGCGTGGAAGGATACCAAATTGGATTTATCCCTCGAAACCAAGCACGGGCAAGCCAAGGAACGCCAAGAAAAATAAATATCCCTGGCATACCCCAACTAATTACAAGCAGGAGTATTGAAGTTCCACCTAGGAATGCAACAATTGCTTCTAGCCACTTCAGGTTATAAGCCTCTACCAATGCGCTGATCACACCAGCCAAAAAGAAAAGTCCTATAGATGACCAAAATATTCTACGGGAGACTAGAACTGTTTTTTCTACTGTCATTTCCGATTTCCGCCGCATTTCTGGTACATTCCTTTGCTATGCTCTTGCGCCTATGAGTGTCACTCGTTTTCCTTTTCAAATTCCTAACGGAGAAACGTCCAACGGTTGGCGTTATGCCCCTACGGGGTATTGCGTGAGCACCCTGTAAAGGGCTGCTGGGTGGAACGAGACAACGCCGCTTTGCCGGGACCAACTTCAAGCCACGAAAACTGCTTGAAAACGCGCACAGTCCCACCATCATGACCCTGGTGCTCTCCCAGGGGATCGGGCGCACGCTGTGTTAGGCAGGGACTTGAGGACTCCTTTTTACTGATCGGCAGATTATCTCCTTTTAGAAAATGGTCATTTAGACCACAGCATCTGTTAATTCTTGGTTGACGCTTTCCAATATCCTGTAAACTCTATTGACGGCAGATTGGCCGTAGATGAAGTGCTTAAACATAATTTTTGGTCCGTTTATCGAGCGTAACATATGGTAACCAAAGATCTTCTCATAAAAAGATTGTTTATGCATGTCTGGCCAGTTTATGTCGACAATCGGAAATGTCACCGTCTTTGTAATTAATCCAGTGCTCGCGCCTGTGATTTTTCCTCCTGCGATAACGATATTGTATCTGTCTCGAATCGCAGGAGCACCAATTAATCCTGCTACTATGATTCCGATCATTACTGCCCATGGCAGAGTCAAACTTGAATAGTGATGAGCAATTTGGTAGCTAAGATCGCCAAGCAGCCATCCGATTACGAGCGGAAGAACTTTCCAAATCAGCAGACGCCAAAACACTGGTTTGACTGTAATCATTTTTTCCATAACTGGAACCTCAATGACCAATTACTTAACTGCCCAACGGCTGCCGTTACCCGCAAGTGGGCGGGACGCAGAGCAGGCTCGGGAACGGAATCCTGCCGAGCGAGGCGTTGAAAACTGCCAAAAAACACGGCGAATCCCACTTGTCGGCTGCACACTGTGTTAGGTGTTTTGTTGTGTAAGACTCGCCGGCTGAAAAAAAGATACTGCCAACAACATGCCTTTGATTTTGCAGAATTCAAAACAGGCAGGCGGATCATTATTCGTCAATAAGTAGACCATCCTCCAGGGCTTGAACTTGATTCTCAAATATTGCCATTGCTGTTGCCATGCGCTTGAAACCGAGTTTTCGATAAAATGGTTCTTTCCCTACGGCAGCATATAAAATGATCTTCTTATGCCCCTTCGAGAGAGTGACAAGTTTTGTCACGACTTCCTTGCCAATGCCCATTCCTTGATGATCTGGATGAACTGCTACACCACAGATGTATGAGCAATCTCTCCCGTCTGCCAGTGCTCGCCCGACGGCTATCAATCTTCCGGAATCATACACAAAACATTTGTACATGCTATTTGAGAACGCTACCTTTAAATCGGAAGGGCTTTCACGTCCTAGTGGGGCGTCTAGATAGAGTCGGTAGAGTTCTTCCCAGTCTACGTTCTCCGATGAATATATCCATTCAAGCGCCATGTTGTTTCCTTTGATATTACGTGACCACTACCCGAAATAAGATTTCCAAAAACAGACGGCATAATTTTGGAAGGCAAACGCCTAACAATGAGTTCTATAGCCTAAAGCCGCAAAATATCCCTGTGCTGGATGTGATCCACAGTGACTCAGTATAACTACCGATGTACGCGATCACTTATGCCTGTACTAGCTCTAAATTTCCCAGATAATAATTTCCTATACGTGCTTCCGCTGTTTGACGTTCCTGGCCAAAAGGACCAAAATGGCTGTGTCAATTACCAATTTTACGGATTTCCCCTTCACGAGTCATGTGTTATTTGTCATAAAAAGGGGATACGCCGCGGACCTTGCCTGCTTTGCAAAAAAGCACGGCGGCAAGGTCCACCGGCTCAGAACGAAATACCAATTCAGGGAAAGCCTCCTTTTTGCGTTTTACGTTTCCCTAAACCCGGCGTTAAGTTACTGACTCATGTTACGCAGAAAAAGGACATTCACCAGACACGCCCTGCGCAAGGAGATCCTGAAAGCCTTTTCTCTCTGTTCTCCTCTGGCAACCACACTCCAACCGCCCAGTTTACCAACCTACCAATAACCAATTACCCCTATCCCCTAATCTCTAATCTCCAATCTCTCTCCCATTTATAATATGCTGATGCCCCGCAATCCGTTCCGGGTCTTCCTGGTTCTGCTGCTGATCTTTCTCGCCATCTTTACGCCGCTGGTGGTCTCCGGCTATATAGAGCTAAATAAAGCGGCGCAGTCGAGTTCCTACGCCGAAGCAGCCCGGCATTATCACAACGCCGCCCAGCGCCTCCCCTGGCGGGCCGACCTCTACGAGCTCTCCGGTCATGCCGATTATTACGCCAAAGATTATCAGCAGGCGGATGCTGCCTATCAAAGCGCGTTTCAGCGGCAGGCGCTTTCCCCTGAGGGCTGGGTCGCCTGGGGCGACGTCAACTATCTCAAGGACGACCCGCAGCGTGCGACCGAGATCTGGGAGCAGGCGCTTGGGCAGGCTAACCCGTCCGATCATCTTTACTCGCGGCTCGCGCAGATCTATCAGTCAAATAACGACTTTTCCAAAGCCGCAGAATACCTGGAAAAATACGTTTCCACTCACCTGGAGGATGCCTCCGCCCATTACCGCCTGGGACTCTTGTTGACCCTATCCGATCCGAACCGTGCCCTATCCGAATTGACGGGTGCCTCTGGGCTGGACCCTAAGTTTGATCCCGCTGTAGAGACGCTGCGCGACGCCTTGAATCTGGCCTCACTGGCGCACTCGGACTCTGCCCGCCTGGTCATCACCGGTCGCGGGCTGGGACTGGTGAATGAATGGCAGCTTGCCCATGCAGCATTTGAATCAGCCGTCACAGCGGACGGGAAAAATGCTGAGGCGTGGGCCTGGCTGGGAGAGGCCGATCAGCAGACGGGTGGACATGCACGCGGAGGCGTAGAGCTTGACCGTGCCCTGGCGCTCGACTCTTACTCTTCCATTGTGCGCGGCTTGCGCGGCTTACATTTCCAGCGTATTGGGGATTTCCGTCAGGCGTTGGCAGAGTTCCAGTTTGCCGCCTCGCTGGAGCCGAAGAATCCGACCTGGTTTGTTTCCATCGGTGAGGCCCATGCCAAGCTGGGAGATTTAATCCAGGCGCTGAAGGCCTATCAAACCGCGACGACCCTGGCGCCGGATGACCCAAACTACTGGCGTTTGCTGGCAATTTTTTGTGCTCAGAATAATGTCAACATCCGCGATGTGGGTTTGCCTGCCGCCCAAAAAATGGTGGTTCTTACGAAAGAAGATGCTGCCTCCCTCGATCTGCTGGGTTGGCTGCTCCTGCTGGATGCTCGCTACCAGGAAGCAGGGCGGATGCTGGCCCGCTCCCTCGCGCTCGATCCGCAAAGCGCCTCAGCCCATTACCATTTAGGGCTGCTGCACTTGCAGACCGGTGACCGTGCTTCCGCCTACGATGACTTGATCCGCTCGCGTGACCTGGGCAGCGCCGAAGCGGAGACGCTTCTGGAGCAATATTTCCCGTAGGGTGATCGCCTGGGGGGATCGAAGGGGAATACCCTTCTGAAGCAATAGAATCATATTCTCATCCAAAATGACAATCAACGATCTTTCAAAAAGGCACTGGCCATAATAAGTTTTTAGAATCAAACTCGGTAAAACGCCCCGAAGGTTTGTCATGCAACTGCAGGCGAGCCTGGCAACTCCTGCAGAATATGCTTACTTCATGTTCAATGCCCAGAACCTTCGGGACGGTGATTACCGGTTTTGGCTTTCAAATTTCATTATGGGGGTCATTTTGGCAGGAGGTGTATTGTTTGCTCATAAGGTCACCCAGGGGTATTTACCTGCATCGTGACCCAGTCATAGATGAGGATGCACGGAAGAGCGAATGACCTCCGAGAGAGGACTAGAAGATCAGTACAGGATCAGTACAGGATTAGTACAGGATTGTCGGGAGAATTTAGGGGCAAAGGAATTGAATGTGTATTTCTTATCCCCCAAAGCAGTCGTGAAACAAAGGTCTTCTTAGGATAGACGCACAAAGGGTTCCGGCGGTTCCCGTCTCAAACTACATAGAGGGCTTAACAACCGGGCAGAATTCAGTCTTCTTCCGCGTACACTCGCTCGGCGAGGGTCTCCTGACCCCGCCGCTATTCGAGGCAAATCAGGCAGGTGTGAACGCTGATTTACGCTGACCGCGACGCGTAAGGAAAAAACCTGCATGATGCTGCCTGGATCAGCATTCTTTAGAGAAATCGGGTCTCCTGTTTTTAACGGGGAACCGAAAACCTCAGCCACGAATTACACGGATTTTTTAGCCAATTCGCGCAAATCTGCGACATCGTGCCCGCAGGGTAAATCCGTGTCTTGCTTGCCACTTTTTACTTATTCCTGCCCTCCTATCCGGTTCAAGTCTATTTCTGATAAAATCTTCCCTCATGAAACCCCTGCGCCTGCTTTCTTCCGCCCTCTTCCTTATATTCCTTTCTGCCTGTGCCCCGGCTGCCATCCCGACCGTTCTGCCTGCCAAATCTGGCGCGGTGATCTATCAGGAAGAATTCGATAAGAACACCACGGGCTGGGCGCGGGTCGCCAATGACAATGGCATCATGGATTACGATGGCGGCGGTTATCGCATCCTGGTGCGGCAGCCAAAGCTCAATGTCTGGTCCACGCCTGAAAAGAATTTTGGTGACGTGCGGGTAGAAGCGGATGTGATCAGACTGAATGGTCCCGATGAAAGCCGCATGGGATTGATATGCCGTTACCAGCATGGAAACTATTATTTCTTTGTGATCAGCAATGACGGTTACTATGCCATTGGAAAATTCATCGGAGGTCTAACGCTATTGCTGGGCCAAAACGAAATGCAGCCCTCTGAAGCGATCCAGAAAGGTACCATGAATCATCTGCGCGCGGACTGCGTTGGGAATACCCTGACCTTTTATATTAACTTCACTCAAGTGGGAGCGGCTGTGGATGCTGATCTGCAGACAGGCGATATCGGTTTACTGGCGGGCACATTCTCCGACCCTGGCGCGGATGTCTTGTTCGATCATTTTGTGGTGATACAACCATAAAGCGAAAATCGAAATTCGACATTCGGCATTCGTTTACAACGTCCGATTATCGATTTTCGAATATCGAATATCCTTATGAAGATTTACCTCGATACCATTGGCTGCCGGCTCAATCAAGCTGAAATCGAAAACATGGCGCGCCAATTCCGTGGGGCAGGGCATGAGATCGTTAGCTCGGCTGATGTGGCAGAGATGGCGGTGGTCAACACCTGTACGGTGACCAATGAAGCCGCAGCCGACTCGCGGGCGAAGATTCGCCAGATTGGGCGTGCCGGGGTCAATGAGATCGTCGCCACCGGCTGCTGGGCAACGCTTCAGCCCGGGCAGGCACAGGAATTGCCGGGCGTCCGACGCGTGATCTCCAACGATCGCAAAGATCAGCTCGTCTCCAATGTACTAAACCTTCCTCCGGAATCCTTTGATCTTGAGCCTATCGTCCGTGAACCCTTGCCCGGGCTGCATCGCCGCACACGTGCCTTCATTAAAGTGCAGGATGGCTGTGATAATCACTGCACGTTCTGCATTACAACGGTGGCACGCGGCGAGGGGCGCAGTCGCCGGATTGCCGACGTGCTGCTCGACATTCAGTCCGCGCTGGACGGCGGCACAAAAGAAGTTGTTCTCACCGGGGTTCACCTCGGTTCGTGGGGACAAGAGCTCCAGATGCACCTGCGTGATTTGATCGAAGCCATCCTGCGCGAGACGGATGTGCCGCGTCTGCGGCTGTCTTCATTGGAGCCTTGGGATCTGGATGCGGACTTCTTCTCTTTATGGGACGATAAACGCCTCATGCCGCACCTCCACCTGCCCCTGCAAAGCGGATGCGGATCCACTCTGAAGCGGATGGCACGCAAGACCACGCCACAGTCATTCCGCCAGCTGGTCTCTGCTGCGCGGGCTGCGATACCCGCTGTAGCGATCACCACCGACATTATTGCCGGCTTCCCCGGTGAGAGCGAGGCTGAGTTTGTTGAGTCGCTTGCGTTTGTGCACGAGATGAACTTTGCCGGCGGGCATGTCTTCACCTATTCGCCGCGTCCCGGCACGGGGGCGGCCAGGATGAAGGGACAGCTCAAGCCCGAGCTGAGAAAGAAGCGGAATCACATCCTGCATAACGCGCTGGAAGAGTCTGCCAGATCTTACCGGCAAAAATTCACCGGGCAAACGCTATCTGTGTTGTGGGAATCCACTTCCGAGGTGGGGGAGTGGGGCTGGCAAATGGAAGGGCTAACAGGCAATTACCTGCGTGTGAACGCGCTTGCCCCATCGCCCAGGTGGAATGAGATCGATCAGGTGCAGTTGAGTGAATCAAGTGACAGTCGCATGAAAGGCGTAATCACCAACACGGGATAAGTGTCACTTTAGCAAAAGAAGCTTGAACTGTAAAATGGCTCGAAACGTGAAAAGGAGAAAGTATGACCGCTCAAATCATCGATGGAAAATTGATCGCACAACAGGTTCGTGAGGAAGTGGCCGCTCAGGTGGCAGCGCGTACGGCGGCTGGCAAGCAGAAACCTACCCTGGCAACTGTCCTGGTTGGTGACCGCCCGGATTCGGCTGCGTATGTAGCCTCCAAAGGAAAAGCTTGTCAGGAATTAGGCATGGGCTCGATCAGTGAGCACCTGCCCGCTGACGCAACTCAGGAGCAGGTAGAAGCTTTAGTAAAGAGCTTGAATGATGATCCAAAAGTAAGCGGCATTTTGGTGCAGCTGCCGATGCCGTCTCATATCGATGAAGAGCGCGTCCTTTCTCTGATCAATATCGAAAAAGATGTGGATGGCTTCTCGCCGATCAATATTGGGCGCCTGGCACAGAAGGGACGCGATCCGCTCTTTGTGCCCTGCACCCCCTATGGGTGTATTTATCTGCTCGAAAAAGCAGGTGTGAAAATCGAAGGCGCAAATGCAGTCGTACTGGGACGGTCGAACATTGTGGGAATGCCGGTTGCCCTGTTGTTGATCGGCAAGAACGCGACGGTCACGGTCTGCCACTCCCGCACAAAAGACCTGGCGGGGGTTGTCCGCCAGGCCGATATTCTGATTGCAGCTATCGGCAAGACTCAGATGGTGCGCGGCGATTGGATCAAGCCCGGTGCGGCGGTGATCGATGTCGGCATCAATGCCATTCCGGATGCAACCAAGAAGAGTGGGCAGCGCCTGGTGGGCGATGTTTGTTTTGATGAAGCGAAGGAGGTCGCAGGCTTTATCACACCCGTCCCGGGCGGTGTGGGACCCATGACCATTGCGATGTTGATGAAGAATACCTTGCGGGCAGCCGAGATTCAAAATCCATAGAAATTAGCGGTGATCAGGAAACAGTAACTGTAGTAGCTTTCAGTCCCGTCGTGAGGCGGGACTATCCATCTGGGATGATTCGCAACTGGCTCGATCGTTCGCAATTGCAAAAGTGCTCCCTGCGCCGTGCGCTCACCTGCACTGGACTGCCGCTGCTTTGCGCGGCGTGAACGCTTCCCGTTCAGGTGCCAGTGTCGACTGCGAGACGGAAGAACACCGTCCATCCGCTCAGCGCGAGGGCGAGGTGAGCGAGCTTTGTACAAGAAACTGGCTTGATTGTTCGAAATAGTGAGGAGAGAAAATGAAGAAGTTTTTGAAGTGGGCGGGAATTGTTCTAGGCGCGCTGGCGGGATTGATCGTCATTACACTGGTGGTTGTCTATTTCAAGACTCAGGCACGCCTCACCCGGGTTTATCAGGTACCCGAGGAAGCGGTTGCTGTTCCGGTGGATGCCGCATCGATTGAACGCGGCCAACATATCTTTCGGTTCCGAGGCTGCCAGGCCTGTCATAGCGGGGGAGGCTATCTGGATCTATCCTCGCCCGGTCAAACCCCTGACTCGCACTTGAATTTACCCTCTCAGGACGTCCCGCGTTTGGAGGGGAATATCTACCTCGATGATCCTGCCATCGGCAGGGTTGTTGCCTCGAATTTGACCTCCGGCAAAGGCGGAGTCGGAAGCCAGTACACAGACCGGGATTGGGTGCATGCCATCCGTCATGGCATCCGCCCGAATGGCACTCCCCTCTTGTTTATGCCGGCTACTGAGTTCTATTTTTTGAGCGACGCAGATTTGGGCGCTGTGATTGCCTACATCAAAAGTGCGCCGCCGGTGGATCATGAGCTGGCGCCCAGCAGGCTTTCGTGGACAGGCCGGGTTGTCATGGGGCTTGTCCCCTCCATTACGTTCATTCCGGCTGAGTTAATTCCCCATGATGCTCCGCGGCCTGCCGCACCGGAAGTTGGGGTCACGCCTGAGTACGGCGAATACCTTACATACTCATGCAAGGTCTGCCATGGACTGAAAATGTCTGGCGGATCCATCCCGGGCTTTCCATCGAGCTGGCCGCCGGCCCCCAATCTGACCTTTGGGGCTGGTTCTGCTCTGCCATCCTGGATGGAGGCGGGTTTTATCAATACAATTCGTACCGGCATCACTCCTGAAGGGCTGAAGCTGCGGGCTGAATATATGCCCTGGGGTTCCTACAAGTTTATGAACGATGATGAGTTGAAGGCAGTCTGGGTCTATTTGCAGTCTCTCCCGAAGCTCGAATATGGGAATCGCTGATCAGCGCCAGCACTCGAATTGCAGTGTCTTTACAATGTTCTTTTAAAGAGAGATTTTGATATACTTGTCTCATGTCGCCAGATAAAGTCGGCAGGTATAAGATTAAATCCGAGTTGGGCAGCGGGGGAATGGCAACTGTCTATCGTGCCTATGATCCCATCTCCAACCGTGAAGTGGCGATCAAGGTCTTGCCTGCTGAAATGCTGCATAACCTGGTGACACGGGCGCGCTTCAAACGTGAACTCAAGCTGATCGCTTCCCTGGAACATCCTGCCATTGTCCCCGTCTATGATGTGGGGGGAGATGATGATCACCAGCCGTTCTTTGTGATGCGCTATATGTCCGGTGGTTCCCTTTCCGACATGATCAAGAAAGGGAAATTCTCTCTGCGGGATGCCGCCTCGATTATCGAGCGCCTGGCTGCCGCTCTGGACCATGCCCATTCAAAAGGCGTCATTCATCGTGATATCAAGCCTGATAACGTGTTGTTCGACGCCAGCGACAACCCTTATCTTTCCGATTTTGGTGTAGCCAAGTTCACCGAAACATTGGTTTCTGCCACCGGTCGTGAAGTCATTGGGACCCCCGCCTATATTAGCCCTGAACAAGCCTTGGGGGAAAACGTCGATCACCGGGCCGATATATATGGGTTGGGTGCGATCCTTTATGAGATGTTGACCGGTGAGCGGCCCTTTAGTAAGGATACCGTCATCGGCCTGGCGCTCCAGCACGTCAATGATCCTGTTCCGAATATCCTGAAAGCTCGCCCGGATCTTCCACCCGAAGTGGATGTCATCATCAAAACCGCCATGGCGAAGAACCGGGAGCAGCGTTATGATACCGCACTCGAATTGGCGCACGAACTGAACAAGGTCGCATTCGAGGGTGAGCCCACGCTTCCCAAATTTTCGGCTCTTGTAGATCGACAGACGGCTCCAGTTTCTGCCGCCCGACGGATGGGCTGGCTCGTGGCCGGTCTGATTCTGTTGTTTGCGATTGCGGGTGGAGCATATGGTTTACGCGGGCAATTACCGTTTCTTTTCGCTCCCGCGCCAACTGCCACAGCGACTGCCACTGCTATTCCTCCGACCATTACACCCACTCTCACTTTTACACCTGAACCCACGCTCACACCGACGGTCACTGCCACAGTGGGGGAAGGGACACCGACTGTCCCCTCCATCCCGGGGGGCGCCGATAAGATCGCGTTCCTCGTAGGGAATCAACTTTATCTCATGGATGTGGATGGTAGTAACCTGATCCAGGTGAGGACCGATAACTCCGCTAAATCCCGTTTACACTGGCTGCGTGACGGTCAGCTGACTTATGTATCGCGCAACTGTGTTTATATGCTGGATGTGAATACCAAACAACCACGGCAAATCATGTGTTTCATCGCAAACGAGACATTGGATGATTTTAACGTATCACCT
>DATGYJ010000321.1:0-3206 GCA_035298105.1 Anaerolineales bacterium | reverse complement strand
TTCGACGCGACGATGAATGAAAGTTGCCATAATGATTTCCTTTATCTTTTCCAGTTCAACATCACCAACCCGGCCAGGCAAACCAGGATCCCAACGATATTAACCCAGTTCAGATTATCCTTGAACACAAAAATCGCCACGGGCACCAGAATGAGCGAAGCAACTACGTTTACCAGTACTGCGGCAATCCCAATATTCCAGCCCGCACGATAAACGAGTAAAAAACCTACTTCGAGCCCCACAACGGAAAATGCCAGTAGATAACTGGCCCAGTTCAGCTGGCGCACCTCCGCCAGAATTCCGTTTTTCACAGGTAGAAAGAAAAGCAGAGATAAAGTGAGAAAGAAGGCCACTACATACGTAACCATGATGGACACCGCCGGGTTGACATTCGCAGGCGTGCCTTTCTGGCTAAAATGATACAGTGCGCTCGAGGCAATTGCCAGCGTAATGGAGAAGTAGAAAAGAAACATATTCTTCTTTCTGGTCATAGCGATTTTCTCATAAGAACAGATCAAATTAAACTAGCTGCTTGACACTTTTAACTTTCAGCAATCCTCGGTGGTCGAGTGCCCCGTGTTCGTCGGGGTGTACCGAGACCACACATTTCATGTAATCTTTCACTTTCAGGTTATTTTTGGTCTCGATATGCTCCCTTGGTCCTGCAGTCCGACTGCAGGACAATGGAGCTACTCGACCAACGGAATGCTTTTGGAACAAACTGTCAGGTGGCTAGAAGTTAAAAAGAGCTAAGGTTTCTCTTTCCTGTAACTCATCAACGTCTGCTCGAAACCAAACCTGGTCCCGGCATGGTCAAACTTCATAAAAACAATGCCTACGCCCTGACAAAACCAGTGAATGACATTGCCGCCATTGGAGTAATCGGTCAATTCATAGCAATGATCGAAAGTACCGGCAGGGGTTTGATAGTGTCCCTGGTTTGTCACCATGCGTTTCCCTGCAAATTCACAACTGGTAATTTCCTTGTGGTTCGGGTCTTTTAAATCGAGCTGGGGCCAACACCAGGATTTACTCAGCGTAAGCGGGAATTCATACGCCAGCAAAAAAGCATCCGTGTCGATGTTATTCACATCAAAAGGTGCACGGCTTTCAAACAATTTGTGATCCTTCACTATATACCAGGATTCGCCGGGCTGGTTCGAGGCAATATCATCTGTCCAACCAGGGTCAGCTTTGATCAACTGATAATCTTTTTTCACATGCGCTACGAAATACGGGGAAGCAGTTTCTGTCTCGATGATTCTTTCCGTCAGCTGATAGGTGGCCTCGATCGTTTGCGTGGGATCAGAAGGCGCTGGCTCATAAGCTTGATATGTGTAGACCCAGGTCGTCCCCTTTGCGAGGGGAAATTCTGAAGGCTCTGCCGTTCCTGGTGGAGAACAGGCAACCATGAGGAGCAAAGAGAAAAGAATTAGGTTTTTCATTCGGCGCATTCTACCACCGGAGCATTTATGCATTCAGAACCTTCAAAATGAATTCCGCCGTTCTTCTGCCAGAGGTTCCATCGGTAAAGGTAATTTCATCCTCGATAAATTTTCTGCGTTCAGCCGAATCAAGTGCAGGGTCCTTGAGATACAAGTTGATCACCTCACACAATTCTTTCTCATTACTTGCCACTCGTCCCGCTTTGGCCTCACGGAACCGCTTGTGTGTGGGCCAGTTGCCGATTTTTTTCAATGAAAGTGAATACTTCTTCGGTTTATTCCACCCCCCCGGAACGTCAATCACCGCGGCGACGATTGGAGTGTCGTGAACAGCAGTCTCGACGACCATCGTGGAATAAACGGTGACCAGCACGTCGGAATGCGCCATCATGGAGGATTTTTCGTCCATGTCTTCGCCGCTGTAGTAGCCAAGCGACCCACCCAGAGCCACAGGCTTGACCACATGCACGTTGGGGTACTGCTTCTCAAGCGCGAAAATCCGTTCGCGCTCTTCAGCAAAAATCCTTGGCTTATCCTGAAAGTGACTGGGGTGTAAGCGGATCAATAATTGCGAAGGCTCTGCCAACGAAGCAGAGGAGACCAATCTCGCCAATGCCTCCACATTCGGATAATTCGGCGCAAAATGGACAAACGAACAGGCATACGAGATCAACTTGCGATTCGGGTCAAGCCCATGCAGCTTGAAATAAGCGTCCTTTGATAACTGCCATTCTTTTCTGAAGTAACCATCATAGGATGGGATACCGCCGATATGCACGCGCTCGGGTTTCCAGTCGGAGCCGTAGACCAGCTCGTCCTTTTGGAGTTGTGACCAGCAGGTGGCATAGTCGAGCGAGGCGCCTGGGATGGCGTAACTTGAGGGGTTGTCCCAGCCGACAATCGCAGCCATAGCGGGGATGTGGTGCAGAGTCGCTTCCCGCAGCAGGTATCGGTCCAGCCGCCAGCCGGCTGTCGAAGCGATGACAAGATCGGGCCTGTGAGTTGCGAATAAATCAGCATACAGGTTCGGCTGGGGAATAAAGCGATTCTGTATATGTACCAATCGTTTGCGGGCAAAGGCGAAGGTTCGCAATACGAGGATTGCAAGAGCGGCAGGGATCCAAATTCCCAGGCGAAATTTCCACGAGTTCTCCACCCAGACTTCCCAGATGTGACTGTCCATGGCTTCGGTGTTGATGCGCCATGAGCCACTGACGCGTCGCAGATAAGCAAGCAGCCACTGCAGGCGTGAGCGGAAGGTATTGGCATATTTGTTGGCTTCCTGGAGACGCAAACCTGTGATGGTCAGCCCCGGGCGACCAAAGCGATTGGAGATCTGATCTTTGGTCTCGTCATCGGTGAGAACGACAATTTCAACGCCCGCCCCCAGCAGCGTCGGGAGAATGTCGCTTTGCAGAAAGTAGATGATGGCCATGCCGTGGTCGGCGGAGATGAAGATTTTTTTGGACATAACTCCTTATGAATAGCATCAGGCATCCAATTAATGCGTATTAACGCATGTCGATGGCGCCTCCTTCAAACTGTTTTTTCTATCAAGATATCTGGATATATCTGGTAACAATGGATACTGTCCGCCATAATAAGTATTGAAAATGAGGCGAAATGTATTGACAGGCGTCACGGTCGAATAAAGGCTTTTATCTCCGCCATCGGGGAAATAATAAGCATTCAATATTTTGACGCGATCGGCCAATTTGAAATAACTGTGATCACCCTGGATCACGATAATAGGCGCCGGAT
>DATGYJ010000320.1:0-15501 GCA_035298105.1 Anaerolineales bacterium | reverse complement strand
AGGTATTTCGATTGTCAACCAGGTGATCTGCTTGTTTATTCTGAAGAGCCCCCAGCCCCTAAAAAGAAAAAATAACCATATCTCGCAAATTAAAAGCTTCTACCAGGCGTACCGAGACCACACATTTCATGTAATCCTTTACTTTCACGTTATCTTTGGTCTCGACACTTGCACCGGAACGCAAGTGCAGGTGTACGGCGGACGACGCTTCGACTACGTGCCTCCGCAGGGCACCTTACGCCCCCTTCGGTCAGCGCGATCCCGCCTACTCGACCAACGGATTACTCTTGAAACAAACTGTCAAGTGGTTAGTAATCTTTTAGTCGTTATGTTTGCTGTGCATAGCGTTTCTTTGCTTTCTCAAATTCCCTGTTCAAGAATCTCTGTCTCTCCAGCTGATATTTCTGCTGGCGCGCTTTACTTCTCCCAGATCTGCCGTATTCAAGCGCCAACATCTCCAGGGCTGCATCGGTGCGGGTCTCTCCGTAAAATACACCTTCGGCTTGACTATAAGTGACAAGCTTCATCGCCTGCAATTTCTCAAAGGCCGAATAGACCGTAGAAGGAACTAAATTCAAGGCTTTGGCGGTTTGGTAAGCATTGCGCTCCGGACAAATTAATAAATGTTTCCAAACGGTATAGGAGTAGCCAATCCCGAATACATCCCGTTCTGCATTCGTTTTGGGAAGTTTTGAGTATTCCAGATTCCGTACACTATTCCTACAATTGATAGTTAATGTACGGATTTTCGAATAGTCCCCAAACGAAAAGAGATTGCCATCCTCGCTCCTTACACGCCGGATGATCTCCGCGCGGGCGAGCGCCTGAAAGGCATGACTGATGGTTTCCTTGTTCAAGTCTGCCAGGATGGATGTCTCGCGGGTGGTTGCTCGAAAAGGAACTCCACCGTCCAGTCTGGCACGCTCGATCAGGGCAAGAAAGACGCGTTTGACGGTATAGGCTTTCAACTTGTAAGTCACGACCTTGCCTCTGACCTTTTTGTTGTATTGCCATGGCCGGCCATTCCAATCGAATGATCCGGAAAACTCCGCCGCTGCTTGCCAGGTCTTTGTCTGAGAGGTGTTTTCACCGAAGTAGGAACGGGCGGGGATGCGATCCTGCTTATAGGCGCTCCTTACAATGGCTTTGGCTTCGCGCTCCGGATAGGGCGGGGTACATCTCTCCGCCGCCTCCAGGATCACACTCATGCCGGTATGTTTGGCAACGCCATTGCCTGCCAGGTCATACGCCAAACTCGTCAAGCAGGTATTCCTGGTCCCCTCTTCGGCGCCATATATCCAGGTATCGACATTCGAGCGGGATAAATCAGCCGCCCAGGGTGGCATGGGATATTCAAGCGCCGGTGTCAGGCCCTGCAGCCTGGAGTTCTTCAAACTCACGCCCAGCCATTCCAACGCGGTAACGCTCACGACTGATAGCGTTTGATAGCGCGGCATACAGAATCGGGGTTCCAGGCTTTTCCATTGGTACACGTCGCCCGCGGGATGCACGCTGGGAGGCATCACAACATAGTGATGATTCCCCCATATCTCAACATCATTGATCCGGGATTTATGTTTCGTTACATTTTGGGCTTCCCCTTCCTGCAAGCGCAAGAGATACGCGCCGCCTCGATGAGAAATAATGGCCCAGAATGGAATGGACCGGATCGTTAATTCCTTACCGATATATTCAAAGGCCTTCGGACTATCACAATCGATAGCAATCAGATTGCCGCTCGTTCGTCCGCACATGACCCCAATATTGGCATGGTCAAACAACTCGATGAAGGTATTATCGAGATACAAACGCGAAGCATAAACTTTTTGCATCCTGACGGGATAGGGGTGCTTAGTGGGCTTATTCTTGTCCGCCCTCAAGATCCAATCGCGTGCGGTAGGCAGAGGAAAGACATTTAGACCACGTTCATACAAATCGATCGCGGATAATTGTATGTCTGTCCTGGCCTGTTTCTCAGAGTTCGTTTGCTCCCAGATCGGAGTGACATTGGCAGCCTGTATCTCAGGATGGATTACCGGATCATTCATGATCGCCCCACATATCAAACCCGATCAATCACAGCGTGAACAAAAGCGCGGTCTGATCTGGTAACCCAGACCATGTTTCACGGCCATTGAATTATGGTGGATCATGTTATTTGAAAGTCCATATACCTTATCAAAAAGTCTGATGACGATGTGGGTATAGATACTCATTGAATCGTTTCCTCCTGCTTGGATGGGATGTGGCGCACGGATACATGTGATGACACACCATGCGGACAAGTGTGAGCGTGGCATCGTATCTCTTTGCTTTTTGAACGACGAAGACTCAGATCAGATGGTTCCCCTCGATACAAGATCAAGCGACCGCACATTCTGCTCATCCCGCTGACCTACTTTTCCCCTACGAATTCCCTACACGCGTGAACTTTTTTACCGGCACGAGCATCTATGTCGTGAAATTAATCACACGGTTATGGTGGCGGACGCTGCCACAAAGGAGAATCGCTCGATGAACAGAACGAACAGAAATTCATTTTTATCCAGGATCGCTCAAGCATGCAGGCGCCTTATGCAGGAATATTCCCGTCTCGCCAATAGAAGCGCAAAAGGATTCTGGAAGAGCCCCCGGTTTTGCCCCGCTGGCAACCCTCTGACGAGGGATGCTTTTCAAACCAAATTCTATCTAAGGAGAACCAAATAAGATGACAAAAGTAAGATTGCACCCCACCCTGATCGAACTGCATGGAGCCATGAAGGACATGTGCTTCCGCCAGGTCAACGGACAGATGTATGTCTCGGTCAAGTCCAATGGACCGAGCGGAGAACCAACCGCTGCCCAGATGGCCCACCGCGAGCGCTTCGGCCTGGCTGTGGCATATGCCAAATTTGCCCTGGCAGACCCGGAGTCTCGTGAGGTCTATGATGCAGCTTCAGCGCAAAAGGGCATTCCCCCCTTCGCTCTGGGCGTCGCTGATTACCTCAATGCTCCCTCCGTTGCCGAGATTGACACGGCGGCCTATACCGGGCAGATCGGCAGCACGCTCGCCATCATGACCCAGGATGACCTGGGCGTCAAGCAGGTGAATGTCGTTCTGACCAACGCTCAAGGCGATCCGGTTGAAAGCGGTCTGGCGGTCGAGAACTCCGCCGGCAGCGGTCACTGGACCTATACTGCCAAGAGCCTGGTAGCTGCTGGCACTACGGTCAACATCCAGGTGACGGCGACTGATCGTCCGGGCGGCACTGGCGTCAAGACAGCCACCAAAGCCCTCTAAACCCAACCTCACAGTCTGGAATTAGCAAGAGTGCCAGCGGTGGACTCAGGCTGTGTGGAAACAATGAGACCCTACGAGACTTCATCTTTCTAGGGATAGAAAGTCTCGTAGGGTCCACCTTATGATTATAATCCGCTTTTTCATCGCGGTTTACTCCAAAAAGATGGGCTCTCTGGGATTTGCCGTGGTTAAGGCTAAAAGGGATTGCCACACTTGCCCCGGGCGCAAGTGCCGGGGAATCCCGTATATACCAGCAAATCATTGCTCGCTATACCATCTCTGGGAGCTGGATTCCCTGGCACCGCCCGCCACTGCGAAGCGTCCCCGACACTTGCACCTGACGCAAGTGCAGGTGAGCGTAGCGGAGTGGGAGGGCAGGTGTGGCAATCCGGCCCAGCATCACGGCAACTCCTGAAGAACCAAAAGATGTGCCAAGCAATCCTGATAAAAAACGGTTGTAATCAAGAAATCGACACGAAAATGTCTCTCATAAAAGCGAAAGGAACAGGAAAAATATAACAAAAAATCCATCCTGATCGGATAGATTTTTTGCTTTTCTTTCGGCCAGGCACGCGCTATGGGGCAAAGCTAAACCTCATACCTATTAAGAATTGACCGTCATGCAAGTGAAGAACAGCTGGACATTACCCCCACCTGGCCTCCCTCAAATGCCAAAGAACACGAAATTTGTCCCCTCCATTTCACTTCGGGGATGCTTCGCAAGGGGAAGAGAATATGTGTTTACCCAAAGCAAGGATCATCATAGAACTCGATGGCAATCAGTATTTGGAACAGGAAGAGGAGATGAAGAAAGAACAAAACACCTGGAGTTACAGGGAGCACTTCGATCTTATACGCACCTGCATGATCTGATTGGCAAATCATGCAGGTGCAAGTGGTAGCAATGGTGCTTTTTCACTTACTGCGATGGTCCAGGGCGGACCCGACGATTAGTCCTATACCCGCCCCAAATATCAATCCCAAGGCCTGGCTGCCTACCGCATTTCCAATGATCAAGCCAAGTATGGCGCCGAAGACAAACCCAAGTGAGGCTTTGATCACGGGCCTGCGCTTGAGGTGATGCTGCTGATCGGATGTGTTTCTCGATTGGGTTTCCATGATTTATCTCCTTTTTTTTTATTGCGCGATCAGGGCTCAAGCGGCTGGGTCAGGCCCTTTACAGGGTGCTTCGCAAAGACCCTAGCCGAGCGAGTGGACAGGCCTATAAAAGCATCCAGTGGTCCCCGATGCCAATCATTACCTTTTCTTTGAAATTTCATTTTTCGATCTTGATCTTATCCTCAACCTGAGAAAAACTCCTCCGCCAGTGGGAGAGTTTGTAACTAGTCAGGTGGATAGGCTCAAGCGGCTGGGTCAGGCCCTTTACACCCTTGTCAGGGCGCTCACCTGCACTCCCCGGCACTTGCGCCCGGGGCAAGTGTGCCGCTGCGCGGCTAAGCGCAGGCGCAAGTGTCGCAGGGGTGCTTCGCACACCTGCCCTCCCACTCCGCTACGCTTCGGGGACGCTTCGCAGTGGCGGGCGGTGCCAGGGAAGACCCTAGCCGAGCGAGCTATGAGGATGGCAGGCAGATCGTCGAAGGGTCGCCGATTCATGGTGGTCGTGACATCCATCCTCCCCATGTGTGTCACAAGTAATACCGGCGTCAGAGGCGTTGACTCCCTGTTCCGCACAAAGGGAACCTAAACATTAACGGATGAATGGAAGAAAAGGGGTAAAATATGTTGGCTCGCTGCCCGGGGTTGTTTCCCTCATTGTGCCGGCGGGCATTGTGTTTAATTACGAGTGTTATACAACACCGGCGCGGCAACAGGATATAGTTTGGCGGAGAAATCGTCAGAGGAATTGAAAATATACCGGATCTTCGAGACGCTGGAAAATAGAAGCGCTCTTTTTTGCATCGTGGCGGGAATTCTATCCATTGGCTTGCTCGGCGCGATCGACTTCCTGACAGGCAACGAAGTCACCTTCTCGTTATTTTACCTGGCTCCCATTGCCCTGGTCACCTGGTGCGTCAATCAAAACGCGGGATTACTCATGTCGTTCCTGAGCGCACTGACGCTGCTAGGCGCTGAGATCGAGGCGGGCCAAACCTATTCCCACCCTTACATCTATATTTTGAATACGCTGATCCGGGCCATGTTTTATGTCATTGTTACGTATCTGGTTGCCCAATTGCAAACGGCACGCCGGGAGGAACAATTCGCGGCACGGACTGACTTTGTCACCGGCGTGATCAACCGGCGCTATTTCAATGAATTGCTGAAAATGGAGGTCGACCGCAGCCGCAGATATCCGCATCAGATCACGATGGTTTACATGGACATCGATAATTTCAAGCTGGTGAATGATCTGTTTGGACACCAGATCGGTGACGAGGTGCTGCGCTGCATCGCCGATGAATTGAAATCCCAATTGCGCATTACAGATTTCATTGCCCGTTTGGGCGGCGATGAATTTGCCCTGCTCTTACCCTCTACTTCTCAGTCGCAGGCGGAAATGGTTGTTTCCAAGGTACACGAACACCTGCGAGAAGAGATGAAACGCAGAAATTTGCCGGTAACGTTCAGTATGGGTTCGGTCACCTGTGCAACGCCTCCGTATTCAGCTGAACAGCTGATCAAACTGGCAGATGAGGTCATGTATAAAGTTAAGAACAGTACAAAGGACAACGCCTGCTTCATTACATGGGGAAGTGAAAATTCCGGAAGTTACTAATCCCTCTCCGCAGAGCCTCACACAGTTAAATAAGTACTCCATTCAGAGTGAGGGGGGCACCCTAAACGGAGTGCTTTTATTTTACGCAGAATTCTTTTTTTGGCAAGGGTTTTGAGGGGGAAAAAGTGATGAATTTCTCAAGAACCAAAAGGGTCTCGTTCCTCTGGGTGGAGACACCTGCACCGAACCGCAGGTGCGGTGTGCTTCGGGAGAAGAAGTGATGATATCTTGTCATTCAGCGAATGCGACCGGCATGGGTCAGGTAATCACCTGTCCAGGCGTGAGCTGGAGATCCCCTGGAAATGGATTGGCATCCAAAATACTTTGCGGTGAAACCTTCCAATCAAATGCAATCGTCTCGAAGGTATCGCCCCAGCGGACGGTATAGGGAATGGAGCGTCCCTCCAGGTGATACGTGATCCATTTCCAGCGCAGCACATCAAAGCCCGTGGAGCCGGTGCTGCCGAAGCCGTGGTTGTTCCATTCGTGGTTGATGAAGCCGTGCTGCCGGTCGCCGGGCGTATAGAGCGGGATCTCACGGATGAAGCAATCCGCCTGGGGGGAGTTCTGGATCACGTTCGTGATACTGAGCCGGGCCTCCTTTTTGCGCTCAAAAGCTGTCGTCATTATTTCATTCAGCTATTTGGATGTTCAGCACCATTTTCCACTAATGTACAACAGGAAAACCCTTGGAGTTGCAGATGAATACCAGTATTGTAAGGGTAGGGAATCCCCCCATGTGCATATCTTTTGAGGGCAAGCAAAATGTTTTTACGAGTAATTTACTCTTTATTTCTTTGCTTTTCTGTATATTTTGCGAGTGGTTTTATATGGTAGATTTTGTCTGATTATGAGGCTTCTATGAACACAAGTCAATCCCTCTATGCAAAAAATAGCCTAAATAGGGGTGCCCTCCGGATCGCCGGATTGTACCTGTTGATCGGCGGGTTATGGATCCTGTTTTCGGATAAGGTGGCGGAAAGGGTCGCATCGAGCCAGGAGATGCTGACTGTTATCAGTTTGTATAAAGGCTGGGGCTATGTTTTTGTCACCGCCCTGCTGCTCTACTGGCTGATAAGGCGTCACAGCGCTACGCTGCGGGCAGGCGAGGAGCAATTGCAGCGGGTCATGGATGCGATGCCAGCCTTCATTTCGTATGTAGATTCAGACCGGCGCTATCGGTTCACGAACAAAGCATATGAGGAATGGTTTGGGGATACAGCACTGGGAAAACATATGGAAGAAGTGATCGGGAAAAAGGCCTACCAGGCCATTTCAAAATATGTTGATAGAGCGCTCACGGGAGAAACGGTCACTTATGAGACCGAAATTTCGCTTCAGGGCAGTGAACGTTTTATGCGCGGCACCTATGTTCCCGATACAAGCGTGGACGGTCGGGTGAAGGGTTTCTTCGTGCTGGTGCAGGACCTGACGGAGCAAAAACAAGCGCAAGAGGAGCTCCGTCAATGGGCAGACGCGTTCGAGGGCTGCGCCCATGGCATTGCCATCGGCGATCCGTCCACAAACCGGATTGTGGTCTGCAACCCGGCTTTCGCCAGCATGCACAAATGCAGGGTGGAGGATATCGTCGGTTCGGGTATCTTGGGCCTCTATGCTTCAGCAGACCACGAACATGTGCGGCGCAATGTTGCAAAAGCAGACCAGATCGGGCATGCCCGCTTCGAAGCTCAGATGATCCGAAGGGACGGTTCCATTTTCCCCATTGAAATGGATATCGTGAGTGTGCTTGGCGATGATGGCGAGGTGCTGCACCGGGTGGCTACCGCGCAGGACATCTCTGAACGCAAGCAGGCACAGAAGGTGTTGCAGGAATCCGAAGAACGCTATCGCATCGTCTCCGAGCTGACCAGCGACTATGCCTATAAAGACCGGGTGGAAGCAGATGGCAGCATCATACCGGAATGGATCACCGAGTCATTTACACGCATCACGGGCTATACAGTGGCGGAAACACAAGAGCGCGGGTTTTGGCTAAGACTACTCGATCCAGAGGATGTCCCAACTTTTGTTCAACATACACAGAAAGTCCTTGCAGGTCAATCTGACGCTGCGGAAATGCGGGTGGTCACAAAACGCGGAGAGATACGCTGGCTGCGGGATTTGGCCAATCCGATTTGGGATGCTGCCCGGCAGCGTGTCATCAGTTTATACGGCGCCGTCCAGGACATCACCGAGCAAAAGCAAAATGAAACAGCTCTGATGGAAAGTAATACGCTGTTCCGTACCCTGTTCGAAGCCTCTCCAGACGCCATCCTGCTGATCGACCCCCATGGCAACTGGCCCATCCTGGACTGCAATACCGCCGCGTGCCAGATGAACGGCTATACGCGCAGTGAACTGGTCGGGCAGCCCGTTGACATCCTCAACTCACAGCCGCTGCCCTCCCCTGAACTGGATACATACCTGGCGAAAGTTCGACAAGCAAGTGTCCTGCGCTATGAAACTCTACACCGGCGCAAGGACGGGACCGAATTCCCCATAGAGGTGTCAACTTCCCTGATCTCACCCGGCGGACGCGATGTTTTATTAGGGATCGATCGCGATATCACAGAACGCAAGCGGGTAGAAGAAGAGTTAAGGAAAAGCGAGGAAAAATATCGCTATCTCTTCGAGAACAATCCTCACCCGATGTGGATCTACGATCGGAAGACACTGGCATTTCTGGCTGTCAATGAAGCCGCCGTGGTGAAATATGGCTATTCGCAGCAGGAATTTCTGAGCATGACCATTAGGGATATTCGTCCAGCGGAAGAGGTGGACCGGCTGATGAATAACCTTGCCCAGCCACGCCAGCCGCTGGAGCGTTCGGGCGGCTGGAAGCACCGCCTGAAAGATGGAACGCTCATCGACGTTGAAATTACCTCGCACACTCTCGAAATCGATGGGCATGAATCGGCCCTGGTAGTTGCCCAGGATGTCACCGAGCGCCTGCGGGCCGAGAGGACGCAGCAACTTGAACGCGCCCGCTGGCAGAGCATCGTGGAAGGCATTGCCGATGAAGTCTGGATGTGTGATGCACAAGGCAATATGAGTCTCTTAAATCTCGATGCGGTCACGGCTATGGGATTGGACACATTCAAGGACAAATCAGTCACGGAGATTTACCAGGAAGTGGATATCTTCTATCCGGATGGTCAGCCGCGCCCGCCAGAGCAATCGCCCCTGCTGCGTTCGTTACGGGGCGAGATTGTGCGGGGGGAAGAGATCATGCAGCATCGCCAGACTGGCAAGAAGCGCTACCGGCAATTCAGCTCAGCGCCAACGCGTGATGCCAACGGCACAATCACCGGTGCAGTCGCGATCGTACGCGACATCACCGAAAAGAAAACCGCTGAAGAAGGTCTGCGCCGCTTCGAGCTGTTGTCGGCGAACAGCAAGGATATCATCCTTTTCATGCGCCGCGCGGATGGGCGTATCCTGGAGGCAAACACTGCCGCGCTGCAAGCCTATGGGTATAGCCGCCCTGAGTTGCTGGCGCTCACCATTGGAGATTTGCGCGCCCCCGATACCCAGAGCCTGACCGCAGAGCAGATGGCTCGGGCAGATGCGGGAGGCATTCTCTTCGAGACCATCCACCTGCGCAAGGATGGCACTACCTTCCCGGTCGAGGTCAGCTCGCAGGGAGCGACGATCGGCGGCGTACGAACACTGATCAGTATCGTGCGCGACATCACCGAACGCAGGCAAACAGAGGAGGCATTACGTGAGAGCGAGGAGAAATTCTCGGTCATTTACTATAAGGCTCCCTTTGCCGCGGCGCTCTCGAGCTTCCCTGTGGGTGTCATTATGGATGTCAACGAGGCGTTTGAGAGGGTCTTCGGATTTACCAAGGAGGAGGTATTGGGCAAGACCTCGCTGGAACTGGGCATCAACCCCGATCCGAAGGGACGCGCCCGCCTCGCGGCTGAGCTTCAGGCGCGCGGTTCCGTGCGCGAGATAGAACTCACCCTGCAAACAAAGTCCCGCACTGCACGGGTCTTCCTGATGAACATAGATTTGGTAAGCATCGGCGGTCAAAAGTATATCTTCCAGACGGCGCAGGATATCACGGAACGTAAACAGGCAGAGGCAGCCCTGCAAAAGGCACATGACGAATTAGAGCTTAAGGTTCAGGAACGCACGGCTGCTTTGTCACAGGCGAACAGCTTGCTCCAGGCTCTGATGGATAACATGCCCGATCACATCTACTTTAAGGACACGCAAAGTCGCTTTATCAGGAACAGCAAGTCACAGGCAAACGCGCTGGGGCTGAGCGACCCCGCCCAGGTCGTCGGCAAAACTGATTTCGACTTTTTCCCACATGCGGCCAAAGCCTATGCGGAAGAACAGGAAGTGATGAGATCAGGCAAGCCACTGGTGGATTTTGAAGAATGGGTCGTTTGGCCAAATGGCCGGGAGACCTGGGTCTCGACAACCAAATTGCCTCTCCGAAATTCGGACGGACAGACGATCGGCATTTTCGGCATCTCCCACGATATCACCGAACGCAAGCGGGCAGAGCAAGCCATTCAACAACTCAATGCCGACTTGGAAAAACAAGCCGCACAGTTACAAGCCTCCAACAAGGAACTCGAGGCGTTTTCCTATTCTGTTTCCCACGATCTGCGAGCTCCATTGCGCGCCATCGACGGGTATACCCGCATCCTGGTGGAGGATTATGAGGCGCTACTCGATGAAGAAGGGAAACGGGTCTGTAGTGTGATCAGTGCGGAAGCCCGCCGCATGGGACAATTGATCGATGACCTGCTGTCCTTTTCACGACTGGGTCGTAAGGAATTGCGTACCTCTAAAATTGACATGAGCGCACTGGCAGCTTCCGTTTTTAACGAATTGATCAAAGAGGGAGAGCGCGGGCGCATTGATTTTCAAATCATGAAGCTGCCCGCTGCCAGGGGCGATCCCTCCCTGATCCGCCAGGTCTGGGTCAACCTGCTCTCAAACGCGATCAAGTTCACCTCCAGGAAAGAGCGGGCCGTCATCGAAGTGGGGACCCAACCCAGCAAGGATGAGCTGATCTATTACGTTCGTGATAGCGGTGCAGGTTTCGATATGGAATATGCGAACAAATTGTTCGGCGTCTTCCAGAGATTACACGGTGTGACTGAATTTGACGGGACGGGTGTAGGGCTGGCAATTGTGCAGCGTGTGATCCACCGGCATGGAGGGCGCGTTTGGGCCGAGGGCGAAGTGGAGAAGGGCGCAACCTTTTATTTTGCTCTGCCTCGAAAGGAGAACCATCATGATGGATAATGAGATCGTAGAGGTCCTGCTGGTCGAAGACAACCCGCACGATGCCGAGCTGACGATCCGGGCGTTAAAAAGACAACATCTCGCCAACCGGCTTTTTCATGTGGAAGATGGCGCCGAAGCCCTGGACTTCCTGTTCGGGCGCGGTAAGTATGAAGGACGCCGGACCGACATCTCGCCCAAGGTCGTCCTTTTGGATTTGAAATTGCCCAAAGTAAACGGGCTGGAGGTCCTGCGCAGTATGAAAAGTGACCCACGCTTGCGTACAGTCCCAGTCGTGATGGTGACCTCGTCAGCGGAAGACCCGGATATCAGGGCGGCTTACGACCTGGGCGCAAACGGCTACGTGATCAAACCTGTACAGTTCGACTCGTTTATCGAAGCCATGAGCAGACTGGGCATTTACTGGCTAATGGTAAATCATCCGCTGAAATGAAATACAGATTCCACGGTCATTGCGAAGCAATCTCCTTTTTGGAGTCCAGGAGCTTGCTCCTGCCATTTTGGACGGCACACCCCGGCGGGGTGCGCCCGACTCCAAAGCCAAACCTGTGATTTACTGAAATTGCTTCGTAATGATGCATCGAAAGAGAAAAGAAAGCATGAAGACGCCAACTCGTATTCTTATCGTTGAAGACGTGGCGGCAGACGTTGATCTGGCCAAACATGCGATCGGCAAAGTACTGGAAACTTGCGAATTCGAGGTTGTAGAAACCCGCGGGGATTTTCTCAAGTCACTGGAGACGTTCCAGCCTGATCTGATCCTGTCAGACTACAGTTTGCCGCACTTCGATGGGATGAAAGCCTTGAAGCTGGCGCTGAAACAGGCGCCATTCACGCCGCTTATCATCTGGACCGGTTCCATCAGTGAAGATGTGGCTGTGGACTGTATGAAAGCTGGCGCGAACAATTATGTTCTCAAGGAGAACCTCAAACGATTAGGACCGGCTGTGGTCCACGCCCTGGAGGAGAGAGAATTGCTGGTGGAACGCCAGCAGGCGCAGGAAAAGCTCAAAGAACGTGAACGGCAGCTTACGATCCTGTTCGGCAACCTGCCTGGTCCTGTTTATCGCTGCCGTAACGATGCCAATTACACCGTGGAGTTCATTAGTGACGGCATCATGGAATTGAGCGGCTATCCGGCAGCAGATTTCCACCAGGACCGGCGACACTTTGGCAGAATGATCCACCCTGCCGATCAGGAGCGGGTTTGGGCAGAAATCCAGACGGCAGTGGCAGAAAGCCAACCCTTCGAGCTTACTTATCGCATCCTCACTGCAACTGGCGAGGAAAAGTGGGTTTGGGAGAAAGGGCTGGGCGTCCGTGATACAGAGGGTCACCTGCAAGGATTGGAAGGATTTATTACTGACGTCACCCGGCGCAAACAGGCAGAAAAGATCGTTGCAGAAAGCGAGCAACGCTACCGCGCGGTGACGGAACTTGTCTCAGATTATGCCTACTCCTATCGTGTCGCTCCGGAAGGGACGCTCCAGCAGGAGTGGGTGACCGACGCCTATCATCGCATCACAGGTTATGATCCCACCGAATTACGCGGCGAAGGCGCATGGCGGAAACTCATCCATCCCGATGATCTTGCGCTGGCTTCTGAACATGTTAAAAAGATTTTTGCCGGCAGGCAAAATGTTGCCGAATACCGTATCGTTACCAAATCAGGCCAGGTACGCTACTTACGTGATTTTGCGCGACCTCTGTGGGATGAAAAGGAAAACCGCATCGTGCGTATGATCGGTGCGGCTCAGGATATCACTGAACGAAAGCAGGCAGAAGAAGCGCTTCAAAATAGTGAGAAGCGTTTTCGTGCGCTTATCGAGCACGGGCTGGATAGTATTTCGCTCCTGGCACCCGATGGCACGCTCATCTGGGAAAGCCCGGCTACCTTCCGGACCCTGGATTATTCGCAAAACGAATATGTTGGGCACAATATTTTCGAGTTGATGCACCCGGATGATCTGGAGTGGACCCGCGACTTATTCATCAAACTTGTCCAGGAGCCAGGCAACAGCCAGCGCGCCATCTTCCGTCTGCGTCATTCCAATGGCACATGGCGCTGGGTGGAGGCGGTTGGGACCAACATGCTGAATGAGCCCAGCGTTCAGGCAATTGTCATCAATTATCGCGATATCACCGAGCGCAAACAGGCCGGGGAGACATTGCAGTACGCCCTGGAGGAAACAAAGCGCAGCGAGCTGCTCTTATTTAAATTGAGCGAGGTAAGCCAGGTCATTCAGCGTGCCCATTCAGCCGAAGAGGTCTATCACGCGATCGGTGAAGGCTTATCCAGTTTGGGATATCGCGTCACGATCCTCTCACCCACAGAAGGCAGGCAACATTTCACCGTTGCTCATACGACGGTCTCCTCAAAGATCCTAAATGCACTGGAGAAAATTACAGGGTTTTCATTTTTGACTTATCGCTTTCCGCTCGTCGAAGGAGGCTTTCTCAAAGAGGTAATTGACAAAGGTGAAGCCACCCTGTCAGTTTTGAACGAGGAGGAAGTAGCCAAAATTCTACCGGGTCCCTTACGACTGCTCGCACCGACAGTCCTGCAGCTGGTCGATACACATGATGTGATCTCTGTCCCCATCGCAGCCAGGGATGAATCCTACAGCTTATTTCTCGTGGATGCCCATCAATTGACCGAAGCGGATGTACCGCCGATTACAGCATTCGCGGCTCAAGCCTCCATTGCATTGGAGAACGCCCAGCTTTATGAATCCATCCGACAGGAATTGTACGAGCGCAAACGAGCTGAGGAAAAACTGAGCCTTTCTGATCAGATCCTTCAGCGGGTGAATGCGCTGGTGCTGGTTTCTGACTCGCAAGGCAGCATTGTCTACGTGAGCCCGGCAGCCAGACTCATTCTGGGTTATGAACCGGATGAATTGCTGGGCGACAACTGGTGGAGGTTGAGTCGCGTTGAACCCGGTGAAGCTCAAAATGAAAGAGAATATGTCGAGGGGGCAGCTCGGGGAGAAACCCCGATGGTCAGCGAAGCTTATGAACGTCCCATCCGGGATCGCTGGGGCAACATCCGCTGGATCTCGTGGGTGGATGCGGCCGGACCAGGTGATCTGCTGATTGGCGTCGGCCATGATGTTACCGAGCGTAAACAGGCTGAGTCCCGTATTAACGATCTGCTGGCGTTCAATGAAAAGATCCTGAATCATTCCTCGATTGGAATCCTCACTTACAAACTGACCGGCGAGTGCGTCTTTGCGAACGGGAATGCCGCATCCATGATCGGGTCTCAAGTCGAACAATTGAGAACTCAGAATTTCCGTACGATCGCGGCCTGGAAGAAGTCCGGTCTGTACGATTTAGCAGAAAAGGCCATCACCACGCAAGCAGCTGTCACAGCCGACCTCCACCACATCAGCACTTTCGGAAAAGATCTCTGGATAACAGCTCATTGCGTGACTTTTAAGTGGAAAGAAGAAGATCATCTGCTCCTATCGATCTCGGATATCAGCGAGCGCAAGCGGGCAGAAGAAGCTTTACGTGAAAGTGAGAATAGACTCATCCTGGCGTTGTCTGGCGCGCAGATGAGTGTTTGGGAATGGAATCTTCAGACGAATCGCATTCTCTGGTCGCCTGAGTTCTTTGAGATCACCGGTGTAACTGAAGACGACTTTGGCGGGACGTTCGAATCATTTACAAACCTGATTCATCCACAGGATGTTGCGCGCGTGCGAGCCTCAGCCGAAAAGGCCCTGGCAGATAAAGCATTGTTCGCCGAAGAGTTTCGCATCATCCGCCCCGACGGTGAAATACGCTGGCTTTCGAATTTAGGGCACGCCGAATATGATCCAATCGGCAGTTATCTGCGGTTGATCGGAACAGTGCAAGATGTTACTCAGCGCAAGCGGGCAGAAGAAGCGCTGCGGCAAAGCGAGAATCGCTACCGCACCCTGGTTGAAACTCAGACCGAATTCATTGTACGCTGGAAATCAGATGGCATACGCACATTTGCGAACGAAGCCTATTGCCGTTATTTTGGGCTTACACCTGAACAGGCTATCTCCGGCAAGTTTATGCCGCTTGTCTATGAACAGGATCGTCAAGGCGTCGAAGAGAAGCTCCAGCGGCTTCTAGCGGGAGTAACAAATGTTGAAACGGAGACCCATCGAGTCATTAAACCAGATGGAAGCATTGGCTGGCAGGAATGGACCGATCAAGCGATTTATGACAATGATGG
>DATGYJ010000319.1:0-4352 GCA_035298105.1 Anaerolineales bacterium | reverse complement strand
GCCAGGGGGATATGGATGTACCCCGGAAGGTCTGTATGCAACCAGGCCGGCAAAGCATAACCAATTAAAGCCGCAGTGACTGCACCAAATGCCAGTTGGCCTTCTGCGCCAATATTAAATAGCCCACCTTTGAATGCCAATGCTACCGCCAGCCCTGCGAAAATATATGGAGTAGCCCAGACCGTCGTTTCACTCCATGCGCTGGCAGAACCAAAAGCGCCCTGCAATAAACCTAAATAGGCAGCGATTGGGTTTCCGCCGACCGAGGCGATAATGAGCCCCCCCAAGATAATTGCAGTTAGAATAGCCAGCAAAGGCACAAGGAGGGCGTCTGATACCTGCCTTAAGCGTTGTATTCCCCTGGTTTGGTCACTGCTTTGCATAATACAATCTCCATCGGCAATAGAGCTTGTTGTTATAAATAAAGGGGAAAGAGGTTCAAACCTCTTTCCCCTTTTGATATGGATCGATATATATCAGGAGATCATCGGGCGGGTTTCACAGGTGGCACATTGGTCTTGATCGAGCCATCAAGTAAACCTTTGAGGAGCGCCTGCATTTCAGCATCGACTTCTGCTGGAACCTGGCTGGCGAGATCATGGTAGGGAGCGTACCCTGATGGGCCGGCATAGAGACCACCGGTTGGGAACTTACCATCTTTTGCCAGTTTGATAATATCGGCGACAGGCTGGGTTTCAGGTTTCATCGCGCTGGAGAGCATCTGCTTCGAAGCTTCAGGCAGAGTGAGGTATTGATCGGTGTCGACGCCGATCGCATAGACACCGCGCTGGGCAGCCGCATCGACTGCGCCGTTACCGGTCTTGCCGCCGCAGCCAAAGATCGCATCCGCACCCTTGTCGATCATGGAGTTGGCAGTGTCAGCACCCCAGGTAGGATCGGTAAAGGTCTTGTCAAAACCGACATCGCTGTGATACACGACGGTGACTTCAGTCGTTGTACCGTTCTTCTGATCCTCATAGGCAGCGCCGGCCTTGTAGCCTTCACCATAGCGCCAGACGGGTGGAACCGCATCGGTACCGCAGACCGCGCCAATGCTATGAGACTTGGACATCATGGCGGCCAGGGCTCCGACCAGGAAACCGGATTGATCTTCGTTATAGACCACACCGACGAGATTGGCCAGCGGCCAATCGGGATGGTTGTCATCTTTGGACAGGAACTGATCTCCACCGACGAATTTGATATTGGGGTATTTCTTGGCGGCAGCATAGGTGGCATCGGTCAGGGCGAACCCCCAGGTCAGAATGACATCATAGCCTGCATCACCGAAGGTCGCAATATTCTTGTCGTAATCTTTTGAATCGGTGGTTTCAATGTATTGGATTTGATCGGCCACGCCATCAGACTTGGCCTTCTGGACACCTTCCCAGGCGGTCTGGTTGAAGGATTTATCATCGATCTTGCCAACGTCGGTTACAAAGCCAACACAGAAGACCTTATCGCTCTTGCAGTCGGGCGTGGCATTGGCACTCGCACAAGCGGGCAGGAGCATGGCGGCAATCAATATTGCTGCAATTACAAAGTACAGCTTCTTCATATCGTTCTTCTCCTCGTGAAATGGAATGATGTAATCTTACGGAATTGCAATAGACTTCGAGAAATAGGCTTTTTCTTAGCGCTCTCGCACCTCCTTCTCCTGAACAATGATTTCCGATTAGTCCCGCTGTAAAGCAAGTATACAATTACTTCAATCATTCGACAAGCACGAAAGCGGGATGAATATCAAATATAACGTTGGGTGCGCAGCTCGTTGTTGATTCCCTTATCGAATCGTTGCCTCCTGGCGTCTGACGCCGAGCATCGCTCCTAAAGCGATGGTCATGAAAATTGCTGCAAACAACCAGAGCCAGCGATATTGATTCCCCAGAGCCTGAACCAAAATCCCCAACAATGTAGGACCCAGGACTGCCGCCAATTGTGAGGAGAAATAGTAGAGACCTGTGTATGCGCCGATCTGCTTTTCATTGCCGTGGTCATAGACCAGCGGCAAACTGTTCACATTGACCATCGCCCAAAATGCACCCGCGAAGAGCAATATGATCACCAGGGTAACAGCTCCCTGTATCAGGAAGAATCCTAACAGACTGCTAAGAATGAGTCCGATCAGCCCAATCTGGATGGTCCTCTCGCGACCCCAGCGGGTGCCCAAGAACCCGGCGGGCACAGCAAAGAGCAGAAAGAAGATCGTCATGGTGCCTGCATAAATGGAAGCTGTCCCGGCTTTCATCCCCAATGTAAAGACCGCAAACGAGGAAAGCCCTGCATCGAAGGCACTGAATCCAATGAACCAGAGCAGAATACCCAGGAGAACGAATAAGGCGCTTCGATCAGGATTGGCGAACAGGATTTTTACGTTCGTGGAAATGTTATTCTGCTGATCTTTTTCGGCAGGCACACCCGCCGGAGATTCCCGGACGAATATCACGGCGATCACCAACGCAAGCGCCGTAGCGGCCGCACCGGCGATGAACGGAGCCGCACGCCCAAATTGGTTGAACAGGAGCCCGCCGCCAAAATAAGCCAGCAATGCACCAACACCGCCCATCAAGTTGATCACGCCATTGGCTTTACTGCGGTCTTCGGCGCTGAACAAATCACCCAGCCAGGCAACCGTGGGAGAACGAAAGAGAGCCATGCCCAAGTTTGTAATAAAAATGAACGCTGCAATTGCCAGGACAGATTGAGCAACCGGCACAAAAACAAATGCCAGGAGCGCAAGGGGGGCGCCGAGCAAAATAAAGGGCTTGCGTCTGCCGAAGCGATTCCAGGTCCGGTCACTTTTGACGCCTACCCAGGGAGCGATGAACATGTTCATGATGTTATCCCAGGTCATGATGAACAACGCCAGGCTGGGAGCCAGACCGAAGCCTGCGATATTTGGAAGCGGGCGTCCCTCGGCCAGCAATTGGCGTTCAAACTCGGGATTGCCGGCCTGCAGGAAAACCGGGATGAATTGATTGAAAATGGGCCAGATGATGCTGATGCCCAGAAAACCAAATCCGAGCAGAAAGGTCTTGCCGTAGTTGAATTTCATGTTGCCTCAATGTTCGCGCTGAGTTCGCGCTGAGTGCTTTGCAATCGAAGCGCATATAAGCAGGGCACTTCGAATTTGATTGAAACGTGTCCTTGCCACGGCACGCTGCGCAGTCGACTGCGCCTCCGGCTCCGCAGGGCAGCTTACGCCCCCTTCGGTCAGGACGGAGGAACTTGCTCAGGGTGAAGAGTTTTTCAGCCTCTCAATAAACCTGCGATCTTCTTCACTCAACTTTGCTTTTTCGAGCATATCAGGGCGTTTATTGAATGTCCTCAATAAAGCCTGTTCTCTGCGCCACTTCTCTATCTTCCCATGATCTCCTGAAAGTAAGACCTCGGGAACTTTCCAACCGCGGAATTCAGGCGGGCGGGTGTAGTGGGGATATTCCAACAAGCCCATCGAATGTGAGTCATCTTCCGCACCGGTCGGGTCACCCAGCACTCCCGGCAGGAGGCGCGAGACCGCGTCGATGATCATCAGCGCCGGAAGCTCGCCGCCCGTCAGGACATAATCGCCGACAGAGATCTCATCGCTGACCAAATGCTCACGGATGCGTTCGTCCACACCCTCATAGCGACCGCAGAGCAGGGCAATGCGTTGGTGCCGCGCCAACTCTTCCGCCACGCGCTGGGTGAAGAGGCGTCCCTGAGGAGTTAATAAGATAATGGGAACGGGCCCCGGCTGCGGCTGCGCCGGAGCGAGTCCCAATACCGATTCCACAACTTCGAAGACCGGCTCAGGTTTCATCACCATCCCGCCGCCGCCGCCGTAAGGTGTGTCGTCGGTGGTGTGATGGCGGTCGTGGGTGTAATCACGGATGTTGTGGATGCGCACGTCAATCAGTTCCCGCTGGCGGGCGCGCTGAAGAATGCTGGATTCAAGATAGGGAGGGAAAACTTCCGGCAGGAGGGTAAAGACCTCGAACTGCATAAGAAGATTGTAGCATAGAAGATGCGACTAGAGCGTGAAGCCAAACAGGCTCTCGGGGATTTGCCGTGAAACACTCGAAGAGATGGGACGCTGGGGCCTTCACCTGCGCCGGATGATTCGGCACACAGGCGTTCAAGAATAAGGATAGGCTGACCAGGAACCAGTAATATTTTGTTTTTTTGCCCTCCCGTTTTTAACGGGAAGCCCCAAAACCTCAGCCACGGATTTCGCGAATTCGCACGGATTTTTTAACGCTTCGCGACAATTCGCGTGAATTCGCGGCAAAGAAAATGTGCTTCACGGTTCCGTCCCGCCGAAAACGGGAGAGCCGTTTTTTTTATCGCGGAATATTATTGAACGGGTAGAA
>DATGYJ010000318.1:0-1783 GCA_035298105.1 Anaerolineales bacterium | reverse complement strand
ATCCATGCAGGCTTATTTCGGCGACCATGTTCCCTACGAAAGACGCGGCACTGCACTCGCAGTCACCGAAGCGGCGTGGTCATTGGCGTTCATCGCCGGGGTTCCAGTCGTTGGATACCTTATTGCAACTTACGGATGGAGTGCTCCGTTCCCTCTTTTCATGGGGTTGGGATTGGTGATGTTTATCGTCGTCTGGTGGATGGTCCCGCGCCCCGATCACGCTGCCCAGGAGCTGAAGACCGCTTCCGTTAAAAATGTCCGCACTGTGCTGACGCATATTCCTGCCCTGGCCGGGATATCCATCGCGCTGTGGGCAAGCGCTGCAAATGAGTTGGTCAATTTGATCTTTGGGGTCTGGCTGGAAGATTCATTCGGCTTGAAGATCGCCGCGCTGGCAGGCGCCTCAGCCGTGATCGGCTTCTCGGAGCTGAGCGGTGAAGGGCTGGTGGCATTGACTACTGACAGGCTGGGGAAACCGCGTGCGCTGGTACTGGGACTAACAGGTAACGCCCTGGCAGCATTGCTACTACCCGTTATCGGTCACACGGAAATCGGGGCGTTAGTGGGATTATTCTTGTTTTATATCACCTTTGAATATGTGATGGTCAGCCATATCCCCTTGATGACAGAAATTATGCCAGAGGCGCGTGCCACCCTGTTATCGTTCAACGTGACGGGACATTCTCTGGGACGCATGATCGGGGCTTTGCTCGCAACCTTTATTTATCAAAAATTTGGATTTCTGCCCGTTACATTGATCGCGATTCTATTTAATGTGTTTGCCCTGGTGGCATTGGGTGAGCTAACCCAAAAAGTCATGATCCTGCCGCGTATCCTGGCCTGGTTTGGGTGGACTGAAAGAAGTGAGGCATGATCGTCCCACTGGTTTACGGATTAAGCCTCATCCTTATCATTCTGATTTTGCTATGGATGCTCGTTCCTGCGCTTTATGGCCTCCCGCCTGTTCCGACGAAGCTTGGGCGCATCCGCAAAGCATTGAAACTGGCAAACCTCCAACCGAATGAAGCGCTCTACGACCTGGGCGCAGGGGATGGGCGGGTTCTGTTCATTGCCGCCCGTGAGTTCGGCGCCAAGACAGTGGGCATTGAAGTTGGGCCAGTTCAATGTTTATTGATCTGGCTGAGAGCAATCACCAGCGGAGCTGGAAATCAGGTTCAAATCAGGTGGGCAAATTTCTACAAAGCGGATCTTCATGAAGCAGATGTCATTTTCGTATATGCAACTTCAAAAGAAATCGTGAAGCTGGCCCCGCACCTGGAAAATCAATTGAAACAGGGTGCGCGGGTGATATCCATATCCGCTGATTTCCTCGAGTGGGAGCCACAGGAGTTTGATAATCGGGACCTGGTATTTATATATGAAATGCCGCCCACAAGAGGAAATTTAGGAACATATCTTGCGCGGAGGAGTTAGCCGATGAAACGCGTAGTAGATTGGAAATTAGGATGATGGTGGGCTCTTTCTACCATTGGTGGATTGCTCGTAGGTTTAGCGATCCTGTTTGCAGGATTGGGCGCAGCGTTGGGAGATGGAATTAAAGCAGCGCTTGGAAGCGAAGATCCAATTGAATTTGTGGTTGTCTTTCTCGTTTCGACCGTTGTGACAGGGATGGTGCTGGTGAGGATGTTTCGCAACCAGGTTGTGTGAAGAAAACCATGAAGGTCAACCGCCGCTCATAACGAGCGGCTTTGGTTTTGATGTTTGCTAATAACACAATCCATGTCCAAACGGAAACAACGGTTTTTCCGAATCGTGTGGCAGG
>DATGYJ010000317.1:0-1973 GCA_035298105.1 Anaerolineales bacterium | reverse complement strand
CATCGACGCGGCGCGGCAAAGGCATGTTATCTTTATCTAGGGCGATGTGAGGCGGAGGGGTGGGCGTACGGTGCGGCGGGCTGGCCTTCGTCGTCGCAGCGGCATCGGTCTGTTCATCTTCTCTGGGCTCAACGGGAATATCGGTACGAGTCTCTGCTTCTGAATCAATCAGCCGTTTTAGAAATCGTTTGTTCTCTTCTTCTCTTCTTTTTTCTTCTTCACTAGTCATAAAAATTCACCAAATCTGTTTATAGACCCTGCAGGTCTCCTTACTTTACAGCATGTTTTCGGCGCGGCGTTCTGTAAATTCAAGGACTTGCCTTATGCAAAGGGCCTTCAGGGTCCCGAATACTGGTCTATTTAGGTTTACTCATAATCAACACGGTCCACAGACCGCGGTGACTCACTTCATCATTTTGATTTTTAACCTCCAACTGGATGGTCACCGAGCCTCCACCGATCCGCGGCAAAGCTTTTATTTCCTTGACTTCCAGATCGACGAAAATGCTATCACCAATGAATACCGGCTTGACGAACTTCCATTCATTTACTTCGCGGAAGGCAATCACTGTGCCATCCAGGATGCCTGTCTGCCAGGCCAGACCCGAAGCAATGGATAATCCCAGGAGGCCATGGGCGACCTGTCTGCCAAACACAGTCGTCTTGCTGAATTCAGGATCGGTATGGATGCGATTATTATCACCTGTTAATGCGGCGAAGGTCATAATGTCATTTTCGGTGATGGCTCGTTTTTCGGTGGTGAACTTCTGCCCAACACTGAATTCTTCAAAGTAAAGTCCCATGGGTGGTCTCCTCGTCTGCTTGTAATCTCGATGGTTGGGTAATGGTAAGAAGCGCCCTGTTTCAAAGGGCACTCAACCTGCCCAACCATCACATTGCAACTAAATTATACCCTTTGACCTCTTGACAATCTGCAATACAATACACCTATGCGTGACTGGTCACTTGCTGCTGGCGACCCGCTTAGCCTCACCCTCGCGGCGGATTCACGCCTCTCCATTCCTGACTACTTCAACGACCATATTTGGGAACTTATCCTCGGCGGTGGAGAGCCTCCCGCACTTTCGCTCCAGACCACTTATGGACTGCGTGCAAAAGCAATGCGTCTTTTTCCGCGTTTCAGCGAAAATGGGAAAAGCGTCAGCCACCCATCTGCTTTTGCCTTGCCACCCACCGTCCGTCGTTTTTATCCGAATTTTCTCATTCTCGACTATGCTCCTCTGAAGAACATAGACGTTACAACTGAGTATTGGGTTCCACAATCTAACGCAGTGAGCGGACGGGTAAGCGTTGCCAATAAGACCAGTACCACGCGTAAGATCCGCCTGGAACTATGTGCAATTCTCACGCCGATCGATGGACAGGGAATGACAAGCACGCAGCTGCAAATGGTGAACGTGCTCGCAGGGCAAACAGATGGACTCTATCCTGTCCTCTTTTTGACCGGTGGACCTGCGCCTGGTTCCGGTCCTTACCCCTCGCTCTATCTCGACCTCGAGCTGGGTCCCGGCGCCGGGCGTACTCTGACTTTTGTGCAAGCTGCCACAGATACCTTACAGGCCTCGTTTGATCTGGCGCGGCAGACCTCTGCACGCCCCTGGGAGGCGGAAAAAGCCCGTCTGGAGCTGCTCAATGCCAGCCAGACGATTGACATTCGAACCGGAGACAAAGATTGGGATGCAGCATTTGCCTTGAGTCAGAGCGCGGCGTTTGGACTGTTCTTCCCGCCCCACACGCAATTGCCCTGTCCATCGGTTGTCTCGGTGCGCGGACCCGACAACGGATACTCTCCTAAGGGCGATGGCACAGATTACCCCGCTTCATGGAATGGGCAAACTCCATTCGATGCCTATTATCTCGCCAGTGTGCTGCCTGGCTCCGAAGCCGCGCTGGACTTGCTGGAAAACTTCCTCGACATTCAAAAAGAGGACGGTTCCATCGACGGAAAGAAC
>DATGYJ010000316.1:0-14098 GCA_035298105.1 Anaerolineales bacterium | reverse complement strand
AGTAGAACAACCTTCGGCTCAGGTGTGCTTTCTGGCAAGCCTGACTGACGCTGCCGGTTGCTTCCCACGTCTCAAATAACAGCTTCCGTTGCTGTGGCGTCGAATAACCAAAATAGGTTCGTTTGGGGCTCATCTCCCTATGGTATCCGTTTATCGAGTTTGTGCAAGATGCTATTGACCAAGACAGAATTCCACTAATTTGCGCGAAATCCCCCAACCTCTTCGCGTAAATTTGGGTAATTCGCGGCAGAAAAACTTACCCGATCACCCTCAACTCCCGCGGCATGTCAGAGAGCACATCGGCACCAGTTTCAGTGATCACCACATTATCTTCAATACGCACGCCATTGCGACCCGGCAGATAAATCCCTGGTTCCACAGTGAACGCCATGCCCGGCTCGAGCAGCTGCATATTATCGCCGCGCATATAGGGTTCTTCATGTCCTTCCATGCCAATGCCATGCCCGGTGCGGTGCGTGAAGTACACGCCGTACCCGGCTTTCTCGATTACCTCACGGGTAGCTTTGTCCACGTCAGCGCAAGGGATGCCAGGTCTGCCGGCCGCACGACCCGCTGCATTCGCTTCCTGCACGATTTTATGGATCTGCTGATATTCGTCATCGACCTGACCTACTGCAAAGGTACGCGTCAGGTCAGAGATATAACCGTCATAGCTCGCACCCCAATCGACGACCAGCAAATCACCTGCCTGCAATCTGCGATCACTGGGTGAAGCATGCGGGTTGGCTGCGTTCGGTCCGCCCGAGACAATCGGTGCGAAGGGGATCTCAGGGTCAGAGCCATGTTTGAGCAATTGCACCACCAGCTCAGCAGATAATTCCTTCTCAGTCATACCGATTTTGATCAATGGGATGGTTGCTTCCAGCGCATCCTGCGCAATCTTTACTGCGCGGCGCATTGCTGCGACTTCGGCTTGATCCTTCCTCAAACGCGCTGCCGAGAGCACATCACTGGCATCAGGATAATCTGCTTCAGGCGCGCCGTCTTTGACATAACGGAATTCCAGCAAGCGCAGTTGACGCGGCTCGACGCCAATCCGCTTCCCATCCAGCCCGAGAGACTGTGCAGCCTTGCGAAAGGCATCGCCCCACTCTGACGGGTTCTCCGGATAAGCGAAGACCTGAAGCTTATAGGGTAAGGATGCCACTTTCTGCAATTCAAGTTCAGGTAGCACGATCGCAGGGTCCTGATCCCTGGCGAACAACAAGACGACCGGACGTTCCATCAAGTGGAAGTGCAGGCCGGTGAGATACGTCAGCGTGGGGCCAGGATTCAGAACGACCGCATCCAGGTCTGAAGTCCGAAGGGAGGCATTGAGTTTATCTAGACGAGATTGAGTCATGAGAGTCTCCTATGCGTGGACAACTGAGATTTTATATAGTGCCGCACAAATTAGTTTACTTTATGTTTGAATTTTAGCCTATTGCTTACGCCGTCCCTACGGGCGGCACTGCTCGAAATAGAAATGAGACAAGCGGTATTTCAAAAATATTTCTTTAGATCCTCTTTATGATAAGAAGCAGAGGCGCGGGCCTGGAGTGAATCCGAAATCCCCATAAAGTGAGAATTGAGAAAGGCCGAGAAGGCCATGACGCGGGGCAGGGTCAGGCTGCGGCGTGGATGCTTTGCCAAATGCACAACGGCCCGCGCCACATCTTCAGCACTGAGGGCCAACCAGGCCGGAGTTCTGAAATGCTGCTTGGCTTTGTTCTGACCGATATGCTTCCCGAATTCCGTCGCGGCACCCCCAGGATAGATGGCGGAAACTCTCACCCCGAAGGGAGAAGCTTCGCGGCGCAGGGCCTCTGTAAAACCGCGCACACCGAATTTCGCCGCCGAATAAACCGTATAAAGCGGAGGCGCTGCCCAGCCGGCCACCGATGCCATATTGATAATATGTCCACTCCGCTGCTTATACATCTGCGGCAGGACAGCGCGCGCCATCCAGATTACACCCAGCAAATCGACTGTGATTTGGGCTTGAATGTCTTGAACAGGATCAAGGGCTTCGATCCAATCGAGTCGGCCAAAACCTGCATTGTTGAAGAGCAGATCGATCCGGCCATAGGCATCCAGCGCGTTTTTGACCAGCGCATTGATCTGTTCAGGCTGAGTCACATCTACAGCAACAGGCAGAGCCTCGCCTCCGGCAGCACGGATCTCCTGAGCCATTGCCTCGAGCCGTTCGATGCGCCGCGCCGCCAAAACGATCTTGCATCCTTCCTGCGCAAATAAATTTGCGGCCGCCGCGCCAAACCCCGAGGATGCACCGGTGATCAAGACAACCTTATCTTTGAGCATCGACATGGTTTCTCCTGTGGATTAGCCTATCGCGTATAGCGTATCGCGTCGGGTTGATCGCGATACGCTATAAAAAAGACACCTTGCAGTGTGAATCACTCACTATCGTCTGGTTGCTCTTCGCCTTTTTGTCTTCTGGGTCTGGGCGGTTCGATCACTACTTTTGAAGAGAGCGCGATCTGAAGAACTTCATCCATGTAATTCACAGGAATGATTTTCAATTCAGACTTGGCAGTCTTCGGCAAATCAATCAAATCCTTCAAATTCTTTTCAGGCAGGATCACGGTCTTTAATCCAGCCCGATGCGCAGCCAACACTTTCTCGCGCACGCCTCCAATCGGCAGGACTCGTCCCCGCAGGGTGATCTCACCCGTCATGCCGACATGCCTGAAGACCGGGCGCCCTGTCAGGGCAGAGACCATGGCAGTTGCCATGGTAATTCCAGCCGATGGGCCATCTTTCGGGATGCCGCCTTCCGGCATGTGGAGATGAATATCCATGCGCTCAAAGACATCCATATCAATTCCCAGGGAGGAAGCCCGCGACTTGATATAAGTTAGCGCAGCCTGGCCCGATTCCTGCATCACATCACCCATCTGACCGGTCATTTGCAGCCCGCCTTTTCCTTCAAGGATGGCAACTTCGACAGGCATGATCTCGCCGCCGTTCTCCGTCCATGCCAGGCTGGTCACGACCCCTACTTCATCATTGCGTTCCGCCTCTGTTTGAAAGACTTGCTGCGGACCGAGGAACTTTTCAATGGATTCACCTGTGACAATCGTTGGGTACTTCCGGCCTTCCGCTTTCATGCGAGCGATCTTGCGGCAGACCCGCCCGATCTCACGTTCCAGATTGCGGACACCGGCTTCGTAGGTATACTCTCGAATAATGCGGCGGATCGCATCCGGCTCGAATGTGACGTTGAGTTCGTCGATACCGTTTTCATACGTCTGGCGGGGGATCAAATAGCGGTTCGCGATCTCAAGTTTCTCTTCTTCAATGTAGCCAGGGAACTCGATCACTTCCATACGATCCAACAGTGCCGGCGGGATCGTGCCAAGCGTATTGGCTGTGGTGACGAACATGACCTTTGAAAGATCGAATGGCAGCTCGAGATAATGATCGCTGAAGGCATTGTTCTGCTCGGGGTCAAGGACCTCCAGCATTGCCGAGGCCGGATCGCCGCGGAAATCAGAATACAACTTGTCGATCTCATCCAGCATGAAAAGCGGGTTGGCTGTGCCGGCGCGCTTCATGGTCTGAAGGATACGCCCAGGCAACGCGCCAATATAGGTGCGGCGATGCCCACGGATCTCGGCTTCGTCGCGTACGCCGCCTAATGAGACCCGCACAAACTTGCGTCCGATCGACTCGGCGATCGAGCGCCCTAAAGAGGTCTTGCCAACACCGGGCGGACCCACAAAACACAGGATCGGCTGGCGTTCCTTTTTCGGTCTCAGCGAACGGACGGCAATGTATTCAAGAATACGCTCTTTGGCTTTCTTCAGCCCATAATGGTCGCGGTCCAGTATCTTGGCTGCGTTCTTGACATCCAGGTTATCGGGCGTCATATTCGACCACGGGAGGTCGACGATCCAGTCAATGTACGAGCGAATGATCCCGACTTCCGGCGCCATGGGAGGCATTTGGTTGAGGCGCTCCAGCTCTTTGAGAGCCGTTTGCTTTGGTTCTTCCGGAAGGTTCGCCGCTTCGACTTTCTTCTTTAATTCCGTAGCATCGCGGGTGAAGATATCGCCCTCGCCCAACTCATTCTGGATCTGCCGCATCTGCTCGCGCAGGTAATACTCACGCTGACTCTTATCCACTTCACTCTGGACGCGCGAATGGATTTCATCCTCAAGCTCGAGCACATCCACTTCCTGGGCGAGGATTTTGTTCAGCGCCTGCAAGCGTCCACGCGGCTCAGGTAATAGCAACAAACTTTGCTTGGCTTCTGCATTCAGAGCCAGCGACGTGGCGATCATATCTGCCAGCCAGCCGGGCTCTGAGATGTTCAATGCGAATAAATGTGCTTCCTCAGGGATCGAACGGTCCAGTTGGACACAGCGCTCGAACAGATCCAAAACAGAACGCATGAGCGCCTGCGTTTGGCGGTCCGCCGCTTGAGGCTCCATAATGACACGACATCGCACCATCAGGTAGGGTGAGGTGCGGGTGAACTCTACAACCTCGACACGGCGACGGCCCTGCACGAGAGCGGAGTGCGAGCCATCAGGCATCTGTAACAGCCGCCCCACTGCCATTTCCACGCCAATCGGCAAAAAGTCTCCTACGCCCGGCTGATCCAGGTCGGGGTCGTACTGCGTCAGGCCGATCACCGTCCGCTCTTTATTCTGGGCTTCCTGCACAGCCAGCAGCGAGCCTTCGCGCCCGACGAATATCGGCGAAACCATGCGCGGAAAGACAACCAGATCGCGCAGCGGCAGGACGGCAGCTTCGATCATGCCGTCAGCATCTGGTTCACGATTTGGGATACGATACAATTCCTCTGTGCGTTGCGAGAGGGTCAGGTCAAAATTATCTTCTTCTTCGTTCCAGTCTTTTATATGTGCCATTAATAACCTCATGTCATTGCGAGGAGGGTTGAGGTGCGAAGCAACACAATCCCGACGAAGCAATCCCCCACTCAGATAGAGATTGCCACGTCGCCGCTACACGGCTCCTCGCAATGACATCTCTGATTCATTCCATGCCTTTATGACTTCAGTCGTCACAAACATTGAGCCTGCGGATAAAACAATACTACCATCTTTTCGGGAGAATTCCAACGCGCGCCAATGAAATTCTTAGACTTCATTCAATTCTCTCTCGCCAGGCCGCGCCAATTTCGCCCGCAAATGCAACACTGCCAGCTGATAACACGATCTTTTGTTCCCCCGCCAGTTCCAAAGCTCGCTGCAAGGCCTGTGCTGCGGGTACGACAGCCTCGACAGGGATGCCAACTTTCCTGACCTGTTCAGCAATCCATTCGGCTGATGGCGCGCGTGGGTGATCCGCTCGGGTTGCCACCACGCATTCCAGGCGCGGTTTCAGTTCCTCTAATATCCCGGTAATATCCTTATCTTCCAAAGCACAAAAGACCAAAACCACGGGTTTTTGAGGAAAATACTCGTCGAGAGTCTCGCGCAGGCGAAATGCCGAGTCCCTGTTGTGGGCCGAATCGATGATGACCGGCGGCTCCCGCCTCAGGATCTCGAAGCGGGCGGGCCATTGGACCTGAGCGAAGCCCTTTCGGAGGGCTTCATCTGGAATTGGGATCCCGCTGGTTTTCAGGGCGGCGTAGGCAGTTGCGGCGTTTTCAACCTGATGCACACCCAAAAGTGGTATTGTCAGGTCGAGTATCTGTAGTGGAGGTGAAGGAGGAAAGGGGACCCTTACGGCTCGGCTCAGGGCAGGCGAAGAAAGACGGAGACTCTGTCCGTCCAGCGATGAGGTGAGTCGTTCAAACTTTACATCCTTTCCAACCAAAATAAATGGACAGTCCCTCTCTTTGGCTATACGCTCCAAGACTTGAAGCGCCTCATCATTTTGAGGGGAGGATATGACTGGCACACCGGGCTTGAGGATGCCGGCTTTCTCTCCCGCGATCTGGGCTAGTGTATTTCCCAAAACTGCCATGTGATCATAGGAGATCGAGGTAACGACCGAAACCCTGGGCATGACCACGTTGGTTGCATCCAAGCGTCCACCCAAACCAACTTCGATCACTGCCGCATTGACAGCGTTGTTGGCAAAAGCGAGAAACCCAATGGCGGTTGTGATCTCAAAGGTTGTCAACTTGGGAACGCGCCCAACCGCAGGTTTGACCTGTTCGACCAGCTCGACAAGCTGGAGATGCGAAATCGGCTCCCCGTTGATCTGAATACGTTCGGTGTAATCGAGCAAATGCGGAGAGGTATACAGACCGGTTTTATATCCCGCAGCTTGCAGCGCTGACGCACAGAAGGCACTGACCGAGCCCTTGCCCTTTGTTCCTGCCACATGGATGATTGGATATTTCTCTTGAGGGTTGCCAAGTTCTGCGAGCAGCGCAAACATGCGGTCAAGGTTGAACTCGGCTTTGGCAAGCTCGGAGGCATGTTTGAGACTGTAATCTACAAAGGAGTAGAGGTAATCAAGAGCCTGGTTGTAGGCGATTTGGATGTCAGACATGCGACGGATTGTAAGGGGTAATTGGGAATTCGTAAATTGGGACCCGGGAATTGGCAGATAGATCAGTTCCCAGAGTAACGATAAGGCAGGCTGTTATTCTAATTGGCATTAGATCACAAGAGTGGAAGAGCAGCACAGGATCAGTACAGGATCAGTACAGGATTAGTACAGGATTGTCGGCTGGATTACGGAGGGGATAAGAGAGAGAAAGTTATGAATGACCCCCAAAGGTCGGAAAGAAAGAGGGAAACTCTGACCTTATAGTTTAGATGCTAGACACGCATTTATGTTCCAGAGGTTGACACACCCTGAAACCCGCATCCACCCTTGAGGCAGGATGATCAAGTGGCTTCAATAGTATCCTATAGATCATACTTGCAGCGTTACAATTCTCTGGTATGAGCTAAGTCACGTTGGAAACATGATCCACATTGCTCGCAATGGCAAAGAAGTCAACGTATAATTTGTGAAAGAGAAGAGGTAATAGAGGATTGGTTGGAGGAAGTTTCAGAGGAAAGATTACATGGCTACGAAATCAAGAAAACCTGTGACTAAAACTAGTCAAGGAAGATTAAGAACAAAAGAATTTTTTGAGGATGAGAGGAAAAGAGCGGTTGCAGGAAAGCAGTTAGCAACCAGAAGGCGAGACTTACAAAACAGTGTTGTTCGTCAACATTCTGTAAGAAAACGCCAAATTGATCCGATTACGCTAATCTGGATGGCTGTATTTTTCTTTTTTATAGATTATCTTGCCTTTCAAAAATCGGTGCCAAGCTTCATAGCATGGTTACTCATAGTTGTTCCCTTGTCGCTTGTAGTTATAGCTTTTTTTCTATGGGGACGGCGGAAACAATTTCCATGGCTTAGCTTTCCCCTGGATCCTTTGTTTGCCAGCACGATAGACCCTGAATGGAGTAATGCTTTCCATGCTTTCATTGTGTGCCTGGTCTTTTTATTTCTGATCGCAACGGCTACCACTGTTTTCTTAAATAAATAGGGATATTATTTGATTACCTTACACTTTCAAAACCTGGACGCTGATTCACGCTGAAAACGCAGATTTTTCCTTTTGAATCAGCGAAAACCAGCGTTCATCTGCGTCCCAAAGCCATTATGTAAGGTAATCAGGGATAATATTTGTTAAACTGGATTGACAAATGCAGCAGAAAAAGTCGGCGGATTTGACAATCTCCCTAAAGCGAACCAACGAGGCAGCGGATTTCGCAATCCGCTCGAGTGGAAAAGTGAGGTGAACTCATGGAAACCTGTTTCATCTGCCGCAAGCATAATGGAGGAGAAGCTGCCCCTCCCGGCGGATATATCTACGAGGACGAGCATTGGATGGTCTGCCACGCACCGGCGAAGATAGGACCATTGGGAACCCTGTTCATAGAATCCAAACGCCATTTTCTCGATTATTCCGAGATGAGGGTTGAAGAGGCCGCCGCGCTTGGCATAGTATTGAAACAGGTTTATGCTGCGCTGAAAGAGCACACGGCTGCCGAGCGGATTTACCAGCTCTCCACGATGGAAGGGGTGCCGCATTTTCATAGCTGGTTCGTGCCGCGCCGAAAAGAGGATTTGGAACGCGGACTGAAATTTCTTGCCAGGGAAGATGCGTGCAGTGAGGAAGAGGCAAGTATGCTGGCAGGCAAATTGAGAAAAGCAATGAAATAAAGTAAACACGTATACAGGTACACAAGTAAGCACGTTTTTAATACCTGTTTACCTGTCTACCTGTATACTTAAGCCATGCTTGCTACCCTCACCATTCACCTCCACCTCCCTACTTGTGCTTCACTAAAAGAGAAGCGTGGACGCATCAAGCCGCTGATCGCACGCTTGCATCGCGAATTCAACCTCTCGGTCGCCGAACTGGATTTGCAGGACAAGTGGCAGGAAGCGGTGATTGGCTGTGCAATGATCGGGAACGACCGCAGACATCTTGAGTCCGCGCTGCAAAATGTGGCAAAATGGGTGGAAGGGAACTGGGCGGATGGAGATGTTGTGCAGCTCAGGATAGAGGTACTATAAGCGGGGAGAGAGGTACACAAGAAACCTGAGTACATGTCTACTTGTGTATGTGCAAACTTGACTACCTAAAACGGAGATGCAAATGAAAATTCTGATCATGGGAACAGGCGGGGTGGGTGGTTACTACGGCGGTTTGCTGGCAGGGCAGGGGAATGACGTCACGTTTATTGCGCGCGGCTCACATTTGGATGCCATCCGGCATGAAGGCTTGAAGGTTAAAAGTATTCATGGCGACTTCACCATTGATCCCGCAAATGCTGTCGAGGATCCAGGCAAGGTTGGGCCTGTGGATCTCATTTTGTTTTGCGTGAAGACGTACAACACGGATGAGGCTGCGGAGGCGATCCGCCCGGAAGTCGGCCCGCAGACGGTGGTGATGAGCCTGCAAAACGGGGTCGAGGCGGCGGAGCGGATCGGAAAAGTGATCGGCCTGGAGCATGTCGTCGGAGGTGTGACCTGGCTCTCGTCTGCGGTGGAAGCGCCGGGGGTCATCAAGCAAATCTCCCAGTTCCGCCGGATTGTCTTCGGCGAGCTTGACGGAGGCCGGTCAGAACGCATCCAATCGATTTATGAGGTGTTGAATCAAACAGGTATCACTGTAGAAATCTCGGATGATATCCAGAAGGTCCTGTGGACCAAGCTGGTCTTCATTACAGCAGTGAGCAGCATCGGTTCGTTAACAAGGCTGCCTATGGGCGATTACCGCTCCATCCCGGAAGCCCGCGGCCTGGTCTCCAGCATTATGCACGAAGTGGAAAGCGTAGCGCGGGCGCAGGGAGTAAGGCTGGATGGAGATGTGGTGCAACAATGGCTGGATTTCATCGATAACGCCGGCCCACAGATCAAGCCCTCCATGCAACTGGATGTCGAAGCCGGACACAGGACTGAGCTTGAATCAATGATCGGTGTGATTGGGCGAAAGGGACACGAACTGGGCGTCCCGACCCCGATTTCAGATTTTGTGTACGCTTCTCTGATACCGATCGAGCTGAAAGCGCTCAACGCGTAGGCATTTGCCCCTGAGCTGGGTTCCTGACCACTAGTCTCATTGAGCTTTAAGCTTCCTGCAAGCTGAATTTCAGGTTTTTCTGTTCAAATATTGATGCAGTATCCTGAAAATATTACAAAAATCATTTGACTTTGATGAAGTAGATTTGTAAAATTAGTTCAATCATCTTTTATCGACGAATTGTTGACAAGTTGCATTAAAAGTTTCTTCCTCTGTCTGAGGTTGCTAAATGTCACTCTCGTCAGTTAGTCTACAGATTTGGTTTTCTGCCTCGACCAGGCAAGCGATGATTGCCGTGGCTGAAAGCAGGTATGCGCCATTGAGTACAGGGTTACTCAATGGCGTTTTTGTTTAATAATGCACCGTCCCGAAGGGTCGTCCTGCAGCCGAGGAGTTTGAGGGCTGTAACGATGGTTTTCATTCAAATACTGTCACGACGAAACCTTCGGGACGTTTTGTGCAGGAGCTATCTATGAGCAACCCTTTATTGGTAGAGATCATCGCTTATGCGCCCACTGCTTATTACCATTGCACGCACTGTGAAGTTGCGTGGCGAGAAATGGGCGCTACCAATCGGATCCATGAGGAGCAAATGGAAAGCAGTCTACCTGAAGATTTGATCCAGGAATATCAAAGGGTCTCCGATTGGGTCAAGGAGATGTTTCGTGTCCATTGTGATGCGGTCGTTCTGAAAGTCATTGACGCGGCATCCATAGAAGGCTTTTATAAATCGCTGAAATATAACGCCCGTCGTTATCCGGCTGTGATCGTAAATCATAAGGCCCGTTTTCTAGGCAGCCAGATGTTATCCGCCGCGAGCCAGGAGATTGCTCACCAGTTAGCGAGCCAATCGGCAGGCGTTTGACCACGTAAAAATTGCCGAGGCTCATGAAGAGGAGGTAGATGAAGGAAAAGAAATCACCTTACGAAGCCAGAGATGGGAAGCCTGGCACCCGCCGCGATTTGCCCAGCAGATCAGATGGGTGCGGCAGACCGTCTCACTGAGATGTACGCCCGTATATTTGTCAATCTCGACTAACGTAACTTGCCAATGGAGGTCTATGTTATGAATACTCTTTGGATCGTTGTCATTGCAGCGGTTATCATCTACCTGGCATACAACTTCTATGCCAAGCAGATCGATAAGAATGTCATCGGAACTGATGCCAAAAAGGCCACACCGGCAAAAATGTACATGGACGGTGTGGACTTCATGCCTACCAACCGCAATGTGTTATATGGGTACCACTTCAAATCCATTGCTGCGGCGGGACCGATTGTAGGCGTGATCACCGCCGCCAATCTATGGGGCTGGTTGCCTGCCTTGCTTTGGCTGATGATTGGTGTCTCCTTCATCGGCTGGGCAAGCGACTATAGCGCGATCGTGGTAGCGGTCCGCAATGATGGAAATAGTTTGAGCGCCATCAGCCACCGTTTGATTGCGCCGCGCACACGCACCATTCTCTTCACTTTCATTTTCTTCTATCTCCTGCTGATCGCCGGAGCCTTTATGGGCATCATGGCTGCGCTCATGGCGGCTCGCCCCGATGTACCCCTGGGCATCATCATGCTCGCCATTATGGGCTTCCTGGCGGGGCAGATGCTTTACAAGTGGAAAATGGATCTGATCGTAGTCACCGCCATCGTCGTCCTTGTGACAGTGGCAGCGATGGTCCTTGGACCAGTGGGCGCAGTCAGCAACGCTAATGGAGCCATTGATTGGAAAGGTCCTGTCAATAGTGCGACGGTGGCGTTCAATGGTTTCATCAATAAGATCTCAGGCGGGAATGCACTGATGGTCGTTACCGATCCTACATTTGCAGACCCGCGTGTTCCGGCCCCCGGCACAGATGGAAAGCGAGCTTCAACAGGGGTATATGATGCGGCGACCGGCGCGATCAAGACCCTGCCTTCCTACCTGTTCTGGGCATTGTTCCTGCTGGCATTTGCTTATCTTTCAGCAACTTTGCCGATCTGGAGGTTCGCCCAACCGGTCAACTATATCGGGTTCTGGATTACATTGCTGACGATCGGTTTGAGTGCCATCGGCGCAGTACTGGCTCCGTTCATCAAACCAGCCGTTGGTGCATTTGCCCTCGAAGCGGTCAAACCCCTGGCCTGGGTCCCTGTGGCCGGTAAAGCCTGGCAACCTATATGGCCCATGCTATTCGTAACCATCGCCTGCGGCGCCATTTCCGGTTGGCATGCGTTGTTCGGCTCGATCGGCACGGCGCGGCAGTTGGAGTATGAGACCGACGCGCTGCCAGTCGGCGGCGGAGCGATGTTCACCGAAAACACGCTGGCTCTGCTTTCATTAGTCGCAGTTTCCATTGCAGGGACAGGCGGCGGCGCCGGTCGCTTCGCAGCTGGTGTTGGCAGTCTGCTAACTGTCTTGTTCGGTGATGGCTTCAAATTACTCGGCACGGCGCTGGGCTTTGGAGCGTTCATGGTGATTGTGTTGACCGTCACACAATTGATCTTCCGGGTTATGCGTGTGACCCTTTCAGAATGGGTTGGCGAGTCTCTGCCCGTTTTGAAGAACATGCATGTCTCGACCATTGTCTCGATGGTATTGACAATCCTGCTGGTTCTGACGGGCACCTGGGTTTACCTGTGGCAGATGTTCGGCGCGGCGAACCAATTGATGGCAGGGCTTAGCCTGCTGATCGTCACCGTCTGGCTGAAAGAGCAGAAAAAGAATCCGGCCTTTACCCTCTGGCCCATGCTCTTCATGTACGTCACTACATTGGCAGCCACCTATGTGACCGCCCGCAACCTATACGAGACCATTGTGCCACAAGGCGGTATCGCTGCCGGTGGCGCCTGGGCGATGATCATCATCGCGGTCCTCTTGTTCGTAGCGGCCTTGTTGATCGGATGGGATGGCTACCAGGCTTATCAACGTTACTCCAAAGGTGGTGTGGCGAAGAAAGCTCCCGCTGCAGCAGACGATTAGTTCTTAAAGCAAAACGTCCCGAAGGTTCCTGCCAAATGAGCATATCTGCGATCTGAACCTTCGGGACGGTATTACTTATTCGCGTTCACTGACGGCCTGGGCCAATTCACGAAGAGCCTCAAAGTACTGGTTCGCCTCGGTGACACGATATTGCGGAAATGGCATATGGACTTCGAGGTTTGGGGTATCTCTGCGCAGACTAAAACGTGCGTAGCGTGGTGATAATTTCCCCATCGGGGCGGCGAGCCTGTCGAGCGTTGTCGTCGCCAGGTCAAGCAATCCCTTGGGTGCCATTAATTGCAGGCCCCGATAGGTTTTGCTTTCCCATTTTCGCTCTTCAAGCTGGCTTGAGGCATTGCGTCCGCTCCAGCTCTTCGGGTCGAGGAGATCGAGGTCCGTGATAGGCGCTGTGGTAAGTTGAGCACGAAAGATCACGATGTCACTGCGTCCTTGAAAGTAGGCTAGAATCGTCATCCAGAACACATCACGTGGCCTAAACACAAGCAGCGTTTCCAGGCGCCGAAATGGCTTTTTGGCATGAGCAATTACCAATTCCGCGACGGAGGTGCCAAGCCAGCGAAAGGTGGTTTTCTGACCAATGCCCGGCAGTCCGCCTTGCATCCATTTCAAGAGTGTATCCCCGCGACGCAGGTTGTAGATCACACCAACAGCGAACCAGCCCATGATAACAATGATAGCGACGACCAATATGTATTGTGGGTTCACCATGCACCTCGGCAATTATTTATGTCATTGCGAGGGTGCTCTTCCCGAAGCAATCCCCCTGTTTCGGCGATGAGACTGCTTCGCCGCAGGCTCGCAGTGACATATTGATTTCAGTATAATATGAAAAAGGATCCAGTTCAATCAGGTGAGCGCCCGAGTCGCTGGCAGGCAATCCGTGAATTCCTGTACGGTCTATTCGGAATGGAGATCGCCCAACATGCCATGGAAATGCGCGCCAGTCTCGAAAGTCTTTTTATGTTGGGAACGGTGGGAGATATGATCGGTGTGCCTGTCCTTCCGCCTTATTACAGTCTGCGTTTATTGCCCTATATCGTTCCCCAGATTGCAACCTGGAAGCGACGCGTCCTGCGTGAACGCGAATTCAGTGATGAACATGATTATCATTTGGAAGGTCTTTAGCTGACCCTGCTCCTTCGCGCTGAGCGGAGCGAGACCGTGTTCTTCGGTCGAACGTAGACGAAGCGCCCATTGCTAAGACGCCGTATTGAAAAATCGAAGGTGGACGGCGACTAGAGCAAAGATACTAGAGAAAGGAACTTGAATATGAGCGAAGAAGAAAAGAAAAAAAGCTTTTGGCAGAACATGAAGGAAGTACTTTATGGCATGGCTTCGCATGATATGAGCCGCTATGCCCTGCGAACACGCGCCAGCATGGAGCACCTATTCATTCTGATTACGATGGGTGATATGATCGGTGTCCCGATCCTGCCGCCGTATTACAGCCTGCGCCTGCTGCCGTACGTCGTCCCGCAAATTTCCACGTGGAAGCGACGCCTCCTGCGCGAAAAAGATGTGTCGGATGCAATGTTCTAGCGGATGAGACGAACAGGCGCACAGCGAAACGCCCGTTTGCTGCT
>DATGYJ010000315.1:0-17667 GCA_035298105.1 Anaerolineales bacterium | reverse complement strand
GGCGAAGTTGATGACCATAATTATAGGATTTTTCCAAGCTGGGTCAAGCAATCGAATCTCCCCCAACTCATCACACTTGGGAGGAAGGAGGCTTAATTCTATGAATGTGTGCAATCCTTTTCGGAAGGACTGGCAGCAGCACTGTGTGATTTTAGGAAGAGTTATCCGGGCTGGCCCTCTCGGTGCTCATTCGCTCTTCTTTCGGGTTGTCACTAAGTTGCCTAAATAGTGTGTCTATCCTGCCTATATCGTGGCTATATCCTCCCGTCGTTGTGAAGTCGCCCTAAGCCTGTACCCTCGGGGTGACCGGACGGCGAGCTTCCGAAGCGGAGGAAGGGACTCCCAGCGATATTGACTGTTATTGCCTATCGCGGCTAGATGTTTTGGATTATTTGCAACAGTAACTGCTTAACCAGGTGGCCTAAGGTAGTAGTTGAAGAAGTTCAGGCTCAAGTTCCGAATATGCTTCATCAGGGATTGCGCCAACTGCGTCGAGTGTCTTGCTGAAGAAATTACGAGCGGTACTTGCCAGAACCACATCGAGGATTTCTTCGTCAGAAAGTCCATACCTGCGTAATTCGTTAATATCATGTTCACTTAGCTGGTGAGCCCGGGTGGTGACCTTTTGCGCAAAAGACATCAGCGCTACTTCCTCAGGGAGTAGACCAGCGTTGTGGAAATCCTTCGCAATTGCCGCCAACTCATCTGTGCTGAAGAAATTCTTGCGGAGGACTGCCCCATGGGCAAGCATGCAATATGTACATTCAAGTGCCATGGCTGATGCAAAAGTTACCAACTCGTAGCGGCGAAGTCTCATTTTGGATCGTATCGCCCCAATGAGTTTCGTCCAGGCGTCATAAACTTCAGGGTGCAAACTAAGGGCTTTAACATAGTTTGGTATATAGCCCATGCTCTTTTGGGCAGCCTGATATTGATCTTGAACCAGGTTCTTCGCCTCTTCCTCCGAAATTGTCTTGATGAACGTCATGACCTGCCTCCTTCTGACAATTGAACTATTGATATTCGAAAAACCAATTCACGCTTCTCAGATCGTGACGAGCCTTCGGGAAGCGACCTCAGGCTTTAAATCATCTGTGCAGCCTCACCACTCTTTATGCGTTCGAATTCCTTTAAAAGCTGAGGGAGGCTGCGCCTGAAGCCAAATACTCGACCGCGTTGGCGGCAGTGACGATCTTGGCGCCCTCCACCAGGTCTGCATCTGTGATGCCGCGTGGCTTTGCGCAAGCTCCGCAGACCCAGATCTGCCCGCCGTTACTGATAAAGGCTTGCATCACCTCCCGCAGTGGCTGGAAGCCTTCTTTGCAGATGTCATCCGCGTAGCCGCGGGTGGCATTCCGCACTCCCTCGATCGTCAGGAGCACGACCGCCTCCTGGTCCGCCGCCGCGGCTACATTCCCGACCACGAATGCCAGAGTGGCGCGTTCAGGGTCCTCCTGCCCATGCGTACAATTGATCATTAACTTTGCCATGGTAAGCTCTCCTTATTTATGGATTTATTATTTTTTCCTGACGAAGAAGCGCAGCTCCGGTCCCGCCTGAGCGACCACTTTCAACAATACATTTCCCGAGAGGCGACTCCACGCCTCGATATCGCCCCTGGCAGCCGGGTCGTCCACGCGCACCTCCAGCACCTGCCCAGATTGCATCTCACGCAGTTTCGATCTGATCGCCGGGGTCAAAACCGCACAAGTCGAGCCGGTTTCCGATGCTCCGGTGTGGAACACTAACAACTCATCTCGATTGGGGTCCTGCTCTTCAGTTTCGGGTGCATCTGCAACTTGCTCGTTCTCGATTTCCAATTCGGTCATCGCGCCTCCTTCAGTTATGGCATGCTCTGAAATACTGCTCAACTGATCAAAGCAAGAATAGCCGATGGCAGGTCGAAATGCCTCGGGAGAATTCCCTATTTTGGCGGAATCCTGTTCCCTATTTTAGAAGTGAGAATTTAGAGAATGTTTTTTTGGCGGGCCGCCGCGGCGGCTTCGGATCGGCTGCGTACCTGCAACTTGGCCAGGATCGCTGAAACGTGGTGATCCACCGTCTTTGGCGAGATGAACAACTGCTCGGCGATCTCAGAGTTGCTTCGCCCCTGATCCAGCAGGGCCAGGATTTCCATCTCGCGTGGGGTCAGTCCATCCGGGTTGGCACGGGTGGAAGCCCGCGCACCGCGGGGTAATCCTTTTATCCCACGCTCAAGCATTTTCTCGCGTACCATACGAGCCGCCGGGCGGGCACCTAATCCTTCGAAGATCTCCAGTGCCACGCGCTGTGCGTCTGTATCCCCTTCCGCCAGAGCCAGCCCGCGCTCGAAGGGACATCCAATCTGCTCCCAGGCCTCAGAGGCTGCACGCCAGTCCCCCGTAATCATTGCCCGGTAAACAAATGGAATCTCGTCAACCTGCGATACCGTCCCACCAGCCCGCCAGGTCCAGTACACCATGGCGCCTAATTGATAATCATCCTGGGCCGGGTATGCGACCTTAAAAGCCACTTCGAGTTCTTTCAGTACCTGCGTGGGCTGCCCATTCCACCAGGCCGCTTCTGCCCGAGCCACCGCCATTGGACAGATACGCTGGAATTCACGGGTCAGCAATGCCAGATCGCGGGCTTGATCGAGCCAATGCGAGGCCTGCGGGTTGCCTTGGCGCGCTCTCAGATAACCCAGTGTCGTGATGCCCGGTAGGGCGATGACTGCCGAACCGGGGTGCAGGCGTAGGACTTCTTCTGCATCAGCTTCTGCCTTGGACCAATGGCCCTGCTCGAAGAAACAACGCGCCCGCCAGCCCAGCAGGTAAATACCATAGGAATCCATCTCATGGTCAGTCGTGTAGGTCAGTCCATCCTGCAGGTAGCCCTCGCCCAAAGAATAATCCCGGTTTTGGATGGCACGTGATGCCAGGTTAGCGTAGCAGCGGGCCACGTGATCGTGCATTTCCTGCTCCCGCGCCATTTGCAAAGCCCGTTCCAGGCGAGCTCGCCCGCTTTCCAATTGGTTGAGCAACTCGGCGGATCCGATATTTGTCAGGGAGTGGACGGTGATCTCCGTGTCTTGCAGGATTTCAGCCAGTTCAAGTGCTTTTTTACCCCAGGCGATCGCGGCTTCATTTTCCTCGGACAGCATATGCAACTGTGAGCGGTTGCTATAGGCCATGGCAAGTTCCTTGCCCGGTGTCAGAGGTTCCAGGGTTGCGATGGCTTCGCCGGCAAAGCGTTCGGCCATTTCTTTATTGCCCTGGAACCAGTAGAGGCGCGAAAGCCAGCGCAAATCATCTCCTACCTGTACTGACAGCTCAACCTGCCGCCAAAGATCGATTGCCACATGACGCGCCTGGATAGCTGGATCGATCTGCCCGGTCAGGTAATTCTCAAAAGAGAGGTTGTCGAGCAGGCGAGCCTGTTCCTCGGGCGGGAGTTGGTGACGGTAATGCAGCGCAGCCTGATAATAACGGGCCGCTTCCCGGTGGGCGCCATGTTGGCTCGCCTGCCGCGCTGCCTGTGGGCCGTATTCAAGCACGACGCGGGCATCGGCTGCCGCCGTTGCGTGATGAACCAGCCGTGCCAGTGCAATCTCCTCAACGGGTCGCGCCCGCAGCGCCTGTAGGACACTGCGATGCAATTCTTTCGAGTGGCTGGGCGCCAGTGATTCTTCAATGGCCAGACGCACTAACTCATGACGAAAGGACAGCGCCTCCCCCGAAGTGATCAGGAAGCCACCTTCGATACAAGCATCTAGGGTGGATGGCTTCGGATGAAGAATTCCCTCAAGCAGCCACTGCTCGGCTGTCCCCGGAATGATGGAAGCCAGTTCCAATAGTTCACGAGCCGGAGAGGGTAGATGAGCCAACCGCGTCAGAACGGCATCGCGGACCGTGGCAGGGATATCCCCAGTATCATGCCGCAATACTTCGGTGACAAAGAATGGGTTACCCCGCGTTGCTTCGAATATGCCCCTGGACGGCCGGTTCATTTTGCGGGCCAGGAACGCGACTGCCTGCTCTGAAAGTGGTTCGAGATGCAACCGGATCGTGCGCTGTGGGGGCAGGTCGCCAAGCACCGCGCGCAACTGCTGCCTGCTTCCGGCTTCATCCTCCCGGTAGGTGAGGATAAGCAGTGTTTTGGTCTGCTGCACACGCCGACCGAGGTATTTAACCAGATCCAATGTGGCCTCGTCTGCCCAGTGAATATCCTCGAGCACAAGGAGAGTTGGAAGTGGGCTTTCCAACAGGGCTTTATGTAGTGTGGCGGCAATGACCAGCCAATCGGTTCCCGAATTTAACAGATCGAGTAAGTAGGCCAGATCGCCTGTCGCGATATCATAAATGGGACCCAGCGGTCGAGGGGTGAACAATGGGTCGCAGGCACCCCACAGAGTACGCGTCAACGGCCGAAGGGATTCAGATTCTGTCAGTGCAGTGACGAAAGAGGTTTTCCCGATGCCTGCCTCGCCACTGACCAGCACGATCGCTCCCTCCCCAGCGCGCACGCCCTTGATCGCCTCGTTCATCAGCTGCAATTGTGGTTCACGTTCCAACAATTCCATTGCAATCCTCTGGCTTTTACCTTACTCTCCAGTTCACTTGAATCTCAGATGGGTGCACAAGCGCCTGCATTACCATGCCTCACGTAGATGAGTGCACCTTCCACTCCCATTTGGTACGGCTCAAAGTGGCATCATAAGGTTTATGGAAACCAGATCGTGAGCTAGAGTTATACCGAACCAATTGTATATCTGCCCAAGTCATTGCGCCAGTTTCAGCAAGTCTTCGTCCTTTTCTCAGCAAACGCCAGTGGCTGTGGTTCGTGCCGGGATGGCTGAGTGTGATGATTGGAAGATCTGGGTGAGCCTTACGAAACTGTAACCCCCATGTGATGAACATCATCTTGATGATCATAACGACCCTCACTATACTGATTGCGGTGGAAGCGCATTGGGAATTATTCGATAAACACATGAGAAGCATATGTTTTTAGGGAGGAAGCACGTCTCCCGGGGAGAATGCCATGTTATTCAATGAACGGAAGTTCTTTATTACGAGTTTGGTTCTCATCCTAGTTTTGCTGGGTCAAGCGCTTGGCGTAACGCCGGTGCAGGCTGGTATGCCAGGGTCGACCCATACCGACAAAAATACGAGCTTGTTTCCTGAGAATACTACCAATGGTGTTGGTAGAGAATCTGTTTCAGTTGGTGTTCCTCAGAATCAAATCATATTTCCAACCGTCGTCACCACGTCACCACAGCATGGTGATGTACTGTTGAATAACCCATCCACTATATCGGTGCAGTTTAGTGCCAATATGCTTGCGAATGGGACTGCTTTTGCCGTTAATAAGCCTGCAAATTATCTTCTGGTAGAAGATGGGGCAGATGGAAAGTTTCAGACAACCTCTTGCATGAGTGGGCTTGCGGGAGATGATACTCTTGTCCCGATCAACAAGGTTACATATAACGCTACGAATTTTACAAGTACACTCACTGTTTCCATCTCAGATTGGCCTGTACTTAATCAGGCAAGCTATCAGCTTATCGTATGTGCAAGTACTCGAATTACTGATCTGGCCGGGAACAGGCTTAATGATGGAACAGATTCTGTGATCCGGTTTGTTGTCCTCAAGGAGTTATATTTATATCCCTATACCAATTATGGCGGTGGAGCCGGGAAGGCAGTAGGGATTGGCGATTTTAATCACGATGGTCTGACCGATGTTGTCATGACTACAGCCTCCCAGGTGCTGGTTTATCTCAAAGACAGCAATGGAAACCTGAATGCACCTGTTGCCTATGCCGCCGGATTGTATTCTAGATCATTAGCAGTAGGCGATTTGAACAATGATGGGTGGGATGATGTGGTCACGGCAAATTCTGAGCCAACCACAAGTACGATCAGCGTTTTTCTTCAACAGTCCGATGGTACTTTTGCTCCACGCATCACCTATAGCTTACCTTATCTTTCCCCAACAGTTGTGGCGGTAGGAGACGTTACAGGTGATGGTTTACTGGATGTTGTTGTGTCTGAGAGTGGTAGTTTGTATATGTCTTCGATCAGTGTGTTTGCACAAGACATAAACGGTAGCCTCGATTCTGCGGTCTATTACAATGAGTATTTTGAAGGAGGGGAGGGCCTGGCAATTGGTGATGTCAATAATGATGGCCGAAACGATGTGGTAAAAATGAATACGATCGGCTCAAACCCAGATTTGTCCGTCTATCTACAAAATGCGAGTGGAACCCTTAGCGACCCGGTTCCTTATTTTCTTGACTGTGATTGTAGGGGAAGTGGAATTGAAATCGGTGATGTGACCGGTGATGGGCTTTCGGATGTTGTCATTAGCTATGGTGGAAATCGTCCCAACTCCAAAATCGCTGTGTTTGCCCAGGGGCAGGACAGTTCGTTACAACCTTCGGTTTCCTATGACGCTTATGATACTCCCGAGCCCGTTGAACTGGCAGACATTAATCAGGATGGAACACAGGATATTCTTGTTCTGCATGGCGGTTGGAGATCATTGGGTGTCTTTTTGCAAAAGAAGGGAGTAATACAGCCGTCTAGTTTGTATACCTTCCCAAGTGCAAGCACGTTCCAGCCTCAGAGTTTAGCGGTCGGTGACATTAATCAGGATGGGGCTGTTGACATTGCCATTGCAGATAGTACTTACGGCTTGACCACGTTTTACTATCACGAGAAACCTGCACCCCACGTGATCATGGGCGGCAATGCCAATCCAGTTGATGGCGAAGAACTCGGTGCAGGAACGAACCAACTCACCGTTCAATTCGACCGGCAGATGAGAAACGATGGTGACCCCTCATCTGTAAACAATCCTTCAAACTATCTATTCGTTGATGATGGTGCAGATGACAATTTTCAAACCAGTTCGTGCGCGGTTGGACTTGCAGGTGATGATGCGCTCATCAGTGTAGATAGCGCTACTTATGACTCCTCAAAATATGTTTCCACCCTTTCTGTCAATGGCGGGGTACTCCTTGGCGCCGGGAGTTATCGTCTGTTGGTGTGCAGCACAACTTCGATCGAGGATGCAGCCGGCGTCCCACTGAATGGGGGATTATCTGATACGACCATTACCTTTACGGTCTGGCCCACTCCCTACAACATTTCCGGAAATGTTGGGACGGCTGGCGCAATACTGAGTTACACCGATAATGTTCCCAGAACTGTCATTGCAGATGGGGTTGGCGATTACTCCTTCAAGGTCTCTGAAAATTGGTCGGGTACTGTAACACCTACAAAACTAGCCTGCGTTTTCTCGCCTGCGAACAAGATATATACAAATGTTACTTCAAGCATCGTAGGTGAAAACTACACGGCCGCACCAGCTACTTATACAATCTCTGGCAATGTCGGTTTAAGCAATGTCTTTGTAAAATACTTTAACTCTTCTGGCCAGTCTGATTTTGCCTGGTCTGATATCAAGGGCGATTATTCGATCACCGTACCTTATGGTTGGAGTGGGTCTGTCAGTCTATATGAAAAAGATCATACGTTTTCACCGGCCAGCCGGAATTACGTTAACGTTGTCACTGACATAACAAATGAGAATTACACGCCCATTCCGAATCCTTATACTATTTCTGGCAATACAGGTGTTGGAGGAGTTTCAATAGAATATACACTTAACGACTCATTTGAAATTGCTACATCTGATGAAAATGGGAATTATTCCTTGACTGTCCCCTTAGGCTGGACCGGTACAGTTTACCCGAGTCGCGTAGGCTATCGCTTTAGCCCCGAGAGCAGGAGTTATAACGATCTGCAGTCCAGCCAGGCAAACCAGGATTTTGTACCTGAGCGCATCTATACGATTTCTGGGAATGCTGGCGTATCAGGGGTAACTCTCAGCTATGTAGACGGCACGCCAAAGACTGTTACATCTTATAGTGGCGGGAATTATTCATTCCAGGTCCCGGAGCATTGGTCAGGGACGATTACCCCTGCGAGGTTGGGCTATCGCTTTGCTCCGCCTGATCGAACCTATAGTGACGTTGTGCAAGATCAACTATCACAAAACTATATATTCACCAGGGTGGTCGTCAATTCCAATGATAGTGGTCCCGGCTCTTTGAGACAGGCAATCGCTGATGCTACTGGGGGTGCTAAGATTTATTTTGATCCTGCACTGGCTGGTCAAACCATCGTTCTTTCTTCAGAAATTGCTATTAATAAAAGCCTGACAATCGATGGAAGAGCCTTGGATCCTCATGTTTCCATCAGCGGCAACCATGCAGTTCGTATCTTCAATGCTGGATCTAATGTCTCACTTACATTGCACTCTCTCATCTTGAAAGATGGGATGATGGGTGGAACAAGCTATACAAAATACGGTGGTGCCATCTATACAAATTTGTATTCTACGGTCATGGTTACAGATGTGGATTTTGTAGGAAATACTGCCTATCGAGCTGGCGCAATTTATGTGTCTTCCCTGGCGAGCGCAACGATTCTGGAAAGTCGATTCTCAGCCAACACAGCGCAGATAAGTGGAGGTGCTATATATGCCGGGAATAATTTAATAGTCAGGAATAGTGTGTTTATTAACAATGAAGCTTCAGCGGTGGTATTACAAGGACCAGGTACTTACGTACTAGAGCATAACACATTTGTCGGCAATCATGCGCTCAGCGGTGGAGCAATTGCGTTCCAACAGAGTAACAACTTTTTCGTCACTATTCGCAATAACCTCTTCTCAAACAATATCGCTGATTCTGCAGGTGGCGCGATCCGAATCGTCTATTCAGGTCCTCAGCAAATCATGATCGAGAATAATACTTTTTATGCCAATCAATCCAAGAGCGTGGGCGGAGCAATTGCTACAGAAGGTAATGTGCAGTTAAGGAATAACACGTTTTCTGAGAATCGAGCAGATCGCGCTGGAGGGAATGCGGGTGGAAGTATATATATTAGCTCGGCCGGAGTGTTCACCGAGTTATTTAATAATATTTTTGCCAATAATGCTGGTGGAGGGGAATGTTATGAATATGGAGTAAATTCCTGGATAAGAGGCAATAACAATTTGATTGAAGATGGATCCGGAGCCTGTGCCACTTTACCTGGAACGATCATTTCCGATCCGCTGCTTGGTCCATTGACCGATCATGGTGGTCCCACTCAAACGATGGCATTACTACCAGGCTCCCCTGCGATTGATGCAGGCGACAACACACACTGTCCGGAAACAGACCAGCGCGGAATGGCGCGATCCCTGGATGGAAACAATGATGGGAGCGTAATCTGTGACATCGGCGCATATGAATTTGGTTACTTTACTATCTCTGGTAATGCAGGTGTGGCGGGAGCCACATTGAGTTATTTCGATGGAGTGGCTAGAACAGTTACGGCGGACAATCATGGAGATTATTCATTCGGAGTTCTAGTTGGCTGGTCTGGTCTGGTCACGCCCTACAAACCCGGATATATTTTCTCGCCAGCCAGCAAGACGTATTCGAATATTACAGCTGACCAATCAACGGAAGACTATACAGCTACGGTTACAGATATTACCTTTACCATCTCTGGAAATGCCGGAGTAGCCGGAGCGACGTTAAGCTATGAGGATGAAACGCTCAAAACAATAGTGGCGGATGAGAACGGAGAATACTCCTTCACTGTGCCTTACAGCTGGATTGGAACTGTGACACCCACGAAGGCGGATTACCGATTCGTACCGGGGAATATTGACTATTTCGGCGTACAGGCGGATCAGCCTGCTCAAGATTATGCAGCAATAGCATTAATGACCATTTCAGGGAATGCAGGGATCAGTGGAACAACATTAAATTATGTAGACGAAATCGCCCGGGCAGTCACAGCCGATGGTAATGGGAACTATGCGATCCAGGTTCCTATCCACTGGTCAGGTACCGTTACACCCCTCAAAGCGGGCTACAGGTTTTCACCGATCGACCGGACTTATACAGATACCACAACAAATCAGATCAATCAGGATTATATCGCTACGCAAATCACATATAGTATTTCAGGAAATGCCGGGGCAGGCAATGTCACATTATCAGTGAGAGATTCTTCAGTGATTCCACCGGTCACAACAACTGTTTTAACAGACGACGAAGGAAACTATATAATAAACGTGCCATACCGCTGGTCCGGTGAAATTACTCCCTCAAAAACATGTTGTACATTTTCGCCAGTCAAGAGGCAATACTTCTCTGTCCAGGCCGATCAGGAGGATCAGAACTTTCAAGCGTTTGTTTCGATTTCCGGCAACGCTGGAGTGGCAGGAGCCACTCTCAACTATAGCGATGGAACGGCCAAATCTGTAACAGCTGATGGAAGTGGCAATTATGCACTAACCGTTTCGTATAACTGGTCCGGAACCATCACACCCTCCAAACCAGGATATTTGTTCGCACCTTTCAGTCGAGGCTATACAAATGTCGTTGATCGCCTGACCGCACAGGATTATCTCTTTACAACAGGTTATATCATTACGGGAAATGCGGGGGTTGCTGGCGCGACAATGAATTATCTAGATGGCACAGCGAAGAGCATCACGGCTGGCAGTAATGGCGTCTATACAATCACTGTGCCGGAAGACTGGTCAGGCACAGTCACTCCGAGCAAACCGAGTGTGACTTTTGATCCTGCCCACAGAGCCTATGATTTGGTCAACGGAAACCAGACGGCCCAGGATTATACGGCTACGATTACTGTTACTACTAACGCAGATAATGGCACCGGTTCGCTGCGGCAAGCCGTTATCGAGGCAACCTCGGGAGCGACAATCAGGTTTGCCCCTGCGCTTTCAGGACAAACGATTCTTCTTGCCTCTGAAATTGCTATTGACAAGAGTTTAACCATTGACGGGTCTGGGCTAAATCCGCGGGTGGAAGTTAGCGGTGGAGACGCCGTCAAAATCTTTGTCATTGGAGAAGGCTATGGGATTCATGATCTTAATGTTGTGTTGCGTTCTCTCATTTTAAAGAATGCTAAGGGGATCGGAACGAGTTATTACAACACCGGAGCCGCGATACTGATGGCGTCTTCAAATGCGTTGACGGTGGAAGACTTGACCTTCATGGCTAATTCCGCAGTAGGGGAAGGTGCAGCGATCAACTCAGGAGGAACTGTAACTGTTCTTAATAGTGAGTTCATTTCGAACTCTTCCCAAAACAGTGGCGGCGCAATATCTATAAGTGCAACTGGCAGACTGACAATAAAGAATAGTAGTTTTAGGAATAACAGCGCTCGTTATAGTGGTGGAGCTGTTGCTGTGCATGCGAATTGGTTGCTGGCTGTTGAGAATGCTACTTTTGACAGCAATACGGCCATGTCTGGAGGAGCGATCGTTGTAACAAACCCCTCTATTACTGGGATTGCTGTAGATGTAGATATTCGGAATAGTTTGTTCGCTAGAAACACAGCTTCAAGTTCAAGCGGTTCAAGCGTAGGCGGTGCCATTGACTTTATCACTGGCACTGAGGATGCACCTGCCATGGTACTTGAAAATAATACATTTTTTGCCAATCATTCCACTGGAATGGGCGGGGCAATCTATACAGAGGCGAGCATTATCCTTAGGAACAACACTTTCTCGGAAAATGCTGCTGACAGCATGGGTAATCCCGGTGCAAGTCTTTACTTGCGTCCGCCTTTTGTGGATGCCAGCATTGACAATAATATTTTTGCGAACAATACTCGCGGTGGGGAATGTGGTAAATTTTCTGCGCTCAATTTATTCATTACCGGGAATGGGAACCTTGTTGAAGATGGATCGCCGGCCTGCGTGCCAACAGTAATAGCTGATCCTAAACTTGAGCTGCTGGCAGATAATGGTGGTCCAACACAAACCCTGGCAGTACTTCCGGGTTCGCCAGCGATTGACGCCGGAGACGATACAAGTTGTCCTAAGACCGATCAGCGTGGAGTGGCGCGCCCACAAGGCAGTCACTGTGATATTGGCGCCTATGAATCCACTCTTGGCGCCTTCAATAAATCTACGCCAGGAAACGGAGCGACGGATCAATCTACCAGCTTGGATTTGAACTGGGGTGCAAGTAGTGGCGCGACTTCTTATGAATACTGCTATGACACCACGAATGACAATATGTGCTCTCCATGGAGAGATAACGGCACCGATACCGGCATCCACCTCGTTGGCTTGAACAATAACACCACATACTACTGGCATGTCCGTGCCGTTAATACTGTCGACGTTACATACTCAAATGGCTCCAGCGTGGACTTCTGGTCGTTTACGACTATTCCCCTTGCAGCCCCCCACATTACTATCCCCAGCCAAGAATAACTATGTAACCAATGTTGCCAGGCCAACCTTTACCTGGACTGAGGTTGCCAATGCAGAGCAATACGAGATCGTATTTGCCAAAGATAGTCACTTTACCCAAAATGTCGATCCACATTTCGTCTCCGATGCCACCCTTACAGTCAGCAACCCATTGCCGGATGGCAAATATTATTGGCGAGCGCGCGCTTACAATGCGGCAAACCAATATAGTGGTTGGAGCACTTGGCGTTCTTTCAGTATTGATACATCGCTTCCTTTAGCACCGGTCCTCAAGTCTCCTGCGAATAATGCGTCTTTGCGCGGCGTACCCACCTTCAGATGGTCCAATGTCAGCGGCGCAGTGAGCTATCAATTTGAGATCGACAATGACTCCGATTTCTCCAGCCCGGTGTTTTCTATAAGCCAGCGCACTTCATATCGAAGGCCGCCGGGTGCACTGCGCGGAAGTTATTTCTGGCGGGTACGCGCCCAGGATGCGGCTGGGAACTGGAGTGCCTGGTCGGAAGTCTTTGTGGTCAATATTCTCAGGGCCAGGTGAAGAAGCCAGTTCACTTCAATTGTTTTACATAAAATAGTATCCAATATCACTCAAAAGTCAGGACAGGTCGGCATACCTGTCTTGATTTTATGTGTTCTGTTTTGCCCTGGTTGTGCAGCCAGAAGCGCCTGGCCCAGGGTGAACTAAAGCGTGTGGCTGCGGCTCGGGATGACCTGACTCTGGTCCATTAGTTACTTTAAGAGGGCCGTGGCGGCTTCCAGGGCTTTCTCAAAGTAGAAAAAGTGACCTTTCTCGGTTATGCTTTTGTGTGAGGCACAAATCCAAAACACGAGGAAGGTCAAAATGGAGTCTAACACAGGTCAGATCATCAATTTGGGTAGTCTGTATGAGCGGTTGAAGGGCTTGAAGGATAAGCGCAAGGACAAAGGGAAACGATATGCGTTAGCAACGATCTTGGTGGGGATGTTTATGGCGAAACTGTGCGGAGAAGACCAACCCAGCGGGATTGCAGAGTGGGTGGCATTGCGAGGAACGTGGATGGCACAGGTCTTAGGGTTGAAGCGGAAGAGTATGCCCAGTCATCATACTTATCGTCGAGCGCTGGCGGATAATGTGGATGCGAAGGAGTTTGAAGCATTGGCACGAGCCCACCATCGCCAGAGTGGGAAAGCTGGCTACCAAGTGGTAGTGGCGATGGACGGGAAGATCTTACGTGGCACCATTGAGTTGGAAACCACTGATGGGTTATGCCTGCTAGCAGTGTATTTGCCTGGCGAAGGCATCACCCTCGCGCAACTGGCTATTGAAAACAAGCAAAATGAAGTGAGTGCCGCTCCTATGTTGCTAAGTTGGATTGATTTGCGCAATAAAGTGGTGATTGGGGATGCCCTGCATACCCAACGTCAAGTTTCGATCCAGATTGGCAAGGCGGGAGGCAATTACTTGTGGACGGTGAAAGGCAACCATCCACAATTGCTCCAGGATTTGCAGGATTGGTTCGATGACAAGGTACCTCTTCTACCCGGTCAGGGTTGTCCATCCAAGGACTTTTGTTCTGCAACTATAACCAGTAAAGGTCATGGCCGCTTGGAAATGCGGACCCTGACCACCAGCAGCCAACTCAATGATTTTCTGGATTGGCCCTTCTTGCAGCAGGTCTTCAAACTCGAACGCACCATCACAATATCGAAAACAAAGAAAACTCGTCAGGAAACCGGATATGGCCTGACTAGTTTATCCGCAGATCAAGCTTCGCCCGCTCAACTCTTGCATATGCTGCGCTCTTACTGGCAGATCGAGAACTCTTTGCATTATCCTCGAGATGTGACCCTCCATGAAGACCAGACCCGCTTCAAGCACCACGCTGCTGCTCACAATATGGCCATTATTAACAACTTGGTCTTGGGCTTGCTCGCTGCTTCTTCCTTCTCCTTTATTCCTTCCGCTCGACGTTTCTTCGCAGCTCACCCCGATCAGGCTCTCGCTCTCTTACTTTGAGAAGGCCCTGGGCGGCTTCCCACGCCCTGTTGTATTTGTCTGATGAAGTGGCTACAATACTAATAGTGGATCGGTAATTAACAGATATTGGAGGGTCTTATGAAAAATTTTCGCTTCAGCAAAAAAACTCCAAGATTGTTGTATTCTGGGTTCATTCTGCTGTGCGTGTTAGCCCAAAATTCAGACCCAGCTCAAATTGCTCGAGCTGCCTCCGTGGCGTCTGACTGTTTCCCGATTTATAACGGAGAGACAAACGGCTGGGTGCTGGAAATGTGCCTGAGCGATCCAAATAACACAGACCTGATGGAGGTAGTGGTGGACGGAGTCTCTCAAGGCAGTGCGGTGCAGGTGCGAATCTACCATAAGGCGCAAAACTTTGCTGGCATTCCGCAGGTCGCCGTCATCGATTCGCATGGTTTTGTGCGCTTGAAGCAAAATGCTGACCCCTCTCCAGCTATTCCCTTCGGCACTTCCTTCATCTTGGGACCGGCCTACTGGACTCTCTCCCATTATTACCATAACCCGCTGCTCACTCGATTCGAATTCGATACAAACGGATTGACGGCGCCAAACGGATCGCTGCGCATGCTGGCACAGGGTACGAATCATGATTTTGCCGTATCTTATGATATGACCTTGCCTCCCCCGCGCGACCGCCAGACGCGAATCCACGTCAATCAAGCCTACATGGCAACTGCCGATATCACGATCGATCAGTCACGCAGTGTTAACCATGAAGGTTTCAAACTTGTGCAAGCTTCCTCCATGTTCATCAACGCCACGGACTGTGTTGGTTACACCGACTGCCATGATAGCAACGCTGCCCGCTATATCGGCAATGATTTGATACGGCACCAGGTAACTTTTACCGGACCCATAACATTTTTCTTTGATACCTCTCCTCAACCACTGGGCAGCACCTGGATTGATGTTCTTCATACTGACGACATCAGTTGGCAAGGCAATACGCCCAATGAACGCATTGCACTCGACAGCCTCCCAACGGACCGCACCATCACTCCTCAAGGCAATATAGACACCGGCCAGACGGACCCTAACGATGGCGATAATGTCAATCTTTGGCTGCACGATGATGGACCGGCGTCGGAATCGTGGTTAGCCGGAGATAGCAAGAACATTGGCTATTGGCTCCTCGCCCAGGATAATCCGCCTGACCCGTGGGGGGATCTGGGTTTGCGCTCGGGACTGACATTCCTCGATTTCGAAGGCGAGTATCGCTGTTCGGCGGGCAAAGATGCTAATCAGCCTGCCACCTCTGCAAGGATAGCCCCCATTGCCGGTTACAGAGATACCGCCCTCCAGCTAGACTACGATCTGGGCGCCAACAACTATAACTGGGTGCAAATTCGCTGTGATTTCAACCCGCCTCTGAACCTTTCTGCTTACGATCACCTGCGTTTCGACTGGCTCGGAAGCCCAAGTAGCGACCCCGCTGCTGCCAATTCGCTGCAAGTGGGAATGGTCGATGCGCAGGATCACAGCCATTTTGACTGGCTGACTTACCGTCACGTTGCTCATCACAGCTGGTGGGATCAGCTCGTTATTCCATTTAGCTTCTTCCGGCCGTCAGACGATGGCACACCCTTTGATCCCGCACATGTCAAAGCGATCTTCTTCTCGGTTGTCAAAATCCCGAGAAATAATTCGAATGATATTGATGATAGCGGCGGAGGGGGAGGCCTCGTGGTGGATAACCTGAATGCCTACAATGCCGGTTCAAGGACAATCCCTAATACCTTCGATACTGTCGATCCCAATAAACTTGCCGCTCAAGCAGCCGCCGGTTGGCTTGCAAAACAACAACAGTCGAATGGCTTGCTGAGATCCTGGGCCGAGGAAGAAAAACCGCCCGACTTTAGATGTTTGGCGCACACGTACGACCAGGCGCTGGCGCTGATCGTATTTTCTGATCAAGGGATGTGGGCTCAAGCAGACAAGCTGGTGGATAAGCTGGTAGCAATACAAAATAGCGACGGTTCCTGGTACCAAACCCGAACTTGTGCCGGGGCAGTTGAAAACCCTGCCTTATGGGAGGGTGACATTGCGTGGACTGTATATGCTTTGAGCCGCTATTTGAAATTGGGCGGTACACATACGCGAGCTGCAACTGCCGTACAGAAAGGAGCAGGCTGGTTATCAAAATGGATTTTTAGCGGACGGTTGCCTGGATAATAACCATAACCAGACAGAAGGCACTATTGATGTGTGGTGGGCATTGCAGGCTGCCGGGGGAAATTTTTCCGGCAATGCTGAAAAGATTAAGAACTGTCTTCTTAGTGAGTACTGGGATAACGCCGCGGGACGGTTCAAAGGCGGCCGGAATAATGAGCAAATATTTCTCGATGCTCAAACCTGGGGAGCTGCCTTCCTGAAAGCAATCGGTGAAAATGAAAAAGCTCTTCAGGCGCTAAGTTATGCCAGAGAGGTACTGCGTGAACCGGCACAAGGCGGTCAGCTTTTCGGTTTTGATGGCAACGCTGGTCCATGGTCGGTTTGGAATGAAGGCACAGCACAGTATATTGCGGTGGGTGGTGACGGTGCCGGTGAGGTTCTGCCGGAACTTTTAGCTCAACAGGAGGACGGTGCGATGGTTGGTTCCCCAGATGAGTTCAGCGGCGGCGGAGTTTGGACAACTCGCTGGCATGGCGTCGCACCGACAGCATGGCTGTATAACGCTTTATGTGGGGAACCCTTTCATCCGGGCAGTCAGCCGCGTTGCACTGCGGGCGTTGGAGAACCAAGTATCTCTTCCATCCTGCGCGTGGATCTGAATCCGACCTCAGCCACAACTGTGAACTTTGAAGTTACTTTTTCAGAACCCGTCACAAATGTGGATCTGAGCGACTTTACGCTTACAACGACAGGAGTCAAAGGCGCAACCATTACGAGTGTGGTCTGTTCCGGTGCGGCCTGCACCGTTACAGTCAATACAGGGAGTATTGGTGAAAGCAACGGTAAGATCCGCCTGGACGTGCTGGATGATGACAGCATTGTCAATGGAGGGGGCGATCCACTTGGTGGCGCAGGCACAGGCAATGGCGATTTCAGTTGGGGCGACATCTATACCATTGCGGCGCATGTCTCTGTACCTGTGCTGTTAGCCCCCCCAAAAAATCGGCCTGTCACCAATAACTCCAAACCAGACTTTGCCTGGTCCGCGGTTACCGATGCCGACCACTATGAGATCCAATTTGCCACAAACGATGCATTTACTCAAAGTGTCGATTCACAGCTTGTCGGCGATCTAAGCTTCACAATTACGAATTCATTGGCAGATGGCAAATATTATTGGCGGGTGCGTGCTTACAATATATTGAATGAAGCCGGTAGTTGGAGCGTTTCTAACTATT
>DATGYJ010000314.1:0-8915 GCA_035298105.1 Anaerolineales bacterium | reverse complement strand
ACAGACGAGAAGCCAAACAGAAGGACAAGCGTCCCTTCGATCTGGCCGTCTCGGATTATTTCAAAGGCAGGAATTTGCTTGCGGGGTAAGTTGCTATCGGCAAGCAGCCGCAGCCAGGGATATCGTTCGATCAAGCAATTGTGGAGATAAAGAAGCGTGGCGCCCGGGCGCCACGCTTCTTTGTGTTTCTGTTTAGGCTACTGTAATACTCTCATCCAGATAGACATCCTGAATGGTATTCAAGAGTCTCACACCGTCTGCCATGGGGCGCTGGAAGGCTTTACGTCCCGAGATGAGACCCATGCCGCCGGCGCGTTTATTGATCACCGCCGTTGCTGCGGCTTCGGCAAAATCGTTCTCACCCGAAGCGCCGCCGCTGTTGATGAGGCCGATGCGTCCCATGTAGCAATTGGCCACCTGATAGCGGCACAGATCGATCGGATGGTCGCTGATCAAATCCGAGTACATGCGTTTGTCAAATTTGCCGAATGTAACGCCATCCTTATTCAAAGCCAGATAGCCGCCATTGTTCTCGGCCAGCTTTTGCTTGATAATATCTGCTTCCAGCGTAACGCCGAGATGGTTTGCCTGTCCGGTCAGATCGGAGGACACGTGATAGTCCTTGTCCGATTTGAATGCCTTATTCCGTAGATAGCACCACAACACAGTTGCCATACCCAGTTCGTGCGCACGAGCAAACGCCTGCGCGATTTCGATAAGCTCACGGTGTGAATCATCCGAGCCAAAGTAGATCGTTGCGCCAACAGCTGCTGCGCCCATTTCATAGGCTTGCTCGACAGTACCAAACAAAATCTGCTCAAAACTGTTTGGATAGGTCATCAGCTCATTGTGATTGATTTTTACAATGAATGGAATTTTGTGCGCATACTTGCGTGCGACGATACCCATTACACCGAACGTTGATGCAACGGCATTGCATCCGCCTTCTATGGCTAGTTTGATGATATTTTCAGGGTCAAAGTAATCGGGATTTTTCGCGAAACTTGCGCCGCCTGAGTGCTCGATACCCTGATCCACCGGCAGGATGGAAACATAGCCCGTGCCGCCAAGCCGCCCATTCTTGTGGATCCATTCCAGATTGCCGAGCACACGGTTGTTGCGATCCGATTGCATGAAAATGCGGTCTACATAGTCGGGACCCGGGAGATGCAGACGTTCTTTGGGAATTTTGGGCGAATCAAAGCCAAGTAGCGATTCAGCTTTCTCACCCAGTAAGGATTGAATATCATTTGCCATTGTGGTTACCATTGCGATCCTCCTTGCCCGGCGCTGCGAGCCTAGCGCATGCCGAGCGATTTGATTTCTTCCTCGGTGCACGAGGGAAGTTTACCTGGTTATTCTTGATCATGGATTCCAAAGGCAGCGCCTGGACGCCGCGACAACACTTTTCCTGCAAGGCACGTACATCGTCTGAAGGGGCAATCTGGCCGGAAACCTTTGGGGTCTGAGTAATTCGCTTTCTTGATTATAACCCTTATCTCAGGCTATAATGTACCTGTGCTACTTAGGACAAAAGGACTCGTATATCACCGCAGGAGGCACAAATGGACGAATTCTTTCAGAAAGTGACCAGCCAGCAGGACCCGTTTAAGAAGCTGGTGTCTTACATCCCCGGCTTTGGCGGCTACATAGAAAGGCAAAACCGGCGTGATGCAGACAAGTTATTGCGTGATACGGTGGCCCGTCGCTTCGATGAGCAGTGGAAGCGGGCATCCCAACTGCAAGTGGATATGGTCAGCAATGGCATGATCCAATACGTCGACGATATGGAAAGGGCTGCGCTGCAATTGCGTACGTTCATCGACAAGATCAGCACGGCGCCGCGCGGCTACTCGGGTTTGTTCGACGCTGTCAAGATCAACGAAAAGGAGCTTGAAGCCATCTATCAATACGACGCCGCGTTCTTTGATCTTGCTGAACAGGTGGGCCGCGCCCTCGACAACGTCGAGGCAAGCCTTAGTGATGAAGCTGCTCTGCCAGCCGCCATTCGTAACGTTACCTCCATTGCCAGGATGGCAGTGGAAACTTACAATCGAAGGACCGAAGCCGTAACCGGCGATGGAAAATAAGAAAAGGTATGTCTTTGCGAGGGCGGTGGTGGAGACGTGAGCGTCGAGACCCCGCCCGAAGCAATCCCCCTACGGCACCGCCCGCCAGGGCAGGTGTGCGCCCGGGGCAAGTGTGCCGCTGCGCGGCTAAGCGCAGACGCAAGTGTAGCAAATCACGGGCGGTGCCAGGGACGAACGCTCCTCGCAATGACATGATGATCATATGTGGAATCAATATATCAACGCAACAACAATCGATGAAGTACTGCAAGTATTATCAGAAAGAGGAGAGCGCGCCCGCATTATCGCGGGTGCGACAGATTTAATCCTCGAACTTGAACGCGGGGTCCGCCAGGGGATTGATACATTGATCGATGTCACCCGTATTCCCAACCTGGATCACATCACCATCGACGAGGATAACATCATTCATCTCGGTCCATTGGTCACTCATAACCATTGTGTGGAATCGAGATTAATCCGCGCCAGGGCTTATCCACTGGCACGAGCCACATGGGAAGTGGGCGCACCTCAGATCCGCAACCGCGGCACGATTGCAGGAAACCTCATTACCGCCTCGCCCGCGAATGATACGATCACACCATTGGTGGCGCTTGATGCATCGGTCACCCTGCAATCTACGAGTGGTACACGCACGGTCGCTTTGAGAGATTTTTATACCGGCGTGCGCAAAACCGTCATGCGGCCTGACGAGATGATGGTAGATATTTCCTTCCCTGCGATGCAAAGCAATTCCCGCGGGACATTCATCAAACTCGCCCTGCGCCGGGCACAAGCCATTTCCATCATCGATGTAGCGCTCATCGTGGACTTCGAATCTGATACCGTTAAATCAGCCGCGATCGCACTGGGAGCCGTCGCTCCAACGATCATCAGGGTGAGGGATGCAGAGCAGTATCTTGCAGGCAAACAACTTACGGATAGGGTGATCGCAGAAGCGGCGCACTTGACAATGAATGGCTGCAAACCCATCGATGACATTCGTGGTTCTGCTGCCTATCGACGCGAGATGGTACGCGTTTGTACACTGCGCGCATTGAAAGCAGTGCGTGATGGAGACGAACAGACTGGAATGCCCAGCGAGCCGATCCTTTTGTGGGGCAATCAGAACGGTAAAAATGAGGTCCGGGTTGCTCACCGGTCACCCTCTGATCCCATTGAGACCACCATCAACGGAAAAAAATATACCTTCACGAGTGGGCATGACAAGACCCTGCTTCGCCTCCTGCGCGAGGAAGCAGACCTGATCGGCACCAAGGAAGGCTGCGCCGAAGGCGAATGTGGGGCATGTACCGTATTTTTGGATGGTAAGGCAGTGATGGCGTGTCTTGTCCCAGCGCCACGCGCACATGGTGCAGACATTGTGACCGTTGAAGGGCTTGCAACGGATGGTCAGCTTCATCCTGTCCAGGAAGCGTTTGTACAATATGGTGCGGTGCAGTGCGGCTACTGTACACCCGGCTTTCTGATGTCTTCCGCAAAGTTGCTGGAAGAAAAATCCAACCCAACGCGTAATGAGATCGAGCAAGCGATTACGGGAAACTTGTGTCGTTGCACAGGTTACTACAAAATCGTGCAAGCCATTGAGAGCGCAGCGGCCAGTCAAGTGCAGGCGCCCTGAAAAGATAAAGGTGAATTGATGGGCAAGTATTCTACTTATAGTCGGCAACAGAAGCAACCCAAGCCAGGCGAGCTGGGTGTGCACCCGGTCATGCGCGGCATTGGGTGTATTATGATTGTCGTTGTGCCTATTCTGGCTTATGGCATTGCGGTCTGGCTGGTGCAGTATGGTGGGAGTCACCAGTGGCCCATCCCGCCAGACTGGTTCGGTCCGCCAACATTTCCCCCATTGCTGCATAAACTGAAGGGCTTGGAGACAATATTATTCTTTCTACAGCAGCAAAATAATCTGAAAGCCAACGTAATCTTCGCCATCGCAATCACGGTTGTCATCGGCGGAATTATGTCGATGATCTATGGCTATATGTACACCATATTTGGTCCGCCGCGCTATGGCCCTCAAGATGAGCCACCGATCAGAGTCAAAGTAAAGCGCTATAAAAGATAAATTTCAAATTGTTAAATAAGCTGAAAGTCAGGAAATGATTTCTCACAACACCATCGGTAAATCTCTCCCGCGCGTAGATGCACGCGGCAAAGTAACAGGTGAAACATTCTATTCCGGTGACCTCACGATGCCAGATATGCTGCACATGAAGATCCTTTTTGCAGACCGGCCTCATGCGCGCATTATCGCGCTGGATAGCAGCCAGGCGGAAGCCGCCTCGGGTGTCGTTGCGGTCTATACTGCAAAAGATGTGCCGGTCAATGAGTACGGCCTGCAATGGCAGGATCAACCTGTCCTGTGCGGTCTTGGTTCACCAAAGCCCGGAACTGATGTGGTGCGATTTGTCGGCGACCAGGTTGCGGCTGTCGTTGCACGAACAGAGGCGCAGGCAGCTGCCGCTGTCAAACTGATCCGGGTCGAGTATGAGGATCTGCCTGTGGTCAGCGATCCGGTTGAGGCGATGAAACCAGAGGCGCCGCGCGTCCATACAGAGATCGGCGATTCGAATATATGCGTCCACTATAAAATCCGCAAGGGAAATGTAGAGGCAGCCTTTGCAGAAGCGGATGTGATCGTCGAGGGTGAATATCGAACGCCCGTGCAGGAACATGCTTATCTACAACCGGAGGCCGGTCTTGCCTACCTGGATGATGAAGGGCGCATCGCAATTGTCTGCGCCGGGCAATGGACCCACGAAGACCGCCACCAGGTCGCCCATGCACTGGACATGCCAAACGAGCACGTTCGTATCATTTACCCTGCGATAGGCGGCGCGTTCGGCGGACGCGAAGATATGTCCGTACAGATAGTGCTGGCCCTGGCAGCCTGGAGACTGCACAAACCGGTCAAGATTATTTGGTCACGGCACGAATCGATGATCGGACACGGTAAACGGCACGCTTCGGTCATTCGCGCCAAATGGGGCGCGACCAGAGACGGAAAAGTCATTGCAGTCGAAAATGAAATCATCGGTGATGGGGGCGCCTATATGTACACCTCGAACAAAGTGCTGGGGAACTCTACCATTACCTCCACCGGTCCGTACAATATCCCGAATGTAAAAACGGATGTGTATGGCGTTTATACCAATAACCTTCCCGGCGCAGCCTTCCGGGGATTCGGTGCGCCGCAGGCCCTGTTCATGGCCGAGATGCAGATGAATAAGCTGGCCGATAAACTCGGTATAGACCCGGCTGAAATGCGTTTGAAGAACGCTTTGAAAGACGGCGACCCAATGGGTGTCGGTACTCCCTCGCCCAGCCCGGTGACCGTGATGAAGTGTATCGAGGCAGCCCGGGACAAGTTCGAATGGCAGACTGAAAACACGAAGATGAAGGGTGAAAGCCTGCCTCCTCATATCAAGCGCGGACATGGTTTTGCCGCGGGATTTAAGAACGTTGGCTTTTCATTTGGTTATCAGGAAAACTGCTGGGCGAAGGTCGAAATCCACGGGAATGGCGAGATTGAGCATGTGATTCTGCATCATTCGGGCGCAGAAGTCGGACAGGGGACGCACACCGTGATGGCGCAAATGGCGGCAGAAGCCGTCGGAGTGCCGTTCGAAAGAGTAAAGGTAATCGCCTCTGATTCTGCGACCATGGAAAACTCCGGCTCGGTCTCTGCCTCGCGTATGACATTTATGTCTGGCAATGCGATCCGAGGCGCGGCAGAAGTCGCCTTAAAGAAGTGGCAAGCGGAAGAACGCCCGGCGATCGGTGAATTCAAATATCTGGCACCGCGCACTACGCAATTCGATAAAGAGACAGGCTACTCCACGCCAAACTTTGCCTACGCGTTCGTTGCGCAGGCTGCAGAAGTGGAAGTGGATATCGAGACCGGTCACGTGCGGGTTGTGCGGTTCGTCTCGGCAGATGATGTTGGTCAAGCCATTAACCCGGCGCTGGTTGAAGGTCAGGTGGAAGGCGCGGTCGTGCAGGCACAGGGCTACGCAGTCCTTGAGGATTTCAAAACCAAAGATGGATATGTGCTGACCGATCAATTGAGTACTTATCTGATTCCCACGATTTGGGATATTCCCGAAAAGGTGGAAACAGTGATCGTGGAAGTGCCTGATCCGAACGGGCCGTGGGGAGCCCGTGGACTTGGTGAACTACCCTTCCTGACGGTGGCACCGGTTATCGGTGCTGCGATCCACGATGCAACTGGCGTGTGGATCAATGAATTCCCGTTCACACCAGAACGCGTATTGAGAGCGTTGGGTAAGATCTAAGCGGATCTATCCGCCGTCCGCGTTCGGCTCTCCGAAACGGCGAGTGATCTAAACGCCGCCTGCAGGATGTGTCGCAAAAGACGGCGTTCAAAGCTCGAATTATGCCTTTCTCGTATCGCGATGAGACTAAAGAATTGAATGAAATCACTCGTAAGGAGGCGAGTGGTTCATTCATTCAACTCTCCGATGGTTTCACCCATTATGAACTCAGCAACCCCGAAGCCGAAAATACGGTTGTGCTGGTCCATGGATTTTCGGTACCCTTTTTCATTTACGATCCGACATTTGAATTTCTAACACAATCAGGGTTTCGCGTCGTCCGTTATGATCTATTTGGGCGCGGGTTTTCTGACAGACCCGAGGCCCGCTATAACATTGACCTCTTTGTGAGACAACTCGGCGACCTACTGGATGCGCTGAGCTGCACGCGACCCGTCAGCCTGGTGGGCTTGTCGACAGGCGGACCTATCACCGCAGCGTTTACCACACTTCATCCTGAGCGGGTGAATAAACTGGTGCTGATCGATCCTGTCGGCGCGAGGGCTCTTACCATCGCACCGCTTCTAAAGGTGGCCTCAATGCCGCTGGTGGGAGAAGCGATCATGGGCCTGGTCAGAAGCGATGGACTAACTAAGAATATCGCCTCGAATTTCTTCGAGCGCGAATTTGTCCAGCATTTTCAGCCAAGATATATCCCCCAGATGCAATATAAAGGATTTAGACGGGCCATTCTCTCAACGGTCCGAAACCAGATGCTCGACTCGTTCCTGGAAGTTTACGAGCGCATCGGCAAGATGGATAAGCCTGTTTTACTCTTCTGGGGAAAGAACGATACGACGGTGCCATTCAAGCACAGTGATATCCTGCGTGTCGCGCTGCCCAATGTCCAGTTTCACGCAATCGGAAATTGTGGACATATTCCTCACTACGAAAAACCTGACGAAGTCAATCCAATCCTGTTGGAGTTCCTGAGGAAATAATGTATCGAAGACTCTTGAATTATTTTTCGCACAACAAATATCGTTTGATGATGTTTTTCCTGCTGGGTGGGGCGACGATCTTCTCAGTCGCGATCTGGCGTGTGCGTTCAGATTATACTGGGACGGGCCGATATGGTTTCCTGATTTGGAACTTGTTTCTGGCATGGATCCCGTTCATCATTTCCTATTTCACCTATACTTTGACCTTGAGCCGGAAATGGATCTATATAGTTATCCCAACTGCTGCATTCTTTTGGCTGATCTTTTTCCCCAACGCACCTTACATTCTCACAGACTTTCAACATCTTGCAAACCGATGGGGAGACCTGCCTGTCTGGTATGACGTAATGATGTTGATCTGGTTTGCCTTTACAGGTCTATTACTCGGTATGGTTTCGCTCTTTCTAATGCAAGAGATCATCCGCCGGGAGTTCGGTCGCTGGGCAGGCTGGGCATTTGTCGCGTTGGTAGCCTGTTTCAGTAGTGCCGGTGTTTATATGGGGCGTTTTCTGCGCTGGAATTCCTGGGATATTTTGCGCAACCCAACAGGCATTGCGCTTTATTCATTTGAACGAGTGCAAGACCCAAGTTTGCAGTCCATCGGGTTTATCGGTCTCTTCGCCACGTTCTTTTTATTTTTATATATCACGTTGTACACATTCGGGCATCTCTTGTTGGAGAGGCCCATGCAAGAAAGGCACACGCCGTGAGGGGAAGATCCTTTGGCCGGGTTTTGTCGCCATAAGGTCTCAACCATCAAACCTTCTCGTTATGACATAGGGACAATTATGAACAAACAAGACATCCTCACCCTCTATAGGTACAATCAATGGGCGAATGCAAAAATTCTGAACGCCGCCGCCAATGTGACTTTGGAGCACTTTCTCGCAGCGGCCTCATTCCCGCATGGCGGCTTGCAAGGGACGCTGGTCCACATATTGTTTGCCGAGTGGATCTGGCGCAAGAGATGGGAAGGTACCTCCCCCACTTTTCGTCTGAAGCCAGAAGACTTCCCCACCGTTGAGTCTTTGTGCATGCGCTGGGCCGAAGAAGAAAAGCAATTAATGAGTTTCGTGGATGGCCTGACGGATGAGAAGCTTAACACCACATTCAGTTATAAATCAACACAAGGTAAACCGTTCACAAAAGTTTTGTGGCATGCGATGGCGCATGTTGTTAATCATGGGACCCAGCATCGCGCAGAAGCCGCAGCAATCCTGACTGAATTCGGCTGCTCGCCGGGAGATATTGATTTGATCTATTTTGTAGAGTGAAGCCAAGTCCGGAGGACAGTCACTTCATTGAATGCTCTGCGCCTCAGCAGTGACCCCTAAAAGGGACTGTCACCTAAATAACATTTATGTTCAGAAATTATCGAAATTATTTCGTTCGCCACCGATACAGCATCTCTGTCTTCGTCCTACTGAATATCGCTTGCGCAGTAGTGATTGGGCTCGTGTTGGCGCGCGTCGCCTATAGTGCTTCCAGCCGCCACCTGAGTTTAATTTGGAATCTCTTCCTGGCCTGGATCCCTTTTATGCTGGCAT
>DATGYJ010000313.1:0-3612 GCA_035298105.1 Anaerolineales bacterium | reverse complement strand
GCGCAACAGACAAAGACAGCAGCGCGAACGGTGTATTCGTAGTCACCATGTTGTAGGCTACCCATACCAGTAAGAGGATGCCGCTAAACACATTGACCAGCGCGAAGGAAAAAGCTTGCTCAATGGCACTCGTATCATTGGTAATGCGGCTCATCAGATCACCGGCTTCATGTTCGGAGTAATAGCTCAACGAGAGGCGATGCAGCTGCTGGAACACCTCCACGCGCAGAACCCGCAAGACATGCTGACCTGTCCATGCCATGACGAAAAAGGTTGCGCCCGTGAGCACCGCACCGAGAAGAAATAAGCCGATCATCACCAGGATGAGGCGTAACAATCCATCAATGCGTTGTTGGTTTGTTGCAGTGAGAGGATCGGTGACTTTGAATCCGCCGATGGAATATGCTTTATATATAAGCTTACGGGATAGCGTCAATGTGGACGGATCCTGTGTAGCGAGATAGCAACTGGAAGCCGTCTGTTGAGGTTGCGATCCGCTCTGAACACCGAATGGGCCGAAGTTTCCAAATGCAGAAGCACCCGCCGGAACAAGGAAACAATCAGTTGCCTGCCCCGTTAATTCGGGTGTCGTCACCTGTGTCCATGTGGCAATCACAACGAAGAGTACTGCTACAACGATCATGTACCAAAACTGGCCAAAATAGGAACCCAGGTGCCCCAGTGTCGCGCTAAGATTACGCGGCTTGATCGTCTCCTGATTAAGAATATTGCCGAAACGGCCGGGCCCCATCATAGAGCACCTTCCTTAAGTTGTTCGGTGTGTTCGGCTTCAAACGCCAGAATCTGAGAGTTATAAATTTCAGCATAAATGGGACTATCTTCCATCAAATCAGCATGCTTGCCCTGTGCAACGATCTCGCCTTTATCCAGGACAAGGATTTTATCTGCGTTCATCACGGTACCGATCCGCTGCGCGATGACGAACGATGTGCGTCCCTTCATCAGTGTATCGAGCGCTTTTTGGATTTGCGCCTCCGTATTGAGGTCAACGCTGGAAGTTGAATCATCCAGGATGAGGATGCGCGGGTTGAGAAGCAGCGCACGGGCAATGGCAACCCGTTGTTTCTGCCCACCGGAGAGCGTTTGCCCGCGCTCGCCGACATGCGTGTCGTAGCCTTCAGGGAAAGACATGATGAAATCATGGGCTGCCGCAGCCTGGGCAGCAGCCTGGATTTCTTCCGGCGTCGCGTCAGGTTTGCCGAAGGCGATGTTCTCGCGGATGGTTCCACTGAATAAGGTCGTTTCCTGCAAAACGATGCCGATCTGTGAGCGCAGTGAGTCAAGAGTCAAATCGCGCAAATCATAGCCGTCAATCGTGATCCTGCCTTCACTCGGGTCATAGAAACGCGGCAGTAAATTAATAATGGTTGTCTTGCCTGAACCCGTCGCACCCAACAAGGCGATGGCTTCTCCGGGTTTTGCTTCAAACGAGACTTTATTCAGGACGGGTTCACCACCGCTAAAGTAGCGGAAGGTCACGTTCTCGAATTTGACCTCACCCTGAATCTGAGGGAGTGTCACTGCGCCGGGTTTATCTACAATATCCGACTTGGCGTCGAGGATTTCGAAGATACGTTCGGCAGAGGCAGAAGCCTGGCCCATTTGGGTAATGATGAATCCGAACTGCGCCACGGGGAAGAACAGATAAATCAAATAGAGAGAGAATTCCTGCCAGGCGCCGAGGCTGAGCAAACCTGTGATAATCTGTTTGCCGCCCACATATAAAATGGCCGCCTGTCCCAGATTCGCGACCAGGAAGATAACAGGGAACAGGAAGGTAAACAAACGTGAAACGGCAATGGCTTGATTCATCGTCGCGTCCGCGGCTTGCTTGAACTTCGCCTGTTGTTCCTTCTCACGGGTGAACGCCTTGATCACCTTAATGCCTGCCAGATTCTCCTGGAGTACCGTGTTCAGATACGAGAGCTTCTGCTGTACTTTCATGAACATCGGCTGGGCCAGGCTGGCAAACACACCGAACAGCACCATCGCAACCGGCAGGATGGGCATCGCCGTCCATGCCAGAGCCACATTGGACGTGAACAAAATAATAATTGTGCCAGTCAGCAGGATCACCGCACCCACCAGCTGCAAAAGTCCCTGCCCAATGAAGAGGCGGACTTTCTCAACATCATCTGTTGCACGGATCATCAACTGCCCGGTCTGGTTCTTGTCATGATAGGAAAACGATAAGCGCTGGATTTTGGCATACAAGTCATTGCGAAGATCATAGGCAACGGATTGTGAATTCTTCTCTGCCCAGAACGCCTGTAGAAAAGAGAAGATACCGCGAAGTGCTGCGAAGATCACGATAGAGATGAGTGCAACGATCAATGCACGCGGCGCATTATTCAGATCTGCCGCCAACTGGACCTTAAGCTGATCCAGTGTTAAGGAGCTTGGTTTGCCTGTGAGTTCAAGAATCTTCGGCAGCGCCGCACCAATAGATTGTGCGGGGATCTTATTCAATATCCCTAAAATTTGGTCTGCAAGGTAGCCGCTGGTTACTGCATCAATAATACTGCGCACCAGACGTGGCACAACGAGCTGTGAGATCGTCGCAATGACGAGAAAGATATACGGTAATGCCGCCTGACGTCCGTAACGCGTCAGGTAACGGACGGCGCGTCCAATGCCCTTGAAAGAAGTGCGCTGAGGGCGGGCGCGAGTTTGGGATCTGGTTAGGGTTGCTTGCATGGGTTCCTTTCGGCAAGAGTCAAGACTTGGTTATTGGTAATTCAAGATCAGGTTGAAGTGTATAGCTTCGTTATGAATTGAGTGTGAAGTGCTGTGGGAGACTAGATAGGACGTTGAACTGGTTTTGATTCCAGTTCCTGGGCGGCGCGCGTCATGATATTCAGAGCTTCACTGATCTGAGCGCGCTCCTCCGGAGTAAGCTTTCCCACTAGTTCGTCTATCCAGCGATAGCGTTCTTCAGTGCCCCTTTGGATCAGTTCTCTGCCTTTATCAGTGAGATTAAGCAACTTGGCGCGGCGGTCATGCGGATCTTCTTCGCGTTGGATTAATCCACTTTGCACGAGTTTATCCACCAATTGGCTGGCGGCTGCGTTGGTGATGTCGAAGCGACCACTTATATCTGAGACACCACAGTTGCCACGATAATGCAGCTGCATCAAGATACCGAACTGCGGCATAGAGAGTCCCGTCGCCTTTGCAAAATGTGCACGTTCCCGCAGCGAATAATGCATTGCGATATCCATAAATTGGCGAATCGTCGGGATAAGTTTGGAAGATGAAGTCATAGTTATATCTTTTAGTTAAGTGAGCTTAACTTTATATGTTAGTTAATCTTTTGTCAAGAACCGGGAAATTAGAAATTTGTAAGAATTTAACTGGTTTGGTTCTCAAGTGCGTAAGCGTCAGGCTATTCTCGCAGATGGTCGTCCCTTAGCAATGCGAAGCTTTACTTACCCGTCGCCCTCAGGTTTATCTCGCTTCACTTTCGTTACTTTTTCGCTTTGCCCATAAGATGGACATAGACTGCCCATATCCTGCCTATATCCTGGCGCGTTCTTCCTCGCGCTCGCGCCCAGCCACCGCCGAGCCCGCCCGCACTTCCTGCGCCGCGTG
>DATGYJ010000312.1:0-2323 GCA_035298105.1 Anaerolineales bacterium | reverse complement strand
GGTTCTTGTTCTTTCTCTGAAGATGTGCGTGGCATATTCTTTTCTTCTTTCTCTACCGCTTGTCTCAGAAGTAATTAAACTTTTGATTACTTTTGTAGGTCAAACTTCAAAGTTCAGGTTTAAATAATGATGCGGCACTCTGTAAATTCACATCCCAACTGACAAAAACACCAGAAGAATGATCACAAGCAGGATGGTCAAGGGAATACCCACCCGCGCATAGTCGCGGAACGTATAACCGCCTGCGCCCATCACCATAATATTCACAGGGTGACCAAGCGGTGATATGAATGCCATGGACGAGGCGAATGCCACCGCCAGCGCAAAGCTACGCGGATCCTGATCCATTCTTTGAGCCACTGCAATGGCAATCGGGGCAATCACTGCTACCGCCGCCGAACTATTGATGATCTGAGTCAGCAAAACTGCCAGCAGGATCAGGCCCACCAGTGGAGCAAACGAACCGCTCGCTTTTGTGATCTGAAGAATACCCTCTGCCAGTAAAGCAGCCCCTCCTGTTTTGGCCAGCGCAACGCCGACAGGAAGCATCCCTGCGACCAGGAAAAGACTGCGCCACTCAATAACGCGGTATGCCTGATCCATATCCAGGGCACCGATCAAAACCATGCATAGTGCACCGCTCAACATGATTTCTGCGATCAGAGCTGGAAAAATAACTGCCAGGACCAACGTAACCAACATGATGAACATCGTCAACCAGCCCCGGAGATTGAGATGGGTGGAGGGAACTGATTCGGCCAGCAATATCAAACCCGGCTCCGTGCGCAGCAGGTTTAAGCTTCTGGCGCTTCCCTGCAGCAACAAACCATCTCCGAATTCCAAAGGCAGGTCTGCCAGGCGAGTGCGGATGGAACGACCACGCCTCCAAACAGCCAATACCCTGGCATTAAATTTCTGTTCAAAACGAACCTCCTGCAAGGTTTTCCCTGCCAGGGATGAACGGGGCGCAATTGCTGCTTCAATCAGCGTCAAATCGGGAATGGAAAGGTACTCCTGTTCCCATTCGCCCGGTGGCAGGATTTCCAATAGTTCATTCAAATTTTCCGGAAGTGTATCTTCCGGCCGCGCCAGGATGAGCAAAGTATCGTTACCTCTCAGGCGAGTTTTTGGTTCAAGCGACAAAGCGAGTTTTCCGCGCTGGATTGCAATCACGTTTAAATGATGAATCTGGCGCAGGCCACTGTCTTCCAACGTCTTACCGTCCAATTGTCCTTTTGGACGCACACAGCCACGCAACAAACGATCGCTCAATTGATAAGTGTTCAACAAAATCTCGCCGGCCTGCACCACCTTATCAACTTGTTCAGCGGGAGATTGATCCGGTAAAAATTTGCGTCCCAATACAACCACGAAAAAGATTCCTGAAAATGCAAGCGGGATGCCAATGGGAGCAAATTCAAGCAGGCCGAAGCCGGGTAATCCTACATCGCGCAGTAATCCGCTGACAATAATATTTGTGGTGGTAAGCAAAGTTGCCATACCGCCCAGAATCGTGCCAAACGCCAAAGGCATCAATAGACGCGAGGGTGATACTTTCGAGCGGCGTGCGACCCCTGACAAGGAAGGAAAGAGCAACGAAGCCGCCGCGATATTGTTCATAAAAAGGGAAAGCGTTGCTGCCGCCAACATAACGCCAAAAACAAGCCGCCCCTCGCCCTGTCCAAACAAACGAACGATGAACCATCCCATGCGCTCAGTGATGCCCGAATGGCGTAATCCCTCCGCCAGGATGAACGCGGATAACATAATAATCACTGCGGAACGACTGAATCCAGAAAAGGCTTCCTGCGGCGTGAGGATTCCGCTTAAGCCCAATGCAAGCATCAGAATTAAGGCGATGAGGTCAGGACGTAAAATATTCCCGATTAAAAGCAATGCAGCGATGCCAAGGAATAGAAATACTATGAGTGATTGTGGCATATTTAAACTGGAGTTGCGGCGTTGAGTTGGTGTTTCTGATTATACAGCCCCTGCATCCCCTTCAACCAGTTTCGAATGAAATCGCCTTCTCTCACAGATCAAAAGACGTTAAGAATTTTATGAACAGACTGTTTTTCTCAACTCTGCCTTTTGAACTTTCCCCATCGCATTGCGCGGCAAGTCCTCTCTAAAGAGGACCGATTTGGGAGATTTATAGGCGGCAAGACGTTCTCGACAGAAAGCGATCAGCTCCTCATCTGAGATCGATTCACCCCGCTGGAGCACTACCACTGCTGTGACCCGTTCGCCCCATTCACGGTCCGGGCAGCCGATCACCGCGCACGCCGCCACGGAGGGATGCTCAGCCAACACGCGCTCCACC
>DATGYJ010000311.1:0-18112 GCA_035298105.1 Anaerolineales bacterium | reverse complement strand
GGTATTGTTTTACCAGGGGCTTATAGTGCCGCGTTTACGTCACTCCAGGCATTGCCAGTATCAGGCGGTTCCTGGACCGAAGTGACGGTAAGGCCGTACGATTCAGATGACCCTCGCTATCGTGATCCAGTCTTCTCGAATTCGAGCGGTGGAGCAGGTTTAGTGGCTGGTCGCATCACCGGCCTCGCAGCGGGCGGTGGATTTATCTACGCAGGCGGAGCGGATGGAGGCGTCTTCCGTTCCGGCGATGGAGGCGCGACCTGGACCCCACTTACCGATGGCCTGCCAACGCTCTCAACGGGCGATCTTGCTTTTGCACCCGATGGCGCTCTCTGGCTCGCCACTGGTGAGGGCAACACAGGGGCTACCTCTTATGTTGGATCAGGCGTCTACCGGATCACGAATGCACAGTCTGGTGTGTTTAGCACGGGAGATCGTGTGGGAGGAACGGAGCTGGAAAGCACGTTCATCAACCAACTTAAATTCGACGACACAGGCAATGTTTATGCTGCCACCTCGCGCGGCGTGTGGAAACATTCTGCCACCAGCAATTCGGGCGCGTGGACTCGGGTGCTCTATCCCGTCCCAGATCCGGCTGATCCATCCCAGCAATCCCCATACAATAACATCTGTAACGACATCGAAGTCCAGCCTGGAACTAGCGGACAAGTAGTCATTGCCAACTGCGCATGGCGCGGCGGCGCGAGCTACAACGGCTTCTATCTTTCGACGAATGGTGGCGCTTCTTTCGCCAAGGTCAACCCAACCGGTGGATTGAACCCTCAGGATGTCGGTAACACTGAGTTTGCGTACTCTGCCGATGGGAAGCACCTGTATGCGGTGGTGGAATCGATTACCATGTACACCCATAACAAGCAAACCGTACTGTCTGGAGTGTATGATTCTCCGACAGGCAATGTTACCGGTCCATGGAATAAGATTGCCGACAATCAAAAGCTGGCCAGTTCTGGTTCCGCTCTGAAGAACTATGTGGGCTACCGACCCGGAATTCAAGCCTGGTATAACAACTTCGTCGTTGTTGATCCGGCTGACTCGAAACATGTCTATGTTGGTTTGGAGGAAGTGTTCGAAACGAGAGATGCCGGCGTACATTGGAACGCGATCGGTCCTTACTGGAATTTCGGTTTCAAATGCTGGTCGATCTTCGATTCACAGAATACTTGTCCAGACACAACTCATCCGGACCAGCACTCTGTGGCGATCGCCAATGGCAAAGTCTATGTTGGAAATGACGGTGGCGTCTATGCGCGCAATCTTGACGGCAGCGGCGGATGGCAGAGTCTGAATGCCAATCTCCGGACTCTGCAATACTACTCGGTCGGCGTTGGAAGCGTGCCGGGCGGTGTCGCGGTGGCAGGCGGCTTACAGGATAATGGCGGCTCGTTATTACGGCCACAAGATACTACGGGAACCATGGGCTCGCCATTCGGCGGCGATGGCGGCGATATCATCGTGGACCCGGTCGATGGCTGCAAGATCCTCGATGAATACGTCTACCTCGATCTTTGGATCACGACGAATTGCGGAGAGTCCGATGGAACGACATCTGCCGTCACGGATGTGGCGCCAGGGGACCCCAACCCGCGTTTCATCGCTCCTTTCGAGGCAGATGGCGCAAACAAGGATCACTGGGTCGCGGGCGGTCAATACATCTGGACGTATCGCAACGGCTTTGCACTCCAAAGCGGTTCCGAGTGGGTCAACGCCTTCAACCAGGGAGCGGGCCATTCGACCACTGCCATTTCCAGTTACAACGATATCGTCTGGACGACATGGTGCGGCCCCTGCAACAACGATGGCTTTGCCCGGGGCGTCTCTACGAACGCGGGGGGAACATGGCATCAGGTGGACCTGACAGGCACACCGAACCGTTACATCGCCGGGATTGCCGTCGATCCTGCTGATCCCACCGGGAATACAGCTTACCTCGGATTCAATGGCTTCTCCCGACGTTTCACAGAAGGACCCGGAGTTGGCATTGGACATATCTGGAAGACCACCAATGGCGGAGCGAGCTGGACAGATATCAGCGGGAACTTCCCGGATGTGCCGGTGAATGACATCCTGCTGCGCGACGGCCAGCTCATCGTGGCGACTGACCTTGCGACCCTTATTTCTACAGATGGCGGAGCGACCTGGTCACGCCTTGGTTCCGGGCTGCCAGTCACTACAGTGATGGACCTCACCGTGGGTCCGGATGGTTTGCTTTATGCAGCAACCCACGGTCGTGGCATCTGGTCAATTCCCGCACCATGACGAAGTTCAAGATCGAAACTTCACCGAAGTAGTAAACAATCATACATATTGGCAATGCGAGCGGCGCTGAGGCTTTATGCCCTCCGGCTGCAGGCGGATTGCCCGGGCAATTAGAAAAGCAGGCTGGTGGATCATTCCGCCAGCCTGCTTTTTCAACAAAATATTTGATTGTGTTCCCTTGGCATGAATGCTTCGCAAGTAAAGAAACCTATTTTCATCCTATTACGGCGTTGATCATTCGTTGAAAAATCGTAGAGTATTCGCCGGTGATTCCCGAGAACTTTTTAGACGGAAAAAAGTCTATAGGGTGGTTCGAACCAAAAATCCAAATATGTTTGAGGAACGCTTGGAGAGAAAGGAGATTTTTTCCGCAACGAAGGTACAGCGAAGCTACTACGAAGCTAGAACGACACTCCCTGGCACCGCCCGTGATTTGCCTGGCAAATCAGGCAGGTGTGCACCGGGCGCAAGTGCCGGGGAGTGCAGGTGAGGCAGACCGCCCCGCTGGCAGGATGGGGAACGGAAGCCGCTGCTCGAAGGTGAGCAGGGTCACAATGGGAATTGATTTTTTCAGAAAGTCTCTAAGGAGTAAAAATGGCAAAAGTACGTAACAATGTAGTGATCCGGGGGCTGAGTGGATCGTTTGGGGAACAAATGGTGATCAGGATCGATAAAGCGGGGCGTACGATTGTGGTTAACAAACCGGAGTACGATGAGAACCGCGTCTTTACGCCCTCGCAGCTAGCACAACAGGAAAAATTCCGTGAAGCCGTGGCGTATGCCAAAGATGCGAAGACCGAGGATATTTATGTCGCCAAAGCGGAAGGCACGCCGTTACAGCCTTACAACGTAGCCCTGGCAGACTGGCTGCATGCGCCGGAGATCAAGGAGATCGATCTGGCGGCATGGACGGGTGGGATTGGGCAGCCGATTCGCATCCGGGCGATGGATGATGTGCAAGTGACGCAGGTCACGGTGGTGATCACGGATGAAAGTGATGCTGTGCTGGAGCAAGGCGCGGCAGTGGCGGGCGATGGCTCATGGTGGACTTATATGACGACTACCAGTATTAGTGCAACCACTCCAAAGGTGTTGGTCTCTGTGAAGGATCTGCCCGGGCATATTACCCAGATGACGAAGAACCTGAACTAGAACCAGCCCCCTCTGTCCCTTCGGGACATCTCCCCCAAATACGATGATGAAAATTCGGGATGCGCATGTGACTGCCAATTCGCAGGTGTTTGAGGGAGATCAAGACCGGGGGTGAGATAAGAAGGGAATGAAACTCGAAGCAGAAAAGACGAGCCGCGTTCACCTGAACGCGGCTCACCCAAAATCAATCGTTTCAGGAACAGTGGGTCTGTCATACTACGAACAAAAAACACTCAAGAAGGTCATCAAGAGAAATGCCTACAAAGAACAACCACGGCCTCATCAGCGAGCTTGCCAGAGTTAGCATTCCGGATGTATTATTCCATTACACCACTTCAGCAGGCATGGTGGGAATCTTAGAGACCGGGAACATCTGGACAACGAAAATCCAATACACCAATGACCATACCGAACTGCGCCTGGCGCTGAACTACATTCGCAATGAGATCGATTTCCAACGGCAGGGGATTGGGAAAACTCGCACGGACGAAGAACTGGAGGGCATGTGTCGGGCCCTAGATGGTGTTCAGACGGTGAATGTCGGTGTGGCGTCTTTCACCGAGATCGGAGACCAGTTGGGCCAATGGCGTGGGTATTGCGAAATCGGCGATGGCTATTCCCTGGGTTTTGATGCGGCGAAATTACAAGACAAACTACGGAAGCGCTATAGTTATCATTTATTCCCTTGCATTTACGAAGTAGAGCAACACAAACGTCTAGCCAAAGAGCTTATAGACCATTACCCAACGAAACACTTGTTAGACATCGCAAAACGCGCCAGGCATGCCTCTCGAGGCGACCCATATGACTTCGAGATCGCCTTCTCCTCTGCAATCGTATTCTTTGCCCCCCTCATCAAGACCGAAAATTTCAAAGAAGAAAAGGAATGGCGCCTGATCTCTCCAATCCTATCGTATGCAGAGGCCCATTTTCGACGAGGCAACCATTCACTCATTCCCTACTGGGAATTCGATTTGGATTTGGAAAACACCCTGAAACAGATCGTGGTGGGCCCGACGCCGGAACCGGCATTGTCCTCTCTCGCAGTGCGAGGCTTACTGCTGAAGAAAAGTCTTCTCGGTTTCTCACAAGAAGTCGAGATTTCCCCATCCAAAATCCCAATTCGGGAGATTTAGGGACCTTAGGTTTCCGCAAAGCCAGGGGCTGGAGCAGCTTGCGCGACTGTCTTTGTTGCGGTGAGGCGATTTAGTTATTGCGCTTGTTGATTTTAGATGTGAGGGGTTCTATGATAAATTCATATCTCGATCCAATTTGGAATTCAAAGATGAGTAAGCCAGATATGGAAAGGGATAATTCATGAATTGCCCCTACTTTTTATCGATTGGGAAGCGTCTCTTATTTAGCAGTAAAATTAGCCCATGCATCTCTACGAGGCCCTGGCACGTCAATTGAAGAGCAGTAATAATTTCGTTCTCCAGGCAGCTTCGCGTTGTTTGCGCCAGGTGGCGAGGAATAAGGCAAGCGCCCGCATCTACCTTTCCATTGAGAACCGCAGCGTGCTGGATCGCCAACTCCAGGAAACGTATGGCGAGACGTTTGCCGGGCTGCTGGGAGGCGAGTCGCACAGCCGGCAGACCATCATTACCCTGCGAAAAGTGGATTTGCCGCCGCTGGTGGTGCGTAAGACCGTACGCAGCATCCGTCCTGTAAGGGCAATGCATGAATTGCCCTTACAGTTACAGTTGACCCGGCCAGCCATCGGCGCGGACAAAGGCAAGGTGGTTGCGTATACGCCAAGTGAATCAGGGAAGTTGTTAACGACAAAAGAGGTGGCTGAGCTATACGACGTAGATACTTTTGACCTCTACACAACGGCACAAGACCTGGCGCGTATCTATCGCCTGGATATGTTTGAATTACTGAATGAGTTACGCAGAATCTATAAAAACGATGCCGCCATACCTGTTTCTCACTATTCCGAACTTGCCAGACAGATCGAAAAGCAGACTTCACAATATGAGATTGTAGAAGAGATCGTTGAAGTGGCGCTGGCGTTAGTCAGGAAAGAGGGCTTCGAGAGAGTCACAGACGAGCAGGGCAATGAGACCTACACGGCAGAAATTTCCTACCCGATCGAGCGCGAACATTTACTCACACATTACAAAGAGTGGCAGAAGCGGGCAGGTCACTTTGGGTTTCACTACACACCGTACAACTTTGATTCAGCGCCTGAAAAAAACTTCTTTGAGAACCTGTTGGAGCTGCTCAAGCTGAAACCGGATGAAGTGGAAGATGTTTATTTCACAGGCGCACTGACCGATACGAAGAAAACCGATTTCTTCATCGAGTATCGCGGCAAGGATGGCAGGATGCACAATTACTCGCCCGATATCATCCTCCGCCGCAAAGATGGCAGATGTTTGATCGTGGAAGTCAAGAGCGAACGGGAACGCACAGATGAGATCGATGGCGAGAACGGCGCAAAGGCAATTGCCACGCGCAAATGGGAAGGATTGAACCCCGACCGGTTGAAGTACCAGATGATCTTCACCAGCGATGATCGGATCCGGCAAGACCAGATCGAACCGGCATTAGAATTTATGGAAAGCAGGAACCCTTCTAAACCATCTTGAGAGTTTGATATGCCCGAACAAAATGCCCATCCACTGCGCGTTTTTCTCAGTTATGCTTCCGAAGATATAGACAAAGCCAGCAGGCTTTGCCAGAGATTAACTGAGGAAGGTATGGATGTCTGGTGGGATAGGCAGAAACTACTACCTGGACAGGATTGGAAGTTTGAAATTGCCGAAGCGATTGACAAATCCGATGCCATCCTGGTTTGTTTGTCCGAAGAATCCGTACGCAAAGAAGGGTACGCTCAAAAGGAGATCAGGGATGCATTGGAAAAGGCAGAAGAAAAACCAGAGGGAGCCATATTCCTGATCCCGGTTCGGTGGGATAATTGTAAAATACCGAGAAAGCTTGCTGACATCCAGTATGTCGATATATTTGAAAGAGACGGGTATGAAAAACTTTTGAAAGCGCTGGATGCTCGAGCAAAAAACCTTGGCTTATCGTTCGTAGGACGAAAAGCGTTTCAACCGCCAAAACCAGATACTGCGTATGAAGTACGCAACCTTGTTAAGAACATGCTTCGTGATGAGGATGGACTGCAGGAATCGTTATTGTACTTAAGAGACAAGGAACCTGACGGTTATGGATGGTTGCATCGGCAGATCCATTCTGAATTGCAAACGATTATGGGGAACCAAAACCGTCTTGTGAATGAGCGTGCCCGGTCAGGCGACATTCTTTCCATATTGGGTGATCCCCGTTTCCGAGCCGATGCCTGGTATTTGCCCGATGACAACCTCCTTGGCTTTGTGGAGATTCCGGCGGGAACATTCCTGCTGGGAGAGGATGCTCCCCAAAAACAAGGGGGAAATGGACAACATTCACTGTTTCTTCCAGAGTTCTATATCGGTCGCTACCCTGTAACGGTGGCACAATATCGGTCTTTTTTGGCGGATATCCATGCGCAGACCGAACTGATCCCATCAGAACCACGGGTGCAAAATCATCCGGTTACTTCCGTGAGTTGGCATGAAGCCCTGCAATATTGTGCCTGGCTGACAGAAAAACTTTTCCAATGGACCGGTACACCGGCGAAGATCGCGCATTGTTTGAAAGAGTTATCCTGGGTTGTTACGCTGCCAAGCGAAGTAGAATGGGAGAAAGCGGCGAGAGGCATCGCAGATCAGCGCGCATTTCCCTGGGGTTCAACAGTGGATTCGAATCAAGCCAACTATACTGCCCTTGCCCTTGGACACTCTACCTCCGTGGGGTGTTTTGAAACGGGCAAAAGTCCATATGGCATATATGATCTGGCTGGCAATGTCTGCGAATGGACTCGCAGTATATGGGGCCCTAATGTAGAAAAACCCCAGTTCACGTACCCCTATCAAGATGATGCCAGAGAAGATGTACGAGCTTCCAATCAGATGCTCAGGGTTTGCCGGGGTGGTTCGTGTTACAGTCCGGCGGAGCATATTCGATGCAGTCACCGTGAGGCGGATTTTCCATATGCCCGACGTGAACACATCGGTTTTCGGTTAGCTATTACCCTGCTATCGTCATCATAGCGGGAAATAAATTCATATCCTTTTGTCAGGAGCATACAATGAAAATTTCACCTACAGCTGTAAATGAAATCCTGAGTACTCGCTATCCCACGCCAGAGGAACTGGAACTCTTCCCCTTTGGAGGGTTATTGCGAAGATTATGGGATCGAAATGAAGGCGATAACGCAGACTATCGGGAACACGGGCCCAAGGTTCTTGAATCGATGAACAAGCTTCTGAGCAATAACCCCAATGACCTTTTACAGGGTCCAATCGATGATGCGGATGAAAGTCTTCTCATGGATACGAAGCTGGAGGTCGAGCGGATATTTGGACGCTTTAGTTCCTCAACGCGGGCTTTGTTCCGGGTGGCAGCCTTATACCATGACATCGGAAAATATATCATCAAGGAACGCCACCCCACCATCGGATGGTATACGATCGAATATAGTGAATCGGAGGATAAGAATGATCTGCGAGCCCTGCTGGGTGGTCGTGAAGACTATCTTCAACTCCTCATGATCATGATCCGGGACCACGATGAGTTTGGGGTTTTGGCAACCGGGGAAGCATCCTATCCAATCCTTCTCCGGGCAGCAAATTCTTTGGGAAATCAGGTGGATCTCCAAAAACAAATTATTTCGGCGATCATGTGGCTTAACATAGCGGACATCGCAGGCACGCCGCGGCTCACGATCATCCCGGCGGATATCAGAAAGGTCATTGAGGATTGGAAATGGATGCTTAATGCAATCGATGTATGCCACAATGACAAATCCAAACGGCTGGATGATTATGTTATCAGAGAGGCCAGCAATGAAGACCTGGTAGAGGAACGGATCACTCGTTTGCTACGTGAGGCTAGCCGAGGGATACGCCGCCGCGATGAAGAACTGCGCAAGAATCGAACAGCAGAAGATGTGAAGACATTGGTTCGAACCGCGATTAGAACGGTTTATCCAACAGATATACCACGTCGCGAGTTTGCGTCGCAGTTGACTCATATCTGTAAGTTGGATTATGCAAAACGTTTCTTCGCCAGCCTGGTGGAGTATTACGAAGGTGAGCCTGCACCAGGCGAAAAGCGTAACCTACCGAAATGGGCAGTGAATGGCTTTGTAAAGAATGAAGATCTGATCTATGCAACGTTGGCGATCTTGAGACGATTATCTTCGACATACACATCCATGACCCGATCTGATGTAGATCACCCCGGCAGTCTGATTGGCGTGGAGATGAAGGACCTTACACCGTTTAATGCCAGCGAAAAAACGGCTCAGATCATCGAGCTTTTGTATAAGAGCCATTACCCCGGACTTAGCTGGATGATGAGCGATTGTCTGGCATGGTACTTCTAAGAGCAGCTTCCTGAAACTGCAGATGTGCAGGGGACGGTAGCGAACGACCCCTGCAAGGAAAGATCAAGATTCCAAATGCCCAAAACCATGAAAACCAAAAGACCTGACGGGTCTCCGAAGACGGTAAAACCCAGTAAGTCCGCTGTCCCCGCACGTGCCAAGCGAGACTCTTCGCTCCCCAAAGAACGGGTTGCTCAGAGTGACATGAAGAAAACCGAAACTCGCGTCGAGATCAAGCCCGCCAAGGGACGCCCGATGCTCACGTGGGTGGGCAAGAAGCCCCTGCGCCATGCCATCGCCTACCCTGCCCAACTCGTCGAAACCTTTCTCCCTCACCCCCAGCCCCTCTCCCGCTAGGAGAGGGGAGATATGGAAGGATTGGCCGAAAGACCTGCCGCCAGCGGGACTGCTCTTTCATGGTGACAACAAAGATGTGCTGGCATATTTGCTTGCCAATGGTTTTCGTGGCAAGGTGAAATTGATCTATATTGATCCGCCGTTTGATAGTGGGGCGGATTATGTACGGAGGGTATCGTTTCGTGGATCAACGGGAACGGCAAAACTCGAAAGTGGATCTTATGCTCTGGGTGAGCAAATCCAATATACAGACATCTGGACTAATGATAATTATCTTCAGTTCATGTATGAGCGCTTAATGATGTTAAAGGAATTGCTGTCTGAAGATGGATTTATCTTCTTACAATGCGATCACAGGAAAAATCATCATCTCAGATGTCTTCTTGATAAGATATTTGGAGTTGAAAACTTCAGAAATGAAATCGCTAGTCGTCGTGGAACTACGTCAGTGCAAGCCCAGTTTGATACTGTTGCTAGCTTAATTCCCGGGTATTACACAACCCTTTTTTATTCTAAGTCTCATGATGGTAAATTAACTATACTAAAAACTCAAAGAGTTGGTAGGTAGCCCGGAAAGTGGGACACTCTTTGGAGAAATCATGATCGACCAACCATGAGGTACGAATTGCTTGGTGTTACACCAACCGAAGGGCAATGGCGATGGGCGAAGCCTAGAGCAAAAAAAGCTGTAGATAATTACAAGCATTACGAAGAGAATTACGCAGGAAAGATTGAAATTGACGCATATATATTGGATCATCTTGCGACAAAAGGAGAAGTTTTAGATTTCATCCGTATGGGCGTTGATGGAACTGTTCAATGTTATATCCCACCTCAACAGGAGCGATTAGCAAATAATGTTTGGATGGACTTTCCACACATGGGTTCATTGACAGATTATCCAACTGAGAAATCTGAAGAAATGTTAGAACGCGTTATTGAGTGGGTATCTAACCCTGGCGATATTGTTCTTGACTGCTTCCTCGGTTCAGGCACAACCGCCGCGGTTGCCCAAAAACTGGGTCGCCGCTGGATTGGGGCAGATATCAATAAGGGCGCAATTCAAACTACGATCAAACGCCTGCAAGGGGTGGTGCAAGAGCAAGTTGAGAAGTTGAAAAGTAAGAAGCAGGCTCTGCCGGGGATGGAGGTTGAAGAAACACCTGAGCCAGCACAGTTGGGTTTTGCGGTCTACCGCGTCAATGATTATGATCTGCAAATCCAGCATAACGAGCCTTCAATTTAGCCGTCGAGCATCTCGGCATGACCCGCACGAAAACCGAGGCCTTCTTCGATGGCACGCTGGGGAAGAAGCTGGTCAAGATCGTGCCGTTCAACCATCCGGTCACGCCGCTGGATCTGGAGGAAGTGAAGAGGGAACTCAACGTCCGCCCCGAGGAAGAACGCGATATCGTGGTGGTTGGCCTGGGCAAGGAATACGCCGTCGATGCCTGGCTGGAGCGGTGGAACAAACTCCGCAGGCAGGGCAACATTCCTAATAAGATCGAAGTGATAGAACTGCGGTCTGATCCTAAATATGGCGGCTTCTTCACCCACGAGCCTGCAGGGCAAAGGTCTCGTTCCGCGTTTTGGAGTCAGACGGCTTGTCGTCGAAAAAGCGGGAGAAGGAACGGGAGCGAACCCAGGAGCGAGCTCCTGGACTCCATAATCAACATGTTGAAATCACAATTGACGACTTCATTTCCCCCACCATCCTGGAACGCCTAAAACAACAGAACAAGGATAATCCGCTCTTCCAGCCGCAGGTCAGTGACTGGCGCTCCATGGTGGATAGCGTGATGATCGATGCGGACTATGACGGCGAAGTGTTCAAGATCGCGCTAGCAGATGTCCCTGAGCGCAAGAATGATCTGGTCGATGGGAAGTATGGGGTGGAGGCGAAAAAGGGGACGACCGTCGCGATCAAGGTGACGGATATGCTGGGTGAGGAAGTGCTGGTAGTGAAGGAAGTGTAGGAGGGCACTGCGCAGGCGGATGCTCCATTGTCCAGCAGTGCAACTGCAGGATAACGGAGAGTCTTGAAGTTGCGCGCAGCCTCGGGCCGGTGGCAATAATGATCATGGGGAGATTGCTTCGCTCCACTCCACTCGCAACGACATGAAAACGTTAACAGATGAAAACAAAAAAGAGTAAAATATACTTGCTCGCTGCCTAACCGATGCTTCATCGTGACGGCGGGCAGTCTGTTTAATAATGAGTGCTTGAGGATATCATCTGTAGCAACCCCTTATAAAATTGAAGATACACAAGATATTTGACGCCCTTGAAAAGGGGAACCCTGCTTTTTGGATGATAGCAGGGATTGTCTCGGTTGTCTGCCTTGGTATTGTAGATTCCCTGACAGGCAATAAAATCACTGTCTCACTGTTTTACTTACTGCCGATTGCGATGGTGACCTGGGCTGTGAATCAAAAAGCGGGGCTACTCATGTCATTCCTAAGCGCGTTCACGCTGCTGGGCGCGAGGATTGCAGCGGGTCAGGTCCATGCTGAGCCATTCATCTATATCGTGAACACATTGATCCGGGTGGTTTTTTATGTGATTGTCACTTATCTGGTCGGCGAATTACAAAAGTCCCGTAGAGAGGAACAACTGATGGCCCGGACCGATTTTGTGACCGGTGTGATGAACGCGCGCTATTTCAATGAATTATTGCAAATGGAGATCGAACGCGTCCGCAGGTATCCTCATGCGATCACAGTGGTCTTCATGGATGCGGATAACTTCAAGCGGGTCAATGATCTATTTGGACATAAGATCGGCGATGAGGTGCTGCGCCGGATCGCCAGCGAACTGAAATCTCAATTGCGGACGACAGATTTCATTGCGCGACTGGGCGGCGATGAGTTTGCCATGCTCCTGCCTTCCACCCGCCAGCCGGAAGCGGAAGTCGTCGTTTCCAGGGTCCATAATCACCTGCGCGCCGAGATGCAGCGCAGAAACCTGCCGGTGACGTTCAGCATGGGTTCAGTGACTTGCGTTGTACCACCTCATTCACCTGAGCAACTCATCAGCATGGCAGATGAACTCATGTACGAAGTAAAGAATAGCACCAAGGATGGCGCCCGCTTCACGACCTGGAAAAATGGAATGTCAATCAGATATTAAGCAGAGGAACAAGTGAGGGTAGAGGAGACGTTCCAATAGGGCTCCAGCCCGAATGGGATGCAGAGTGCAACTGATTTATTATGAATGGAGACCTCTCTATTTGGAGAGGCCTCCATTTTTAATCGGCATATCAGGTGTGATAACCCCTTTCTGACTGTAACTTCATGCCTCTTGATTCCAATTCAAAAACCATGTAAGATAAAGATACAATTTTAGTGTTACTTTGCGTCTCCCTGAAAGGTACAGGAACATCCTCGAAAGGGCAAACCCATCGCGAGGTGGGGACGCAAAGTTATGGATCCCGCCAGAGCGGGACCGCCAGACTGCCGAAGGAAAATCGTTTCGGCAGTTTTTTTGTTTAATATCCCACCACTTCGTGGAAAGGAGGTTCAAGGAAAACATCGATTGAATGAGTTCTTGCAGTGTGCACATACGTTCATCACAAATTCTATCGGAGGGCACATGAAACGCAAATTACTCGCTCTATTGAGCATTTTGGTACTGGTAGGGATGCTGCCAGGTGGGGCGCTGGCTGCACCACAGGCTTCCAGTGGCATTGGGGATAGTCCCGTTTTGGTTCAAAAGCCGGATAACCTGCCTGATCCCCTGACGACTGCACAATTAGATCTCAAAGAGAAGGCCCTCGAGGCTAAGCTCCATGGGAAGGCCTATGGCAAAGTTGGTGAAGTCGCCCGTGGGCAATATGTCGAATTGGCGCGCGAAGGCGAAGGCGCGATCTGGACCGTGCTGGGTGAGTTCGCCGATATTACGCACAATGGCTTTACTCCGCCAGATCGCAGCGTTGACAACAGCACCTATTGGGTTCCGGACTTCAGCCGTGAGCATTATTTGGACCTGTTTTTCAACGATGCACCCGGTGCGAACTCGCTGCGCAATTTCTACATCGAGCAGTCCTCGGGCCGCTATGCTGTGTATGGTGATGTGACAGATTGGGTCGAGGTGCCGGGCAATGCCGTTGCCTATGATGACAATCCCGATACAAACGTCTGGAACTTCCTTCAGGATTCGATCAATAGCTGGTATGCCTCTCAGATCGCGGCAGGGAAGACTCCTGCCCAGATCGATGATTATCTGAAACAGTTCGATGTTTATGACCGCTATGACTATAACGGCAATGGCAATTTCGATGAGCCGGATGGCTACATCGATACCTTCCAGTCCGTTCACGCTGGCCCGGGTGAAGAAGCCGGCGCCCCCGCATGGACCATTTGGAGCCACAGCTGGTATGCCCACTATGAGCTAGAAGGCGCTGCCGGACCGGACTTCAACAAGCTGGGCGGTATCAAGATCGGGGACAGCAACTACTGGGTCGGCAAGTACACGATCCAGCCTGAGGATGGCGGTGTGGGTGTGTTCGCACATGAATACGGACATGACCTGGGCCTGCCCGATCTCTATGCGTATGGCGGCGAGAACGGCACCGGCTTCTGGACGCTGATGTCGTCGGGATCCTGGATCGACGAGGGAAAGGATACGATCGGGAACAAACCCAGCCATATGGGCGCCTGGGAGAAATTCCAACTCGGCTGGCTGAACTATGAGGTGGCAAGCGCCGGGCAATATTCCGCCCACAAGCTTGGTCCGATGGAGTTCAACACCAAGCAAGCCCAGGGCCTGTTCGTGATCCTGCCGGATAAGCCAGTCACAGAGCATATCGCTGATCCATACGAGGGCAGCTACTTCTACTTCAGCGGCTCGCATAACGACATCGACAGCACCATGACCAAGGCGTTGACCCTCGGCGCGGGCGCTACGCTGACCGCCAAGGTCAACTACGGCATCGAGGTGGGTTACGACTACGCCAGCGTGATCGTGTCCACTGATGGCGGAGCCACATGGCAGACGGTGCCCACGAACTTGTCGAACTCAAGTGTTGAGGCGAACAGCATTGATGGGTTCTCCAACGGCTGGGTGGATCTGACGGCCAACTTGCCGGCTGGCAATGTGCTGGTGGGTTTCCAGTATAAGAGCGACGGTGGCGTCAACTATGACGGGTTCATGGTCGACAACATCGAGATCACCGGCTATCCTCTGGATGGCGCCGAGATGGACGCTGGCTGGGCCTTTAACGAGTTCCGCGTAACGACCGGTACCGAAGACAAGCTGTACAGCCAGTACTATGTGGTCGAGTATCGTGCCTACAAAGGCTACGACAACGGCCTGAAGACCGGTCCGTATTTCTTCGGCTATTTGGATGATCCTGAACTGGGCAACTATGTCGATCACTTCCCCTATCAGGACGGCATGCTGATCAACCTCTGGGATACCTCGCAGGCGGATAACGAGACCGGCCTCAAAGACCATCCCGGCGCGGGCTTGCTGCTCCCGATCGATGCACACTTTGCAGCGCTTCACAATATCAATGGGGCTGTCTGGCGCAACCGCATCCAGACCTATGACTCGACCTTTACATTGACACCCACTGACGGCATCCCGAACATCCATGTCAACAGTGTGCTGTCGCCGGTTCCAAGCCTCCCGGCTGTCAAGGTCTTTGACAGTCGCATCCTATACTGGGACCCGGAAAATCCCCAGGGCAGTGTGAAGAACCCAATCCTGCCTATGACCATCCGCATCGTGAGCCTCAGCGCACAGAATGGCTTTATGCAGATCGAAGTGCGACCGGTAAAGTTAAAGTGAGCTGATCCGTTTAGATTAGAGAATGGAGAGCCCGCCTGAAAAGGTGGGCTCTCTAGTTTATTTCAATTGGCATACCAGTGCAATGTTCAACTGAGGTCGAAACCAAGTTTTGTACATAGGGAGGTAAGCGGATAGACCTGCAATCCTAAGTAAGGGATGTTACTTTTCCGTTTTCTCATCGTCTTGAACGCAACAAAAACTCAGATCTGGAGACCAAAAGGTTACAAAGTGCTTGTTTTTCGATAAGAATTAATATAGTATAGAGACTATAGTAGTCTGCTTTAGAGGTACCGAAAGGGCAAACCCATCGCGAGGTGGGGACGCAAAGTCATGGATCTGCCGAACTGATGCGTACAGCTTGGCAGACCGCCAGACTGCCGAATGTTTTTTTTTCGGCAGTTTTCTTTTTTATATCAACCTGGCAGGAGCCGGTTGGGAAAGGAGACGTTTGGGCAGAATCAATACAGTCATTATGAAGCTGGCAACAAAATAAAATTCCAGAGGAGATAGTGATGAAGCAAAAGATTTTTACCATTCTTGTCATTTTAACGATTGTGGCAATGCTCCCGGGTTCAGCGCTGGCTGCCCAATCCACACGCACGACCTTGCATGGCAGTGCACCAGCCTGGGCAAATTCGAAAAACTACGCTGGCGCGGCAGATGCGAGTGCATACATCGGATTCCGCGTTTACCTGGGCTGGCAAAACGCGAGCGCGGCCGAGGCGCTGGCTCGCGCGGTATCAGACCCGAATAGTGCGCAATATCGACAATACCTGACGCCTCAACAATTCCGTAGGCAGTTCGCGCCCTCTCAAGCCCAGGTGGGTGCGGTCCAATCCTGGTTGAAGAGCCAGGGTTTTTCGGTGAACCATACACCGATGAATAACCACTACGTTTCTGCCGAGGGCACCATCGCACAGGCACAAACGGCGTTTGGTGTCCAGTTTGGGATGTATAAGGTCAACGGCAAGACAGTGCGCTCGCCTTCCGGGGATGTTTCGATCCCGAATTCCTTGGCGGCTACGGTCAGCGGCGTGATTGGCCTGGATGAGAGCGCGATCTTTGTCGAGACCGATCACATCAAAGATGCCCCGCCGTCCGGTGGTTTCAGAAATGCGCCGCCACTCTCAAGCTATTGGGCAGAACTTGTTTCGCCCTATGCTTATCCTGCGGGCTTTACTGACCTTACCAATCCCGCTACTGCACCCTGGGCGATCAGAGGCCATACACCCGATCAGATTAAGTCCGCTTATGGCATTCCCAATACGTATGATGGTGCAGGTCAAACCGTTGCCATTATCGATGCGTATGCCTCGCCGACCATTCTACAGGATGTCAACCAATGGTCCACCAACCGGGGGCTGCCTACCATGAGTCCCTCACAGTTTGTTCAGGTTGTACCGCCTGGCGTATACCGGCGCCCACAGAATAAACAACAAGACCCACAGGGCTGGTATGGTGAAGAGACGCTGGATGTGGAAGCGGTGCACGGTATGGCTCCCGCCGCCAAGATTGTCTATGTCGGCGCGCCGAACAATTACCAGGATTTAGATGCGGCGATGAACCATGTCGTCGATCAGCATCTGGCACAGATCGTCACCAACTCGTATGGTTTTCCAACCACAGAATTGCTCCCGCCGGGATACGTGAAGCCATTTGAAGATACCCTTATTCAGGCTGCGGCTGAAGGCATCGGTGTGTACTTCTCATCAGGCGATAGCGGCGATGAGACCTCCCGCTTCGGGTTCGCAACCGCGGATTGGCCCGCTTCCAGCCCATGGGTGACAGCTGTTGGCGGTACCAGCCTGGGTGTGGATCAAAGCGGGGCCCGTGCGATCGAAACCGGATGGGGAACTAGCTCTTATAGCTGTAATGCCACCACGCTGGTTTGTACCCGCTCCGGATGGCTCTACGGTTCCGGTGGTGGTGAGAGTGTCGTCTTTGCGGCGCCCGATTATCAAGCGGCATTAGGCAAAGATGGCCGCGCCGTTCCAGATGTCGCAGCGTTGGGCGACCCTCAGACTGGACTTCTGGTTGGCCAGACACAAACCTTCCCCGATGGGGTCTACTATGATGAGTATCGTATTGGCGGTACGAGTCTTTCCAGCCCCATCTTTGCAGGTTTGATGGCGCTGCTCGATCAAAAATCCGGGTCTCCACATGGCTTTGCCAATCCGCTGTTCTACGATAATCCAGGTGCGTTTTATGATGTCCTTTCCGTCAAGACAGCTGTGGCGCGCAGGAATTTCAAGAACAGCGTCGACGCGAGCGCAGGCACTTCAGATTTCTTGCGAACTTTCGATGATTACTCTGGCTCTCCAACACAATCCACGGGCCCAGGTTGGGATAACGTGACCGGGTTGGGCGTGCCCAACAGTGGCTTCTGGAGTTTGCCATAAGCTGTAGCACAGTGAATCGCCTCCCACTTCATTCATTTGAATGAAGAAACGAATCCCCCGTAGTTTTTCTGCGGGGGATTTTCTCATAACCCTAAGGCAAACAAAACAGGTTGGAGAGGACAGACAGTTGCTTTGGGAAGGCGTCACTCGATTTTCATATACAAATTCTATGTGGCTTTATCTCTTTTCTTATACGGCCAAAATAAGATAGGGCCATTGAAAACTCAACAACAGGAGACAAGCCATGACATTCTATTTACAAGCTTATCCGTTCGGCTTCGCTCAGGACAGGCCGTATCGCCGTATGGCGCGCCGCTGGGCAGAGAACCAGGAACAAACTCTCGGCATCAATGTCCGCGAAGAGGAGGAAGCCTATGTACTTTCCGCGCTTGTGCCGGGAATCACCTCCGATGAACTGAATATTCAGATCCTGGAGGATGTGGTCCGCATTCAGGGTGAATATAAGGCCGATGAGGAACACTATCTCGTGCGCGAACTTCCAAGCGGATCCTTCACGCGGACTTTGCGCCTGCCGGCCGCGATCGAGGCGGAGCATGTGGAAGCGAAGATCACCGATGGTGTATTAACGCTGAGACTGCCCAAGGCAGAATCCGCTCGACCGAAGCAGATCAAGATCCAATCCAACTAGGAAGTTAAAACTATTACACTGAGGACTGCGCCCAGGCGCAGTCCTCCT
>DATGYJ010000310.1:0-10395 GCA_035298105.1 Anaerolineales bacterium | reverse complement strand
AGGGATGACCGAGGCGGGTGTCCTGCTCGGTATGTCATCCTTGTTTGGTCTGGTTGGCAGCATGATTGGCGGGGCTCTCACCGATAAATTCGGTCGCAGGCGGTTGATTCTTTTCGGTCTGACCTTCAGCGCGCTCAGCAGTCTTTTATTCGGTCTCGCCTGGGATGTGAAGATTCTGTATCTCCTGGTCGTGATCGTGGGACTGCTTTCGAGAATCTCGACACCTGCGCATGATGCCATGATGGCAGACATCCTGCCCGAGTCGAAGCGGCAGGAGGCCTTTGGGATCACACGGGTTGCCTACAACTACGCCTGGATCTTCGGAACCGCTCTCGGCGGGCTGATCGCGGCGCGCTCCTTCCTGGCCCTGTTCGTCGCTGACGCGGTGTTAAGCCTGACGGTCGCGCTCATCCTCTATCGTTACCTGCCCGAGACCAGACCCACCTCTCCTGTGCAGGCGAAGAAGAGTGAATCTTTCCTGACGACGATCGCGGGGTATCGCATTGTCGTGCGTGATCTGGCTTATATGGGCTTCACACTCGCCGGAATGATCGTCCTGATCGTTTATCAACAACAATATGGCGCCCTGGCAGTCTACTTGCGGGATGTCCACAATATCGGTTCAAAAAGCTATGGTTTGATGTTATCCATTACGGGACTGGAGGTAGTGCTTTTCCAAATCTGGATCAGCCGTACCATCCGCAAATACCCTCCGTTTCTGATGATGACGCTCGGTGCGCTCTTCTTCACGGCGGGCTTCGCCATGATTGGCTTTGTCCGGAGTTTTGAATTCTTCGTATTGGCGGTGGTCGTTGCAACCGTTGGCGAAATGATCCTCTTCCCGACGAATAAAGCCCTGGCGATCAACTTCGCACCGGCAGAGATGCGTGGTCGCTACATGGCGATCTATGATCTCGGCTGGACGATCCCTGCCACATTCGGACCCGCGGCGGCCGGCCTGATCCTGGATAACTACAATCCAAATCTGTTGTGGTATCTCGGCGGCGTCCTGTGCGGAGTCTCGGCGATCGGCTTTTATGCCTTGCATCTTTGGTTGGGACGGCAACAGCGCTTTGCCGCTGTACCATCAGAGCCGGGAGTTTCGACGGCCGCCTGATCGAAAATTCCCGCGCTCTGCGCTCTCACGCTGCTCATCCCCGAATAGGAGAGCAGAGAGGCGCATATAAATTTCAACCCCTATCCTCAGGAGGGCGTCATGAAAATCCTTGCCATGGAAATTGAAACAGACGGTGTAACGCCCGAGCAGTTCCAGCCGCATCTCAAAGCAGAAGCCCGGTCCGTCTGGGAGTTGTACCAGCGCGGCACAATCCGTGAATACTATTTTCGTGCCGATCGCTCGGAAGCAGTCCTGGTGCTCGAATGCTCCGACACGAACGAAGCGCAGCGTGTGCTGGCATCCCTGCCGCTGGTGCAAGCCGGCTTGATCAGCTTTGAGGTCATTCCGCTAATTCCCTATCCGGGGTTTGCCCGGCTGTTCGAAGAATAGGGCATACCGGCCAGGCTTTTATTGGGCGGCTGACAACCAACCCTTCTCTCCAGGAACCTACCGCTGCGCGGCACTTCCTTCAGTCGCAAGGCGGGACAGTGATTCAAAAAGGTACCCCCACATATGGGCATGACCAGAGTCCTAAAACTCCGGGTCCTCCTGAAAATATGAACTCGCTCTGAATTCGCTCTTCCTTTACTCTAAACTCACTCTGAACGTTGAACCAAAATGACCCCCAAATATGGACAGGGCGTTTTCGATCGATTTGTACAAACAATCCAAAAATGTATGCTTTACCCTTCCTGCACCTCGTACCATATTCATTCAAGAGCTCTGTTGAGAAACAGGCAATCTCTGCTCTGTAACTTACCTGGGGAAATCATTGTCTTGATAAAGGAGTCAGACGATGAAACTTCAACACTGTACCTTCCTCTTGTCCTTATTTTTATTGACGGCCTGCGCAGCTCCAGCTACGCCGGCCGCGACGATCACCCCGTTCCCAACCCGAATATTGCCTACTTCCACAACAACTCCGCCTCCATCCGTGTCCGCAGGGACGCCTGTTTTCCTCCCACAAACGGCGATCGCAATCGAGAACCTCGATCACCTGGCACCCTTAGCGCGTTGGGGCAAGGGGAGCGTCGTTCAAGTCATACTCAGTCCCGATGGTCGCATGACCGCAGTGGCAACCCGGGCGGGAGTCTATCTCTATGATTCCGAATCCTTCAAAGAGACAGGCTTCATCGAATCCAGAATTGGGTTGAGTAGCGTCGCCTTCGCTCCCGAGGGGACACGGCTCGCTTTGGGGTTACTGGATGGATCTATCCAGGTTCTGCAGATATCTGATCATTCTATCCAAGATACTTTTAATAGTCCGCTCGGCGCGATCACCAGCCTGGCTTTCTCGGCCACCGGGAATTTGTTAGCTGCGGGCGATGCAAGCGGCGGTGTCTATCTTTCCGATCTGGCAACCGAGGCAACGCGCACGCTGGCTGGGCACACCTCCCGGATCCACACTTTGGTCTTTTCCTCCGACGGAGAGACGCTCCTCTCAGGGTCCGAAGACCGTACGGTCAGAATCTGGCAGGTTGCCACTGGCACGCTACAGCGGACCGTCACCGTCAAGACCAAATCTCTGGAGGCTGTTGCCCTCTCAGCTGATGGGAAGTTGCTGGCGACCGGCTCTCTCGACGGTACCGTGCAGTTCTGGCGGGTCACTGATGGCGTGCTGGCACGCACCATGCTCGGTGCAGGCCAGCAGGTGCTTCATTTAGCGTTCTCTTCAGATGAGACACTGCCTCTGCTCGCCATCGCTTCGAATGACAATCGCATCTGGCTGAGGCGCGTCAAAGATGGAAGCCTCGTGACGGCCCTGGAAGGGCACACCAGTGGTGTTCACGATGTCAGCTTCTCGCCGGATGGAAAGCGTCTCATTTCAGGATCTTATGATGGGACCGTACGCATTTGGCAGATCCCCGAGTATGCCTCCATCCATACCCTGGAGGGTTTTTCCAGTACGGTCCAAAATATTGCCTTCTCGCCAGATGGGGTGAATTTAGCCGCAGGCATGTTCGATAACTCCATCCGGATCTGGAATGTCAGCGATGGAAAACTCTCTCAGGTCCTCTTAGGGCATACCGGGCCGGTTCACAGCGTCGCATTCTCCCCGGATGGGTCACTGATCGCCTCCGGTTCTGATGATCATAAAACGATTTTGTGGAGCGCAGCCGATGGCAAAGAGGTATTATCTGCAGGAGGGCATACCGAGAGTGTATTGACGGTCGCGTTCTCGCCCGATGGGAGCCTGCTGGCAACCGGTTCTGCTGACGACACCATCCGAATCAGTCAGGTCCCGAGTGGCAGCCGTTTGGCAACCCTGAGAGGCCATACCGGTGACATCCAAAAAGTGGCTTTCTCGCCTGATGGGCAGCAGCTTGCCTCAGCCTCATCGGATCATACAGTTCGTTTATGGCGCGTCGCAGATGGAACTCTTTTGAACACTCTCAACGGTCACGCAGCCGAAATCTTGAGCCTGGCTTTCTCACCGCAGCCAGGATTGCTCGCCTCCGGTGCTGCCGATGGAAGTGTATATCTATGGGATCTCTCCAACGGAAACATTCAACACATCTTGGGAGGCCATACCGGGGCAATTCATAGTCTTGTTTTTTCTTCAGATGGATCGATCCTGTTCTCGGGCTCTGCAGATAATACTATCCGCCTCTGGCGCGCCTCGAGTGGAGGTCTGCTGCAAACGCTGAAGTCTACGGGGGTCGCGAATAGTATTGCCCTTTCGCCGGATGGCGTTCTTCTGGCGGCCGGTTCTGAAGATGGGATTCTGCGGCTGTGGGGTGTGTCACCCTGATGGCTAAGATCCGGTATTGGTTTTACACTTTATTTTAGTAAGGCCCGTTTGATTTAGTCACCCCTGACCAATTTTTGAACAGAAATTACGGTGGTCCACCCTCATACCAGGGTACAGCCAACCCATCTGTCAGCGATAGCTTGGGTAAATTATGTAACAACCTTTGTGAAGATACCTGCCTGCCCTACTTTCTATGGATGAGTCCTGCAGAATCAGTCGAACTCTCTGGCCTCTGAAGATACAGGGAGCCAATATTTGCTTTCAGGTCATTGGGGCCTACTCACATGAAAGATGAAGAAGGTAATGACGAAAGCGACGCTCGCGGGTCGCCTCTATTTACCCATAGATCTCATCCGTCTTTGCGGCCTTGATGAAATCGTTTTTGTGCAAACCTTTTATCTTGTGTCACCACCATTGGAGATACAGATAGCCAGGTATCACAAAAGTTTGGTACATCGGCCTTTAGTAAATTTGGTAATAGACTGAAATCACAAAATCTGATCACTTTCACTTGTCGGCTGAGTATCGCTGACAAAAAGCGCAAACCAAGACCGAACGCATGATTCAGAGCATTTGATTCGGCTTGGTAGCCACAATAAAATCATTCTTGGCGATTCGAATCTGTCAGAGCCATTTTCCTGACAGAAATCAATGTCAGATTGAGGTCCCGGATTTTTGCTAGCAAACCATGTAAGGCCGATTGATCTGCAATTGGACCAATGATAAGGGTGCATTGCCGTCCAAGTTCACTATTTTCTACATGCTTCAGATCCATTCCCTCAAACCACTCCTTCCAATGATCATCGAGGCGTTCCTCGATTTTGATTTCATATACGCCTCCATCGTTTGAGGGAAGTGGCTGGGTGGATTCCATGGAAGCTTGGCTTTTTCTCATCATTGATATTTGCTCCATAATCATCTATAAAAGATTCGTGTGGCGATAGCGATCAACGTTGACAGGAAAATCAGACAAGAGAGCAATGTACGCAGTTTCATGTTCGATACCTGATCTGGCCAATTAGGAGAAACCTCCCTTAGGGCTTAGAAATGGCATTTTGTAAAAAATCCTCTAACGGGGTATCTTCAGAAATGGCGCTTGCTCTCCAGCCTGGCAATAACCGATCCAGCAGTACAGCCTGGGCAAAACCAGAGTAGTAAAATCGGACCTCGCCTTCATTCTTAAGTACCCGCCGGACCTGATTGAGTTGCAGCGACCAGAAGCGATCACGGGTGCAGTAATTGTTGAATTCGGAATCAGTGTGGATGTCTGACAATGGTTCGTAACCTGGGGTTGTCGCGGCCATCCGTCCAATTGCTAGCTCGGTGTACTTTGCCAGCCCTTCAAGCCATTCTCGCCGGCGCTCAAAATCCACGAACTCAGGACTCAGTCCTAACCGCGTTCTGCGTGCATCGCGCTGAGTCAGAAACTGGCGTACTAGCTCTGCAGCTTCCTCATTTGAGGTTACGTTTGCCGCTCCGAGGAGGAGATCGAGCTCTTTCTGCCAGGCGTCTAGTTGCCCTGGATCTTCCCAGGGATATCTGTTTTCCAGGCTCATAACTTCTTCGGCCTGTGCGAAGAGATCTGGATTGAGCATGCCCTGGTAGGCATGGAGTGTCTCGTGAAAGAGAAACGCTATGTATGCATCGCTTTCGCCTGATATCAGGTTCCAGAACAGAGCATAAGGGACGACCTCTCGTACGACCGGAGGAAATCCATCCCGAAGGCCGGAGTAAAACGAAATTTCAGAATATTCCCTCGTCTGAAAAGTAGCGACCCAACGATCCCCGACCAGTACGGTAAAGCCCTCTGGGGTTTTATTGGGATCAGTGAGGCGTTGCCGGTAATAGGGCATGTTATCAAATTTCTCGCCGGGGACGACTTCCCAAGCAGCGCCGCGTGACTCCCTTTGGGGCATCTTGAGCCAGCCGTCCGGGGGATCAGGGTAGCCAATAAGAAAAGCATACTCTTCGTTATAGAGGACGAGGGGAATATCAGCTTCTCCCCAACCCGGCCAAATCGCGCTACCCAATTCTTGTTTTAGATGAAAAAACTCAGCCAACCGGGCTTTTTCGAGGTTGCTTAGGTGATCCGCGACCTCGGAGTGCGTGGGCAGGCTCAGGTTAATTACAGCGGAGAGACCACAGGCCAACAGCAACACGATAAGTAGACTGCCAAACCCAAGTGCAATCCTGTGCACGATTTTCCCAACACTAGATGGGTTTCGCTGAACTCTATTTCCAGGGTGTGTTACATCGATGGTTTTTCATTTTAATCTTCCATGCCGGATCAAGTCATTGTGGTTTTGCTTCTTCATCTGGAAAAAAGTTCCCTCGCTTTAGCGGTCAGCAAGGTTATTGCTTCCTACCAGTACATCCTCTCTCAAAATCTTCTGCACTTTTTCCGGTTCTTCAAAGATAGGGCTATGAGCCGATCGCTCAAAGGTATAAAACCCCTTGACTGGTGCATTTACTTTCTCAAAGTAATCCTTCGCCAAAGTGTAGCTGACAGTGTAATCGTAGATGCCAGAAAAGAAATAGATGGGGACGTCAAACTTTGTCACTTTTTTGCTCAGATCCGTAGTGATCTGCTCATCCCACAGGTAGCTGACGCCTGAGGAAACTTTGCCGCGCCACAGGTTGATCTTTTCCATCAACGTGTACTCCCGGCTTTGTAGGGACGGGATAAAGAGACCCGTGACTATTGAACTCATGTCATGAGTTGTGCCAATGCCAAGGGGGTGCATGGCTGGATCACGGAGTACAAGATATGCCTGCGGTATGTTCGTCATCGTGACTGGCGCCGCCTCCAGCTTTTGGACCCATTTTGTATCTCCGTTTGCTTTGAACTGCTCAAGCATATAGTCATATGCCAGTTTTTCCGATTTGAGCTGATTCGACATTTGCGCCACGCCAATGTAGGCATAGTACAACTCCGGCGCCCGTGCAGCCGCCTGGATACCGATGAAGCTGCCTCCCGAGTGTCCCATCAGGTAGATCTTGTCCTGGCCAAAGCGCTGACGCAGATAATTCGTCACTTCCAGTGTGTCTGAGATCATCTGCTCGAGGGTGAGCGTCTCGCGTCGGATGTCCGGACTGTAAGAGAGTCCGGAGCCACGTTGTTCCCACCAGATCACGGTGAAATAACTTTCGAGACTAGTTGGGTAATGCTCGGTGAGGAAATAATCGGGCATACCTCCATGAAGGTAAAGCAGCACGGGATTTTTGTCATTCTTACTCTTGATAAACATGCCTTGTTGAACTCCGTTGATGTTAACAAAGACTTTTTCTGAAATGCTGCCAGGAAGCGGATTTCCGTTTTCATTTAGAAAGGGTCTTGGTTTTCCTGGATAGCTCCAGAACTCAATTACAGCCGCAAGAAACAGTATGCTAGCTAACAAGATGGAAATTGTGATCAACATAATACGTCCCGCCTTTCGAGCAAAGGATTGGGTAGAAAATTTCTTTACTTTATTCTCTGCCATTTCACTTCCTCCAATCGTTGAAAAGATGGTAAGACAAAACCAAGGGTTATTATGTGATCAACGCGAGAGCCTCGTATAGGCTTGCTCTATGATCACCACGCTCCCTTCACTTCTTTGTTCGACCCGGTGCAACAGCCAGTAACCATAGCCGGACATCAGACCGAAAAGTGTGACTTCCGATAACACCTGAGCTATTGTTGGGCTTTCGGTGGAGATCAATGTGATATTTCCACTACTGAGAAAGCTAGAGAAATTAATCAAAGCGTGCAGGATGATCAGTGGCCAGATATTGCGGGTATAGGCCAGGGGCGCCACAAAAGCGAACTCTACCAGGCAAGCGCGTACTAACTGCATCATCGTAGTGCCAAGGTCCTGGCCAAGGAGAAGGTTTGGTAGGTGTGAGAGTGAAAAGACAACCGCGGAAAGCAGAGCGGCGTCTAACAGTCTGCATGGCAGAAAGGCGCGCAGTATCACGCCTCGGAAGAGGGCCTCTTCCATGAAACCGCCTGCTAGGAACGAAACTGCTTCGAATAAGATCATACCAGGGTTAGTTACGTTGATCCCATTGGTCTCGATCAAACTGGCGAAACCTAATAGTACAAGTAGTATTAATGGCAGATACGGCAACAAGGTTTTCCAGCTATGGAATCGGGTAAAGCTTGCCTCTTGCCACCAGTTGAACCAGGTGAGAAGAAAGACCGCGATTACGATGCCGCTTACCCGCGCGAGCAAGATCTGTGCGCTCTGAGAAAGTCCAGGCCACCATAAAGGCCACGTTTGACTTAGAGTACCAATCAGGGCGACCAGAAGGCCAAAAAGAAATGGGTGGCGGATGGCAAAAGTCTTCATTGGACCTTTCTTTTCAACTTCTTCGCTCATCTAGAACTCCTCCCTGTGAAGTCGCCACATTGCGATGCCTACAAAGATTAGGCACCAAACTGCTGTGGTAATCACTGGCATCCAGGTGGGTAAGGGCTCCCCGATCGCCGCATACAACGCCGATGCCTGTGCATCGCCAAAGGAAGCAGTTAAACTCCAGGGCAAGAAATCTAACAGCCAGGCAGGAAGCATTCGTCCGATGAATTGAGAAGCGAGGACGATCAGCAAAGGGATTCCGATCACTAACCCGCGCCCATTGGAGATCGTGCTCAACATGAGCGTAAGGGTCAGATAGAAGAGGAGGCTCAAAAAGATAATCCCAGACATTGCCGCGTAGTGGAGTGGCGAAAATGCTTGCCCGGTAGCAATGAAAATGAGCAGGTAGGCAGAGCAAACCTGGAAAACTACCATGGTCATCAGGATCCCGAAAGCGTTGGAGATGAGCTTCGAAAGCATGAAGGCGCTGCGCGAAGCTGGCTTCGTCAGTACCCATGCCATTGTGCCAGATTGCCTTTCGTTGAGGATCGCATCCTGACCAAGCATGGTCACGCCAATGGCGGGAGCGATACCGCTCATCCAAGTGATAAAGATCAAACACTTGACTTCTGGAGGGATCTCAGACTCTCCTGTTGAGCCTTCGGTATTTGAAGGCACTACCCAGATGAACATTGCCAATAACCCTGAGATAAAGGCCAACCAGATGAGTGTTTGCACCCACCACCGCCTTGTCAGCCACCACAAGTGGTTCTCCTTGCGCACGAGATTTGCAAATCCTTGCGGCCAACCCTGATTACCAACCGATTGAAATTCGCTATTACTTGCCATGGTTGTCTCCTCCTACCAGATTCAGAAAGATATCTTCAAGTTCAAACTTTGATCTACCAAAGTCGGTCACACGAATGCCTGGAGCCGCCATCACCAGTTTCAGTAGCTGGTCTTCAGCTGCATCAGAATCGCTGACGTCAATGAGCCACTGTGCCTGGCCATCTGACCTCTCCATCTGGACTCCCGTGATCCACGGCCGGCTGCAAAGTAGTGGCTGGATGCTCTCGATATCGCCGCGGGTTTGCAGGCGATATGTTACCTGGCCGCTGCCCGCCAGCAGTTCTCGAATAGGAGCTTGGGCGACCAACTCTCCATGATTGAGAATGCAAACCGTGTCGCTTACCCGCTCCACATCGTCCAGAATGTGCGTGGAATAAAAGATTGTGGTGTACTTTTGCAGTCGTGCCATCACCTCGAGCACGTCGTGCCGTCCCATCGGGTCAAGGCTGGCAGCGGGCTCATCTAGGATAAGCAAATCCGGGTAATTGACCTGGGCCTGTGCAATTCCTAGTCGCTGGCGCTCCCCACCTGAAAAGCCGCGTACAGGTCGGTCAGCTTTATCTGCGAGGCCCACCAGTTCGAGCGTTTCTGCAATGCGCTCTTCGATCTTCCCTTTAGGACCTTTGAAGAAAAAGCCCAACGTGAAGCGTAAATTCTCGCGAGCCGTCATGCTCTCGTAATAGCGCGGGTCCTGGGCGAGATAACCGATGCGCCGGCGGATTGCCACACTCTGACGGACGATATCACATCCAAAAATGGAGCCACTACCTCCACTAGGACGCGCCAAACCCAACAGGAGTTTGATCGTAGTGGTCTTGCCAGCACCATTGGGTCCTAGAAATCCAAAGATCGAATGTTGGGGAACCCTCAAATCCAACGATTTGAGAGCGATAACATCTTTATAGTTCTTACTCAATCCATGTGTTTCAATGACAAGATGGTGATTCATTTTCGCCTCTGAACAAATATCTGTTGAAAGTTAGCAATCCGTTGTTTGGTTTTTTAATCTCAAGCGCTGCCCAATGTATGAGTAAGGTTTTGAGCATTTGGGTCTAAGACTTGGCAGTCCTGCTCCAAAATTCGGCCTGGGGTTTGATATGGAGCAATCGAAATGCCAACCATACGGCCGGTCCAACAGTAATCGCGTGGACGATGGTGATCGGCCCAATTGATAGCCCCAGTAGTAAAGCGATCAGAATTAGACCTGCGTCAACAATTGCATAGGCGACGCCCGCATTCACTCGTAGACGGCGGGCAACAGCCAGCCAGAGAATATCGCGCGGCGCGGGACCGGCATTGACGCTCAGGAAGATAGCGGAGCCAAACGCTGCGGCAAACAC
>DATGYJ010000309.1:0-9851 GCA_035298105.1 Anaerolineales bacterium | reverse complement strand
GCTGGCGCCCCGTTACCTGGCAGTAATATCCCCCCGAAGCGACCGAATGATCGACAAACAGGACTGCTTCGGGAAATAGATCGCTAAACGCCATCTCAAGCAGAAAGGTTAGCGAACGACGATAAATGCGTGCACCGTCCGGGTCTGACATAGTGACGGGGGTAACACGCGATTCGATGTTGATCGGATAAGTCAATTCTCGTAAGTCACCATTAACAATTGCGGCAATCAATTGCGCCTCATATTCCAGGGTTTCCAGAAACTCACCCACTCTTGCTCCACGCGGTCCAGAGAGCACCCGCCCATCCGGAAGATCAATTTCTACAGACGAGCGCGGAGATACGAGATTAATCTTTTCGTTCATCTTTCTTCTTTCATATTACCTAAAAAGTTGCAATCGAAGCTCAGACATAGGGCAGCTTTTGGCTTTCAACTTTTGAGAGTAATTTTTGGGGTTTATGCGAGAATTCTTCTAATGGGATTTCCTTGTTCGTCAGGGTCATCAGGGTTTCAGTCAGCACTTTATTCACCGGGGTCGGCACATTGAACTTCGCCCCCGCCCGTACGACCGCACCATGTAAATATTCCACTTCACTCTTGCCACGGCCTGAATGCAAGTCAATGTGAAAGGATGGCATCTTGCCGCCCCGCCCTGTGCCAGCCGCACGTCCGAGCATCGGTTTGGAAAGCCATAATGGTAATTTTGTCGCAAATGCCAAGGCGCGAACGGGGGTGCCTGGCAAATCTACAACTTTAATACCCTGGGCTTCCATCACTGCCAGGCATTCCCGCAGCATTTCCATTTCAAGCTGATATAAATCTCTATTCGCAAATACCTCGCGTGCGGTCATATCCAAAATCGCGGAAGTTGGATTGGCAATCAAATTCGTCAACATCTTGGACCATTTCATGCTCCTGGCATCCTCGAATAACTGCGAATTAAGGTACGCACCATTGAATGCCTCATTCAATTTTTCGGAAAGTGGATGTCCTCTTGCCACACCGATCCCACGCAAACGCTCCAGTACAATGTCGCCGGCGCCGCGACGGCCAATTGCCGAAGTAACTGTGCCGTAGATGACTTTATCCTTGCCGAGCACCTCAGCAATCACCTCTTCGTTCGATACACCGTTCGATAGACACAGAAACGGCGGCATCTTTTCTGCATAGGGTTTGATCCCTTGCAAGGCAGCCTGGGTATCGAAAGACTTAAGAGCAAAGAGAGCCACGTCAAAGGGGCCATACCGAAGCGCTTCTTCCAAAGTGGCAACAATCACAACAGAGGCGGGATCAACGCGGGAGGCATCTTTTACCCGTCGTCTTTTATCCAGCGTCAGATCAAGACGCAGCCCGCGTTGATGCAATTCATCCACCACTTTCGGTTGTTCCACAAAAACGACCTGATGTCCAGCCAGCACGAGGCTCCCGCCAATGTACGTTCCGATCGCGCCCGCACCAAAGGCAAGCACCTTCATCTTGCCGTTAAGATGACTGGCTGATTCAGATAATGCCATATCTACTCTTGCGTGAGGGATTTCAGGTGTAAATGATCGTTCAGTGCATCAAACGCCCAGCGATGTTGGTATGGAAAATAGATTACCCGGGCGAAGGCCGTATTTTCAAAACGAAACCGCACGCCTGACGGATCGACATGAGGAGCAATTCCAACGATTGCATGCATCAATTGGTTGAGTAAGCCGCCATGCGAAACGATCAGATAGCTGCCGGGAGGCCGGCGCAGGAGATCATATAATGCCTGACCCGCGCGCAGAAAAAGAGCCCAATCGCCTTCGCCCTCGCCTCCAATCGGATCATAGGGAGTTACATAAGGAGGCTGAGGGATTTTTCGCAGTTCCTCGGCGGTCAAACCTTCCATTTCTCCGATATGGCGTTCCAGCAGGATCTCATCCAGTTCCACTTTTACAGCTAAAGCTTCAGCAATAATTTCAGCGGTCTCTTTTGCACGTACCAGAGGACTCGAAACAATCAGATCGAACTTCACATTCTCAGACTTCCAACGCCGCGCCAGGGCGCGTGCCTGTGTGCGGCCCTTTTCGGTCAGCACATAATCAGATTGCCCCTGCCAGCGCGCTTCTGCATTGCCCACCGATTCCCCATGTCTGAGAAAAACAAAGCTATAAACAGGTTTATCAGGTGAATTCATTCCTTCCCCTTTTTAAGCAAGTAGACTGGTCTGCGTTTGACTTCCTGAAAGATATATCCAACATAAACACCGATAAAACCCAGCAGGATCATTAACATGCCGCCGATCACCAGCATCACCGACATTAATGAACTCCATCCGGGCACCAGGTTGGAGGAGCGGCCAGTGAACCAAAATGACAACACATAAATGATCTGTGCGGCTGCCAGGCAAAGCAAAATCCCGCCCATGGTCATGCCAAGATAGAGCGGCATAAGCGAGAAAGAGAAGATTGCATCCATGGCCAGGCGAAACATTTTGCCGAACGAATATTTCGATTTGCCAGCGACACGACTGGGCTCATGATAAGGCAGAACAAGACTGCGGTAGCCCATCCAGGAGATCATGCCGCGCAAAAAGCGATGATATTCAGGCATGGACTTTAACGCATCCACAGCCTGCCTGCTCATCCCCCGGAAATCTGCCGCGCCCCGCAGAATACGCGTTCCGCTGATCTGGTTGATCAGGGCATAAAAGCCTGAAGAGGTGATTTCCTTGAAGGAGAAGACCTGCCCCTCGTCAATGCGCTGCGCCTGAACAATATCGTAGCCCTGCTTAAGAAGTTCGATCATCTGTGGGATCATTTCAGGCGGATGCTGCCCATCCCCGTCCATAGAGATCACGAAATCCCCGCTGGATGCATCGAGTCCCGCGCTCAGCGCAGCCTGGTGACCAAAATTACGAGACAGTTCCAATGTAACAATCCGTTTATCTTTTTCGGTCAGCCCGGTAAGCGATTTTACAGTGTTATCTTCTGAGCCATCGTCCACATAATAAATGGTGAACTCATATGGCAGAGGATCAATGATTTTGCAGATATTGGCGTAGGTCTGTTCAACGACCCCCGCCTCGTTGAAAACCGGAATTACGAGGTCAATTTTAGCGCGGTGTTCGGAATCCATCGGAGGAATTCTACCACGCCCCTCCGGCAACGCCCTGTAACGGGATCACAAGAGCATGGCTTTTGCAGAGTCCAGATTTAAGACTCTTTGTACACGGAGGCTGCGCGCGGAGTGGGCGGAGTTTTATTCCATCCTTTCAAAGCAAATCCGTGTCATCCGCGCCCTGCCGGGATAACACTCATCTGACGAGCGGTAAGTTCCCCAAAACTCTCTTTTTTAGATGCTTCCCGCAGACGTCACAATGCCTTCCAGGGGTACCCCCACCTATGGGCATGACTTAAGTCCTAAAAGCCCTCATTTCCCTGAAAATATGAATTCGCTCTGAATTCGCTGATCCTTCGCTGTTCCTTCGCTCTGAACTCCTAGCCAACTTAAGCCCCCAAATATGGGGGGTACCCTTTTGAACAATTTCAGCGCAGAGATACTAAAGTGGAAAATCGCGCAGCAGATCAATCACCTGTTCCTGTTCATTACTTGTGAGCGAATTGTGGAAGGGCAGGCGAATCAGCTGGTCGCTGACACGTTCGGTCACAGGGCAATCGCCGATTTCCCCGCCAAAGCTTCGCCCCATATCGGAGAGGTGCAAAGGCAAATAATGGAACACACTGTAGACCCCATGCTCGCGCAGGTAAGCGATCAAGCTTTGCCGCAGTTCAAGATCGGGTAAAAGCATATAGAACATATGATAAGACTGTTCGCATTCGCTGGGGATACGGGGCAACTGGATATCATGTGAGTCTGCCCAATCCTCAAGACCCAGATGGTACAGCTCCCAGACCTGTTTACGATGTAACTGGATCTTCTCACATTGTTCGAACTGGGCGAATAAATAGGCAGCCAGAATATCAGAAGGCAGGTAAGAAGAACCGATATCCACCCAGGTGTATTTATCTACCTGCCCGCGGAAGAAACGTGAGCGGTTCGTGCCCTTCTCGCGGATGATCTCCGCACGTTCGACCAATGCGGGATCATTGATCAGCAATGCACCGCCTTCGCCGCACGAGAAATTCTTGGTCTCGTGAAAGGACTGTGAAGCCATGGAGCCAAATGTGCCGAGATATTTGCCCTTGTATTTACCGAACAATCCATGCGCGTTGTCTTCGACGACCGCGAGTTGATAGCGGGCAGCGATCTCCATGATGGTGTCCATCTCGCAGCCCACGCCGGCGTAATGTACCGGCACGATCGCCCTGGTTTTGGGTGTGAGCGCGGCTTCGATCCTGGATTCATCCAAATTAAGGGTATCCGGCCGAATGTCCAGAAAGACCGGTTTCGCTCCACGCAGTACGAAGGCGTTCACCGTAGAGACGAATGTAAAGTCCGGGAGGATGACTTCATCGCCAGGCTGGATCTCCAATAGCATGGCGGACATTTCCAGGGCGTGTGTGCACGAGGTCGTCAGCAGAGCTTTCTGTATGCCAAGCTCTCTCTCCAGGAACGCATGGCATTTCTTCGTAAACGGTCCATCACCTGAAATATGGCCGCTCTCAATGGCTTGTTGCATATATTCGAATTCCTTACCCACCACGGTGGGACGGTTGAAATCCACACGTATTTCAGGCATAGTTAATCCTTGCGGACGATAAGAGTGAAGTCATACAGACGGTAATCATGCAAGAGCGCAACGTTTCTGGAAAAATTGCGCTTGCAGTAATCGAAGAGGAACATGGGATCGGCATAATAGAGGTCGGGGCGCATTTTGTCGGCATCAGAATATTTTGTGAGGAAGTTGCTTGAAAAACCACGCCGGCTGAGTTGATCGAATTCCCTTAGAACGCCCAGCGCATACTCGGTCCAATCATCGAAGGATTGCTCTCCCCGGAAGTTGAAGATACCGCTGGCAATCGTGTAATCGCACACTGGCAATTGCGATTTATCGGTGAAAAAAGTATGACGCGTTTTATTTACATGTACCTGGCGGGCGGTTTCGATGGCGCTTTCCAGGATATCGTAGCCAAAGTAGTTTACATCAAAACCTTTGGTCGCCAGATAGTCAGCCAAGGCCCCATACCCACAACCATAATCCAAAAGGGAAAAGGATTGAGTCTCGATGACCTTCAACAACTGGTCAAAACGAACATTCTGCGAGGTCTCTGAATTCCAATCAGAGCCGCGCGGCGAGGCGCCATGTTCCTGAATGCGTTTATCGAAATAAGATTTTACCTGATCGAGGTTTGGAATTTTAGGCATGGTTACCTTTGAAGATGTAATCAGGCGCTTCAGAGCCTGTCATAAAAAGCAGATCCAAAATACTGACTTGTGGGTCATATGGGAGGTAGAGTTGTGGATATTCAGGATAATTGTATTCCATATATTCAAGTGTAATGCCGGCTTCGTCGAACTTTTCCTTTTCGATGTAATCCCTGGCCGAAGGACCGCTAATATAGTGCTGCGCGCCAACAGCTTGCAGGATTTGAAGGAGACGGTCGGTTTTCTGTCCATTGATACCGGCAATTTCAGAAGAACGCATAAAGCGTGTACGCCGATTTCCCAGCTCATGCGTCAGAGCAATCGTGAAATCGATCGTGAAGTCTGCCAGGAATTCGTCATGGCGCTGATAAAACCTCTCGAGCAGAGTCAGGTATCGATCAAAGTGAGGCGCTTTGTGATAGGAATACTGGATCGCTTTAAAATGAGTCTCGTTCCAGGGGTTATCCCACACGATCCGGATCTGATTGATGGGAATGTTCTCGGTCTGTGCACCGTGGCTATACACCGGAATCGTCAACCATTGTTTTCCCCTGGCCGTTTTGATCTGATTGCGATTGCGCCAACCGCGCTTATCGTACTGCACGTCGTCGTAAAAGATAAATAGATCGGCACGGCAAATCTGATCAAAATAACCCCGCCAGGGAATGTAGGAGGGTTGTAGGATAACTGCGTTCACTTCCCCACCGATTCGGAAATGACATAAGGAGGTCTATCCATGCTGCGATCGAACATGCGTGCCAGGTATTCGCCGAAGATGCCCAGACCAAATAACTGTGCCCCACTAAATAAGGCAATGATGGAAGCTAAGAACGGGAAACCCGGCAGGCTACCTGCGGTGAAATAAATGGTCAGAACATAAATAAACACACCCAGGCCAAAGAGAGTCATGACAAAGCCAACCCAGCTCGCAAAGCGCAATGGCAGTGTGCTATAGCCAATCAGGATCAACATGGCTGCCCTCGCCAGCATGATGAAGTTATAGTTTGTGCGTTCTGCCTGTGCAATATTTACTTCTACAGATGTAAAACGGGTCGTTCCCCAGGAAAGTAAAACATCGAGGATTAAAGCAGGGCTTTGGAAATTGACAAAGGCATCCCGCAAATTGGTCCGAAAGGCTCGAAATGCTGATACATTCCGCACCGAGGGCAACCCGATCACCTTGGCCAGCACCCATTTTATAAGAGCAGTCATCAGATTACGCCAGAGCCCCTGAGGAAGTTTTCGAGGGGATCCGTAAACCACATCGTAACCCTCTTCTAATTTTGCCAACAACAGGGGAATTTCTGCGGGCGGATGTTGTAAGTCCTGGTCCATCGTAACGACTACTTCATAACGTGCAGCGCGGACCCCGCATAACGTCGCGTTGTGCTGTCCATAATTGCGCATCATACAAATCCCCCTCACCCATTTATATTTGCCTGCCAAACTTTGGATCAATGGCCAGCTCTGATCAGGACTGCCGTCGTTGACCAAAATAATTTCATATTTTTTCGCAAACGCGGGCACTGTCTTACTAAGTTCTGCGACGAGTGGTTCGATGAGGGTTTCCCCTTTATAAACGGGAACGACGATGGATAGTTGCTGCGTATTCATTATGGCTGTGGAAGTGGAGGTGCGAAAACATTTATATCATAAAACTTGCTATAACAAATATTCGGCCAATATTTTGGGTTATCGGTAGGGTACTCGACACCCGCCCAATTTTCCATCGCCGGAATATGAATTTCCTGGAGCCCGGAGTCTCTGGCATTCTTAATTTGAGCATCAACCTGATCCCAGCGCTGCGCGAACGACACGTGCTGATCACGCAGGGCATAAAGGTTTTGAAAGATACCCCAGGCAGAGAAAATAATCGCAATGCAGGCAGCGACGGATAAAGTGGTCGATAATAAAAACCTGGCTGGCCGGTGGCTCCCGAGCCATTCCCCAAAAAGAAAACCTGAGATCAGAAAACAGACGACCAAAAAGAAAGCAGGGATGATCAAAGTACGTTCGGGAGGCGCCTCAGAGGTGCCATAGACAGCCGGCAGAAAACATCCGAAGGCCAAAATGAAACCGGCAGCCAGAATACTTAATATCCACCAACCGCGCGACGATGCCGCATGAGATTCCCAGTTGGTGCTCAGGCCCAGCCAGGCGGAGCCAAAGACAGAGCCCAACACTGCTGTAAGCTTATAAGGAGAACGAAGCAGTTCATAGAGAAAGCTCAGGTAACCTGCCAGGGCTACTCTCAAAATGGTGAAAATATCGAGCGAAACAGGGAAAAAGGATTGGCGGATCGAATTCCCCGGCGCCAGAACCACAACCAGCAAAGAGAGCAACGAGCCTGCAAAACCTGCGCCGAGAAAATGAAAAGAGCGATCTTTCGGACTGAAGCTTCGGACCAGCCAGCCGATCCCGATCACGCCGGCGAAGAGAACCACCATAACCGGCGTAAAGGTTTCACTAAATCCACCGATCAGGAAAACAAATCCAAAACTGACGAATAACCCGATAACTGTCCGGACACGGTCCGGCGGCGAAATCATGAAGAAGTAATACAGAGCGGGATATAGTGTAAATAACACCAGTGGAGATAAGTAGCTCCGAACTCCCCCCCACCAGAACAGGGATTGCGCAATATTAGGGCTAATACTGATTGTGGTAAATATCAGAAAAATTCCCAGCAGAAGCACAATGAAAAAATTGACAGACGAGTATCCCCTGTAAAGTAATGCTTTTTTTACCGAAATCGCTGCAAATACCAGCCAGATTGACAAAAAAATAAAAGTATGAAAGGGTAAGGCTCCTGAACCCAGGAAGGAGAGAAGCCAGTCCGCCGCGCTGGCTGAAAAACCCCCGTGCCAGGATATATACCAGTACCAAATGGACCGTAGCAGTCCCAAGCGTTCTCCCATATACATCGTACAATAATCATCGCCAAGCAAACGATTAAAACTTCCAATGTATATATATAGCCCAAGGACGACACTCGGAGGCAACAGCATCCCTGTCAGAGCGATCCTGTCCCATTGCTTCATAACCGGACTCCGTGCTTGTCGGCCAGTATGGACAGGGTACGTTCCACCTCGGTTGCCTTCTGCTGCTCATTCCAACCCAGTGCATTGCCAAGAGCCCGCGCCAGTTCATCCATCATGTCATGCGTGACACTACCCAAGACTGCGAGCGTGGAACGCCGGAGCACAAAATCATCGAGATGGCAGATCTTTTCATGCTGTGCCAGGAAAATGATCTCGCGCAGTGAGAAATCAGGTAATGTCTTGAGAATGAAGTCGGTGCCGCCATTCATGTAGGTGGCGATGGTTTCTGCACGCGTGCCATAGCGCTGGAATAATATCTTTAATCGTTCACGTGTTACCCCGGTCCAGGCTGAGAGGCTTTCGATTTGGCCTCGCAACTCACCCGGACTACGCGGGTAGCCGCGTCCGCCTCCGATTGGCAGGGAGCGGGTATCTTTGTGGCGCGCTAAGCCAAGATAGGCGAGCGCCTTATCTGTTACCTGTTCTGAGAAGGCGCGGAAAGATGTCCACTTGCCGCCCACGAGTGAGTAGATCGGGAAGCGCAAGTTGGTCCAATCGCCGCTCAGCACTTCAATGCTATGGTCGCGCAAGATTTGTGAAGCCGTCTTCGCCGTAGAACGGGGCAGGGGACGGACGCCCGAAAATTGAAAAACAATGTTTTCGCGAGTCAGGTTCAGGCCGGGAAAGATACGGCGAGTTAAGCTCAAGAAATAATCAATTTCCGCCTCGGTGCAATGCGCTTCATCAGGATGATCTACCGGGATCTCGGATGTGCCAATCAACACGCAGTTGTAAAGTGGCAGGATGAGTACGATCCGCCCATCCTCGTTTTCAAAGAAAAACTCGTTTTCGCCGATGGCGTTGCGGAGCTCCTCATGCCTGACCACAATATGCGAACCCTTTATGCCTCCAATGAAACGCGTAGATAAACCCAGTTTGCGATTGGTAGAGTCAATCCAGGGGCCGGCCGCGTTGATGACAAGCCTGGGGCGCACATCGTAAGTTTCGTCATTCAACTCATCGCGCAGGATGATCGTATCTTCGCTTCCGCCGACCATGCTCACATAATTGAGTGCACCCGCGTTCGGGTTTTCGGATTCAGCATCGAGGACCAATTCGACCCCCAGACGTTCAGGCTGCAAGATGGCACCCTCATAATAGACGGCTGTGTTGACGATTTCAGGATTCAGCCGCTTCCATTTAGCAAGGGACTGCTTGCGTGAGAGGAATTGATGCCGTGGAACGATCCGTTGTCTTCCGGTATAGGCGTCATACAGGACCAGGCCAAGTTTGATCGCCCATGCACCGCGCTCGGTGGGTTCATCCGACCTGCGCAACAACTTAAGCGGCGCATTGAGCAGCCCGGAGAACCGTTTGAAAATGGGAATGGTCGTTGGAAGAGGCTTGACAGCATGCGGTGCATTCTGCAACAAACGGTTACGCTCTCGCACGGCTTCACGGACAAGCCGAAACTCTCCATTCTCCAGATAACGGATATCCCCATGTGCCATCCGT
>DATGYJ010000308.1:0-23698 GCA_035298105.1 Anaerolineales bacterium | reverse complement strand
ATTATTACTGAGCTTTGAAAAAATAATGTCCATTTGTTTCCGTCATTGCGAGCGTTCTTCCCTGGCACCGCCCGCCAGGGCAGGTGTGCGAAGCAATCCCATACTTTATAAGCAGTTTTACGAGGAAAGGAGGCCGAGATTGCTTCCTTACAGGACGCTACGCAGTCGTCGGGAAGATCACCCTCCTCGCAACACCGCATGATTTGCTTAGCAAATCACGGTCGGTGCAGGTGTGACGGAGAAGTGAGACATTTAATTTTCAAAATCAGTAGGGGCAAAGTTTAGCTACGCTTGTCTGATTTCGTCAACCTCCCTGGGAAGCGATTCGTGATTTACGATTTACGATTTACGATTGGCGATTGGCGATTTACGATTGGCGGTAATAGTAATTCACTGCTGCGAAGCCTCCGCAGAGGGCAACGTGAGAGAGGCGCATCGTCATGCTCTCACGTGCGGGGTAAGTAGCCTGGCAGCTTGGAGCCGCCAACAACTAGGTTGGGCGATAAGCAGGCAGTTCCAGTTTACTCAGAAAATAGGGCAGCATCTTATGCCACCAGGGCCAATCGTGATTGACATCGTTCCCCCAGATATCGATCCAGTGCGGGATATTCTTCTGCTCAAGGACATGCTTGAGCGCCAGTGTATCGACCAGCATATCATCTTCCCAGGCACCCTGCCCGGCCGCGAGAATAATATGACTCTGACGGTACTGATCCAGATACCAGGCGTCGTTCAGACTTGCAAGATAGGCCAAAGGTGTGTTGAAATAAACATTGTCATCCATGTAGTCGCCGACGAAGAGGCGCAGCTGGTACAAGCCGCTCAAGGCAATGACCGTATCAAAAATATCGGGATGCCGAAAGAAAAAGTTGGCAGCATGATAGGCCCCCATGCTGACGCCGGTCGTCAGGAATTTCTGCTGCGTATTCCCACAGTGTTGGCGCATGAATGGCACGACCTCATCAGTGATGTAACGATCATAATCCTGGTGACGCCACGCACGCTCGGCGGGCTGCGCGCCCCAGTTCGCCCACGATTGTCCGTCCAGGCTGTCGACCGTGAACAGCTTGATCTGGCCCGCTTCGATAAAGCCTGCGATCGCAGCGACCATTTTTTGATCCTCAAAATCGTGAAAGCGTCCCTGCTGGGAGGGAAAGACCAGGACCGGCTTGCCGTAATAGCCATAGACCTTCATTTCCATATCCTGCCCCAGGATGTGACTGAACCACTTGTGATATTCGATCTGCATAAGGCTCCATTACTTCCAGCAAAACATTTCTTCACCACTAAGGAAACGAAGTCCACAAAGGAATTCTTAAGCGTTTGCCCAAGGACTCAGAAGTCTAAGGCTCTTGAACCTTAAGAATCTTCGCGCCTTAGCGTGCTCACCTGCACTGCGCGCAGGCGCAAGTGTCGCGGTGCAAAGCTCTTACTCCTGGATGAATTTCGCAATCGAGACCACTTCCTCCAGTTCGGGCGAGCGGACGATATAGCCATAGTCTCCCAGGGCGCGGCTGAACACCCCGCTGATCGGTTCATGATGACAGATCCTGTCTCCATAAGCCTGAAAGATTTCCGCCTCACTATAGCAGTAATCCCGGTTGAACTTGCGACCCACATAACAACAATAATACTTGTGACCATACTCTGGATACAGGAAGCCTTTCCCCGCGATGATACTCGCCCAGGCGTTATAAATGTCGATATCGCAGGCGTAGTTGAACATGTCGGTCGTGAGGCCGCCCGGAGGGCGCATGTTCACCTCCAGGGCGAGGAGGCCGCCTGTGGCGTCCTCACGAAAGAATTCGAAGTGGAAGAAACGCTCACCGACATCGAACGCTTCCAGCACGCGGCGTCCGAGCGCTTCGAGATCCTCAGGGATATCGCGCAGGGTATAGTAATAGATCAGCGCGTCGTCCAGGACCGTCTCCATCACCCCCGCGCTGTATTCCAGGGAATTGAGAAAGACCGGCTTGCCTTCGCGATCGGTGAGCCCGTCAAATGTACAAATGCGACCTCTGATGAATTCCTCCACCATATAATCCACAGGAGGTTTGGTGTCAAAGAACGCCTTCAATTCGATCTCATTATGGATTTTGTACGTGGAGGCCGCTCCAACACCGATATCGGGTTTTGCGACCAGAGGGTAGCCAGTCTCTTTGACCAGCTTCAGCGCATCCTTCAGATCGGTGACGATCCGGCCCCGGGCAACTTTGATCCCGGCCTTGACGAACGCCTCTCGCATCCGTGACTTGCGCTTGATCTTGTCAATTTGATTGATCCGAATCCCGGGGATATTGAAATCCGTGCGCAGGCGGGCTTCCGTTTCGAGCCAGTATTCGCTGTGCGAATCGAGGCGGTCCAGCTTTCCATAGCGGTGTGTGAAGTAGCCGAGGGCGCGGACGAGCTCGTTGTAATCGTTCATATCGCCGACGCGATAATATTCGGTGAGGACAGACTTTAGTTCGGGGCGCAGGGAATCATAGTTCTCATCTGCCAGGCCCAGGACGGTCACGCCCTGATTCTTGAGCGCCACCGCGAACTGGTAGTAGTTGGGCGGAAAGTGAGGGGACAGGAAAACGAAGTTCATCGCAGCCTCCCGCTGGGTAAAGTTGCCCAAATATACCAAAGATTCGTCGATTTACGATTTCAGATTTTGGATTTACGAATTTTTTGTCATACGAAATTGCATTTTTTTGAGCAATTATGACTGAGGGTATCCTTCAAATACGAGGGTCCTGACGAATAATTACTCTCTCAGGTAGAATTGAGGCGTGATCGATCATCCCACCAAACCCAAGGAGACAGCTCATGACCGCTTATGTCATCGTAGACATCAATGTCCATGATCCAGTTCGATATGAAGATTACAAAAAACTGGCGGCGCCCACGGTTGAACTGTATGGGGGCAAATACATTGCACGCGGCGGCAAGACCGAAACGCTCGAAGGCGATTGGTCACCGACTCGTCTGGTGATCCTTCAATTTGAGGACCTTGAGCAGGCAAAGAGGTGGCTCAACTCGACGGAATATAGCAGAGCCAGAACTTTGCGGCATGAGACTGCCATCTCGAATATGGTGGTCATCGAGGGCGTCTGATACGCCCGGTTACTACGGCAAGGAATTGCTGATCGAGCTAAAAGTACTACCGACCTTGGGTCCAAGCAAACGCATGACTGTGATCGCTGCGATGGGTACACAGGACAGCAAAATACCAACGACCGAAAGAGCCATCCCTGCCGCAGCATAGGTTTTCCAATTCACATCTTTTCTTCCGAAATAGCCAAGCACAATCCCAACAAGCCCCAAGGGAACACCCATCAGAGGCACGACCAGTCCACATAGACTAAGCACACCGACCACCAGCGAAGCAATTGCCATGATTCGCTCGTTTCCAGAACTGGCAGGTTGTACAGGTTGAGGGGGCACCGGCGCATTCATTTGGTCATTCATGAGTTCCTCCATTGCAACAGGTTGGTTTATTATTACACGAAATTGCATCAAATACAATAATTAAATCCCGGAAAGCCAGTACGCAAGTGATATACGAACAGGGATGCAGTAAAATTGCACTCATGATCGAACTCGAGATATTCATTGCAGAACACAAAGATAAAACCATTGCGGTTGCTGCGTACGATTTTGAAACGGGACTGGAAGTTCTCGTCAACGCCGATGAAGCCTTTCATCCTGCCAGCACCTTCAAAGTGCATGTGATGATGGAAGTCTTCCATCAGGCACAGCAGGGATCCTTATCATTGGAGGATTGCCTGCCGATCATGAACTCCTTTACCAGCATTGCCGATGGCAGCAAGTTCTCTCTCTTAGAGATCGACGACGCAGAGAAGACGCTTTACCCGCGCCTCGGGCAAAGCGAGTCGATCAGTGAACTAACGCGGCTGATGATCGTGCGGAGCAGCAATCTCGCCACAAACATTTTGCTGGAAAAGATCCATGCAAAAAGCGTCAATGACTTTATTCAGGCGCTTGGCATCCAAGGGGTCACCGTATTACGCGGCATCGAAGATAAAAAGGCGTACCGCCTTGGTCTGAACAACCGGGCCACAGCGCGTGGATTGACACAAACAATGCAATTGATCGCAGAGAAAAAGGTCGTATCCGGACAAGCTTCGGAAAAAATGATCGAGATCCTGCTCCGGCAGGAATTCAACGAAAGTATTCCTGCACTGCTTCCGGACTCAGTCAGAGTTGCCCACAAGACGGGTTGGACGGACGATGTCTATCACGACACCGGAATTGTTTATCCAGAATCCCGGAAACCATACGCACTTTCGATCATGACACGCGGCTTTCGTGAAGATCAGGAAAGCGCAGCTCATCAGTGTATGGCAACGATTTCCAGGATGATCTATGAACAGCTCCGATAATAGAGCGACGATGAAAAGAAGACAGCCAGTCACTCTGACTGGCTGTCTTCTTTTCATCCATCAGGCATGAAGATTACATCAGATAGCAGGTGCTGACTCGGACTGTGTTGAGGTTGCCATCATAAAGCCAATGAACATTACCACGGCGCCGACAAATTCACTCAGGTAGAGCATATCGGTCAGACCCGCTCGGAGAAAAGTTCCGCCCATCGCAGGTGAAAGAGCGCCCGCCGCGATCAGAATATTGCCAAACATGCGATTGATGAGGATTCGCTTGCGCCAAAAGAGGAAGGCCGAATAAATCGCTCCCCCAACGAGTGTGATCGTGCCGTAAAGATTCAGGATGATCGTTGGAGCCAGGAGATAACTCAGGAATCCGCTCGAGGTGAATATCTCTCGATATTGCTGTGAGACAGGGCGAGCAATATCATAGCTGACCGAAGTCGTAGGAACGAGAAACACAAGTATCAAAACCAGTATGGAAATACCGGCGAGAATCCAAGTCAAGGTTTGAGCGATACTGCCTCTGCGAACCAGTAAATGAACTGTCCCCATGCCGAGCCAGGCTGCGGTGAGCATGGCACCCGTGAGGTACCAAATTCGCAATACAAAAATGCTGGGAGTCAGGTTAAGAATAGATTCGCAAAGCGTTCCGATCCCGTAGAAAAATAAGCCAATTGCCCAGAGCAAAAGATGCATCCCGCCGCGTTGACGATAGCGGTTGAAGACCGCGACGGCAAAAGCAAATGCTACGATCGTGGAAAGATAGGGGAGATAAGTCATAGTGTCTCCTATTATGCTGAGGGGAATATCCCTAATAGTGCTAAGGCTAGAATTATGATCACAGCCAATAAAGCCAAAACCAGGACAACCAGAAAGACAGGAATTAATTTTTCTGTCAGAGTAGATGGGGAAAAGCGTTTAGATTGACGAGACCCGGACATATTGTATTCTATCATCAGCAGTTTATCATAAAGCGGGCCTATTATCTGACATCCGTTTGAGCATGTAAATGCAGGTTCAGATAAGTTTCGCTAATTCCTGGATGAGAAGGACAAAAAAGAAAGCGGTACAATTGCGCTCATGCCTGTTACCTTATCGTCACTGGTTTACTACCCGATCAAAGCCTGCCGTGGAATTGAAGTGGCTTCCGCCTGTGTAGAACGGATGGGACTGGAACATGACCGCCGCATGATGGTTGTTACGGAGACAGGGGAATTTCTCACGCAACGTGAATACCCGAGACTGGCTCTCGTGGCTCCAAAGCTAATTAGCGGCACCCTGGAGTTATCTGCACCGAACTTCGAGTCCATCCGGTTGGGGATTCAAACCTCGGGTACCCCCTGGCCTGTCAATGTTTGGAAGAGCAAAGGCGTCCACGCCATCGATCAAGGCGAGGAAGCCGCAACCTGGTTTTCGGACTGGCTGGGTGCCTCCGTCCGGCTGGTCCATATTGCAGACGGTTATATCCGCAGGGTCAATCGAGAATACGCGGTCAACCCTGATGACCAGACAGGCTTTGCAGATGGCTATCCGATCTTGTTGGCTTCAGAAGAAGGGCTGCGAGATTTGAATTCCCGCCTGGAATCGCCTGTCCCGATGAACCGCTTCCGGCCGAATCTGGTCGTGAAGGGGTGTGAGCCATTTGCAGAAGATACCTGGAACAGAATTAGGATCGGTGACGTTGTATTAGCTGTAGTCAAGCCCTGCGCCCGGTGCGAGGTCACGACCATCGATAAGGAAACGCTTGAACGAAGCAAGGAACCGCTGAAAACCCTGGGCAAATACCGCAAACATAAACTAGGAGCGATCTTCGGGCAAAACGTCATTCCGCTAAACAAGGGCAGGATCCAACTGAGAATGAACGTAGAGGTTCTGTCATAACTTAGCCCCGGAGTGGCCCAGAAAAGATTAAGGAATTATCAGAGTCTTGGCATCTCTGCGGCAATTTCTCAAGAGTAACATTGACTCCCCCCATTTCATCCGTTATAAGGTTTATATGAATTCGACGAAAAGATTGGCCTGGCTATGGATCGTATTCGTGGTCTCTGCCTGCCAGGCACTTCCCATCCCCCTTTCCATTCCTACAGTTGTGCCAAGCAACACTCCCGGACCAACGCCTACCAATACTCCATTGCCCTCTCCAACGCCTTTGCCCACGATGGAACCGGTCGTTCGGATTGATACCGGCGACCAGGCCTTGTTCTTCGGCGATTATGATTTAGCGCGCGAACAATATCAGACAGCATTCAACGACTCAACTGACAATGCGATCAAAGCCGCGGCGCTCTGGGGTCTTGGGCGCACCGAACTTGCGGATGGTCACTATCAAGAGGCAATTAATCATCTCACTAATCTGATTAATAACTATGCAGACTCCACCTATGCAGCCCGCGCTTATTTTCTGATGGGCCAGGCCTATAATGGCCTGGGGCAATACCAACAATCTGCGGAGGCCTACAACACTTATATGACACGCGTCCCGGGCGTCCTGGATGGCTATGTCCAGGAATATCGCGGGGATGCGCTCAACGAGGCGGGTGATTACACCGGCGCCCAGAATGCCTACAACGCTGCACTGGCCGCTCCACGGCTGGACGATGGCATGTCGCTGCAAATCAAGATCGCTGAAGCTCGGGCCTCTTTCGGTGATTATGCCGGCGCATTGACCCTTTATGACCAGATATTCTCCGCGGCGACGAATGATTACATCAAAGCGCAAATGGACTATTACGCAGGGAACGCCCACACGGAACTCGGTCAAACTGCAGAAGCTCAGACACGTTATTTGCACGCCGTCGAGAATTATCCGCTATCGTATTATTCCTATCTTGCCCTGGTCGCGCTGGTAGATGCAGGCGCGCAAGTCGATGAGTTTGAACGCGCACTGGTCGATTATTATGCCGATCAATATGATGTGGCTCTGGCTGCGCTTGATCGCTATATCGCGGCCAATCCTACAAATGATGGGACGCCCCATTATTACCGGGCCCTGGCATTACGCGATCTACAACGGACGCAGGAAGCAATTGACGAATTTGATCATTTCATTAAGGCCAGCCCTGATAATGAACACGCAGTCGATGCCTGGGAAGAAAAAGCTTTTCTCGAATGGTCTGCCCAGGGTAATTATGAAGCCGGCATAAAAACGTTATTAGATTTTGTAGCGACTTATCCCACCTCGCCGGACGTGCCAGATTTTCTCATGAACGCAGCCCGGGTCACAGAACGCCAGGGCAAGCTGGAAGACGCTGCCCAGATATGGGCACGGGTGGCGGATGAGCACCCTGAGAACGAGCAGGTTCCTGAGGCTCTCTTCCTGGCAGGGATCATGCGTTATCGCCTCGGCGATTACACACGCGCATTGACCACATTCCAGCGTGACTTATCACTTTCAACCAAACCCGAAGACAGCGCCCGCGCCGATTTGTGGATCGGAAAGACTCAACAGCAATTAGGCGATAGCACCTCTGCGCAAAGCTCCTGGCAGGAGGGACAAGCCGCTGACCCGATGGGCTATTACAGTCTGCGGGCGCGTGACCTTCTCACGGGGCGTGCTCCGTTTGAATCGCCCGCTTCGACCAATCTCAACCCTGATCTCGCCAAAGAGCGCAAGGAGGCCGAGTCCTGGGTACGCGTGACCTTTGGATTGCCACCCGAGACCGACTTGACGGGTCCGGGCCCGTTGGCACAAGACCCCAGGTTCGTGCGCGGCACAGAACTCTGGGAACTGGGTATGTATGGGGAAGCGCGGGTTGAATTCGAGTCTTTGAGAGAATCCATTGCGAGCGATCCTGCTGCCAATTTCCGCCTGGCTAATCATTTGCTGGAGATCGGTTTGTATCGTTCAGCCATCTTTGCTGCGCGCCAGGTATTAACTCTGGCAGGCCTGGATAACCAGTCAGCCTCCCTGACTGCCCCAGCCTATTTCAATCATTTGCGATATGGATTGTATTATCACGATCTGATCATCTCGGAAGCGCAAAGATATGGGTTCGACCCGCTTTTTCTATTCAGTGTGGTCCGGCAGGAAAGTCTATTCGAAGGGTTTGTCAGCTCCACAGCCAGCGCCCATGGACTCATGCAAATCATCGCAGCCACCGGTGAAGAAATAGCTGGTGAGCTTGGTTGGCCCCCGGCCTATGATTCAGAAGACTTATTCCGTCCCATCGTCAGCGTGAGGTTTGGCGCCTACTATCTTGGCAAGAACAGAGATCTATTGAGCGGCGACCTTTATAGCGGCCTGGCGGCATATAATGCCGGGCGAGGGAATGTAATGGCCTGGAGAGACCTGGCAGGAAATGATCCGGACTTATTGTTGGAAGTGATCCGCTTCCAGGAGACTCGGGATTATATCCGTGCGATTTATGAAATCTTCAGCACCTATCGCACTTTATACAGCCCAACAGGCTGAGAACAAAATTCTCAAACCGCTGCCATCTCCTGCGGCAGACCTATCTATAAAAAATGACAGGCTTCTCAGAGAGGCCTGTCATTTTTTATAGGTATCATAGGCTCTTAACCTACATGCGCCAGGATGCGCTGATGAGCAGTCTCTGCATCCATGTCTACGATTGCGATCAATTTGTCGCGGCCGGATGCACCCGCCACGATATCGAGCCGAGATCTCGGGACGCCGAGTACTTCGGAGAGGAATCTGATCAGCGCCTCATTCGCCTCATTGTCTGATGGCGGTGCGGCAATGCGCACTTTGATGGTTCCGTCATCCAACAGCTCAACGATCTCATTGCGGCTGGCACGTGGTGTGACACGCACCGCCAGGGCCGATCCCTTTTTGCCATCATGCAAATTGAATTTACGGTCAGACATGGTTCACCTCAGAGTAAACAGCAAACGAATGATGATGTTAGAAAGGAGTTGAATTAGGATAATCAAAACTAATGGACTGAAATCCAATGCTCCCATGAGAGGCACCACACGGCGGATGGGGGCAAGCATCGGTTCCACAACGCTGTCGATGCTGCGCCGCAGAGGGTGGTAGGGATCCATGAAATAAGAGAGGATGACAGAGACGATCACCAACACAACCAGCAATTGGGAGATATATCGAATGAAGAGAATCAGGATGTCAATCACGCTTCGTGCTCCATGTCCGACTTATATTTGCGTGCACCTACGATAGCGGTCCCTACTCTGACGAGAGTGGCGCCCTCCTCTACTGCGACCCTGTAATCCGTACTTGTACCCATCGATAGCTCATGCCAATCTGTTTTTGGATACTGAACCGCCAGATGGTCTCGCAATGACCTTAAGTGTAAGAAGAAGCGGCGTGAGTCTTCCAAATCTATTTCTAATGGGGGCATGGTCATCAATCCGTGAACGCGCAAGTTTGGCAAATCCAATATGTCAGATACATCCGGAAGCAGCCTGTTCCATTGCGTCGCATCCGAGGCATCCCAACCCGACTTGCTCTCTTCACCGCCGACATTGAATTCAAGCAAGACCGGCAAAATATGCCCTCGTTCTGCGGCGAAGCGGTTGAGGCGCTGCGCCAGTTTGAGACTATCAAGGGAATGTAAAAGTGCAAAATGATCAACCACGAGGCGGGCTTTTCGGCTCTGCACATGACCGATCATATGCCATTCTACCCCACTTTGCCCCGCGAGAGATTGGATTTTCATAACACCCTCTTCAGGGTAGTTCTCTCCGAGAATGCGGACGCCGGCTTCCAGTGCAGCCTGAACAACTTCAATGGGTTGGGATTTTGTCACGACCACCAGCTTGATCTCATTTGGATCACGATCGCTTTTGCGCGCAGCGCTGGCGATTTGGTCCAGGGTAGATTGGTAATTTTCGCGGATAGAGGCAACGAGATCAGGCATGAGGCTATTATAATCTTCCCGCTTTGCGAACTGTGTAGATAGAGTTAAAGGTAAAAAGTAAACGGCAAGAGACCTGCGTGAGGAGGACGCGCTATTCCTTACTGCAAAGAGATCAGTGCGCCAAAGCGACCGGTGCGCCCTTTTTCGGCGCGGTGTGAAAACCAGTCCTGGGTATGGCACGCCGTGCAAATACCGCAGACTTCAATCTGACCTACCCCAGCGCGTTCAAGCGAGAGACGGTTAGCTTCCCACAAATTGAAATGGATCTTTCCACTATGTGATTTCAGCAGCAATTCCGATTCGTCTGCATGTTTTTGCATGACCTGCAAGATCACATCTGCACCGATCTCGTAATGGTCAGGGCCAATGGATGGACCGATCCCGGCAATGATATCTGCTGGCTTCGAGCCGTAATTTTTCTTCATTCCGCTGACCGCCGCAGTTGCCACGTCTCGCAAGGTTCCCATCCAGCCGGCATGAGCCAGACCGATCACGCCATTACGCGGATCGTACAACAAGATGGGAACGCAATCGGCAAAGCGCATAAAGAGAGTGATGTTCGGCCGATCGGTAAGAATAATATCGGCCTGACGATAGGACTCGCCATGGGGCCGCGGCGCACGTGCGCAGACCACATCTGCACTGTGAACTTGCCACACATCAAATATGCTTTCAGGCGCACAACCCAGTGCCTGGCAGGAAAGAATGCAATTGTGGCGAACCCGCTCGAGATCATCTCCCACCGTCCCGCCGACATTCAATGACCCCCAGGGATCCGGACTGACGCCGCCATGCCGCGTAAATAAGGCGTGGCATATGGGTAATGCGTCGAATTGATAATAGCGAATTCCGTTGTGCTGAATAAAAGCCATAATGCTCAACCTCTAAGGAAAGTATAGCCGGATTCTATTTAGGTGGCGGAAGGCAAATTATTTTGCCGAACGGATTCAAATTTTTTGATAAAGAATTGACGCGTCTCAGCCATAGATTCCTCCATATAAGGGTATGCAAACCAGGCAGTCGTGAGACCGAAAAGTCCGCCGGTGAGCACGCGCAGGAAAGGAGTGCTTTCACGATAGGGCAGAATCGATACCAGCCAGGACCATTCCATCTGGCTGAATAATTGAGAAAAACCATCCAGGCCAATTGGAACCAGGCCGATCAGGATCCACAGCATCCAATGCAACGGCTTGATGCGGCGGCCCGTGAGAGCGTAAACGACGCCAAAGAGCAGCATCGCTCCGTAGATCCCCATATCACGTTCGCAGAGCGCCATCTTATAACCCACAGTTTCATTGCCTGTAAATTGGCGAGCCTGCAGACGAGAATAAGCGATTGGGTTACGGAGATCCACAAATCCGGTGATCTGCTCAAATGTTTTGACACCGGAAAGTCCCGCCTCTTGTAACGGATAATAAGGTTGTTCACCAAACAGAAAGAAGGAGCGAAAGCCGAACTGATGGCAAAGCGGTTTATAGATCGTATAAATGACATTCGCCGGGAGAGTAGCACCGGCCTTCATAAGCACCGGCGCAAGAATTGGCAACCCAAAATACAGTAACATGAATAAATTGATAAAGGCGAGATAATGCCGGGAGATCCAATTCATCAGGCGGTCACTGCCGCTGATCGTTTGCCCGCGCCGGACCCGTTCATGATGATCTTCGCTTCCGAGCTTATCCAGCTGTCCACGGCGGTCACCTGCCGCACCCAGCGTCATCATCAGTTTTTGTTTGTCCAACGGAGCTTTGAGAATATAAGGGCCCACTTCAATGACCGGGATCTCGGCCAGAAATTTCTTCTGGAGAAGTGGGTCGCGATCAATATCTATTTCAACGAGGCGATGCGGGTAAGTTTCCTGCAATGATTGTAAGTCGGCTTTTGCCTGCTCGCACAGGTGGCATTCTTTTCGAGTGTAGAGGGTAACAGTAAGCATAATAAAACCATAAACGACTAAATACCGAAATCGATCCAGAAGAACTGACCAGCCTGCGCAATGCGTTCAAATACGCCGGCAAAGAGTAGAACGCCGATAACCACCAAAACGACTCCCATGGCTACCTCAATATAATGCATTACCTTGGCATATTTTCGCAAGGTGACTGAAACCCACCCCAGCCCTAATGCAGCGATCAGGAACGGAATTGCCAACCCCGCCGAGTACGCAGAGAGAAGCGACACACCTGTTGAAATGGAACCACCGTTCAGAGCCAGTGTCAGGATTGCACCGAGCACCGGTCCTACGCAAGGCGCCCATCCCGCAGAGAAGAAGACACCCATTAACGCAGAGGATAAATACCCCCACCTGCGATCAGGCATTTGCTGAACGCGCGTATCGTATTCCAAAAAAGGAATGCGAAACACGCCGATCATGTGCAAGCCAAAGATCACGACTACAACTCCACCCACTTTGGAAAGGATGAAACGCAGGTCGAACAACAAATGTCCAAACGCTGCGGAAGCCACTCCCAGAGTGATGAAGACCACACTAAAACCCAGCACGAATGCCAGTCCGTGCGTGAACGTTATAAAGCGGCTGTTCTCCGTCGCTTCACCGCCGGCCGCACGCCCTCCCAGGTAGCCAACATAAGCCGGCACCAGGGAAAAGACGCAGGGCGAAAGGAAGGAAGCCAGGCCAGCCAGAAATGCAAGCCCAATGGTTACCTGCGCAATATCCATACTATACAGTCATCTCCTGAACAATGACATGCGTCCCGCTCGTCAGGCCTTCGACAACCACATCACCCTGGTCCAGTGAGTTGGGTGGGATCGCCCAGCGGAAGATCCATTTGGCGTCTTCGGGCAGGCAGTTCACGCAGCCATGCGAACGCGGTACCCCGAAATTATTATGCCAGAAGGCGGCATGGACAGCATATCCATCCCCGCTGAACAGCGTGGTCCATGAAACGGCAGGGGTGTCATAGCCTGTTCCGGTGGTGCCGCCACTCATATGGATCGAGATGGCCTTGCGCCAGGTTGTATGTTCACCCAAAGGGGTCAAATACTCGGTCACCGGATTGCCATACTGATCGAGCCTGGTGCCGGTGGAAACGCGGCAGAAATAGACTTCATCCGTTCCTTCCAGACACGAGAGTGTTTGACGCTCCTGCGTGCTATCCACCACGATCTTCTTGGTAGCGGGGTCTACATCCGGATGGATCGGCGAAACATCGTCAGAAGTCAGCGGTCTGAATGCCGAAGCTTCACCCCACAGAATGTCCCCATACCCGCCGCCGGTGAGACCGTTAGGGCGGCCACCATTCTCGTTGAAACGATACAGGATCATCCCGCCACTGTCCTGAGCAATTTGATCGATCCATACCACCTGGCTGTAGTACAAACGCACGGGCATATTATTCTCGAGCAGAAACTTCACATGTGGAGAAGCCGCGGCGCCGTCCAGCCGCATATCCACATAGGGCACTGTGATCTCTGCCCAAAAGCCAGGCTTGCCACCCGGGATGGCAGTCAATGGCGTGTTCGGGATATTCCTGACGGGCTGAAGGTGGGGCGAGTAAATATAGCCATCCGGCGTCTTGACCCAGCGCTGGACAATCACGTTTGGATCCTGGGCACCCTTGGTCACCACTTCCTGCTGCCAGAGGACAATTTGATCATCATACAACACACCGACCGAAGGCGCGTTGAAGGTTGGTTCGCTGCGCACATCGATCCTTGAAAAGACACGCCCTAACCGGTCGCCTTGAGGAAACTGGGGCAAAGGTAAAGGGGATTCCAAATGTTTAAGGGGATTGAAAGCCAATGCCCCCAAACCGGCACCTGCAAGTTTGAGAAAGTCACGACGAGAGAGGTTTTGATTCATGCATTACACCAATGTCGTCATTGCGACCGTTCGCGCTGAGCGGAGTGCCGAATGCACGTAGAGGCACGTAGTCGAAGCGGCGGCTCGCAATGACATGAGATCGATTAAGGATACCTGCAAATAAGAGGCTAGTCAACGCCCGCGTGAGAAGAGTTTAATCCTGAAAAAACTTCTTGAGCGCATGTAAGCATGTGACACTTAATTTATGCCCCACTTCGTCTTCACAATAGGTGACCTGCGCGCCAGCCTGTTTGAGTATTTCAATCGAAGCGCGGGCCCGCTCAATATTTACCGTTGGATCTTTCGTTCCATGCGCCACGAAGAAATGCTTCCCTGCCAGGGGATGCTGGGCAACAAGGTCCTCCAGTCCGCTGGGGACAAATCCGGCCAGGATGCCAACTTTGCGGATTCTCTCCGGGTATAGGAACGCCAGGGCATTGGACATCACTGCGCCCTGGCTAAACCCCATCACATCGAAGAGGCTCGCCTCCAACCCAACGGAGGCAGAATACTCATCCACGAGGCGCAGTAAGGCTTCAGCAGCGGAACGGAGCTCGTCGAGGTTGAGCTGGTCCAGACTATCGAATTGCGGTAAGCGCCACGAATAACCACCCTGTGTAGCAATATTGGGTGCACGCGGCGCGACGATCCAGTATTGAGCCTGCAAGTCACGCGCAAAGACCCACATCGAATTTTCGTCGCCCGTCAAGCCGTGGATCAGGAGCAGGAAACGGGGCGATGGGTGTGTTGATTCCCGAATCCGCAGAGTCCAATCTCTGAAAGGGACCAGGGCGGTATTATTGAGGTCGGGCACGTTTGAGAATCCATTCGATGCCGAGGAAGATCAGGAGAATGAGCAGGATCGGAACCAGAGCCGCAAGCAGACAGGTAAGCGCCATGCCCGCCGCGCTGCCTCCATAGATCAGCCAGATCAAGCCGATCCCGATCACAAAGAGCAACAGGAATGCCCCCACGGCCAGACGAATGTTCGTCTGCTTTGCATATTGACGTAAATCTCTCACTAGAGACTCCTATGGTTATACACTCCCACGGCACGGCGCCAACGTGTTCGCCATGTAAATAGATTTCTCAATTGAGGCAAAGCCGCTTCCACGGCCTCTTCACCTTTTTTCGCCACTTCATGCACATCCACAATATCAAGTGTATCAATCTCAAGGACCTGGGGGCGAATGATCACCTCGGGTCTGTCCATTTCGAGGCGATATTGTGTCACCGCACGCGAGGTGATATCCAGCGACCGGGTAAATACATCCCACACCGAAGCATAGCGCATTTTACTCAATAAAGGCGACAGAATTAACCGGGCCCAATAATTTGTAGGAAGGGGCAGGTACCACGGTTGGGTAGGAACGCCCATAGGAATATTGAGCGCAACCGCGACAACCGGTAGATGCGGCGCCAGCCTGCGAGCCGGTGCAACCGGAACCGGATCAAGCGTGCCGCCATCGATTAGCTCGAGACCATCCACCAGGCGGGTCGGGAAAATGCCGGGCAATGCGATGGTCGCCAGAATGGCATCAATGAGGCGACCCTTGGAGAGCAGAACCTCATTCCCGCTTTTCAAGTCTACCGCGGTCAGGACGCAGGGGATTTTCAGATCGGCAAACGTGCAATCACCTACGGTCTCTGCCAGCCAGCGAGTGATGCCCGCCACCCCCATCAGGGAGGGACCATCGTCGGGCGCATGACCGTACAATTGGGTCTGGTCGCAGGCCGCGAATATCTCTTCAATCTTATCCGCGGAGTATCCCAATGCATAAAAGGCAGCGACAATGCCTCCGAAGCTTGTCCCTGTAATCGCTCTGACCCGAAAACCTTCTTTCTCAAGCCGGCGGATCACACCAATATGTGCATTCCCTTTTGCGCCACCCCCACCGAGTGCTAACGAAACATCCATAGGTATTTACTCAACCTCCTGTCAGATTTACTTCTAAAAGAGTTACGCCAGTTCTTAAAAGTTTATCCATACTCTTATGACACCATCAAAGCATTTATCTTACTATTGCCCTATGCTATATAACGAATTCGGCGTGGATTGTTCGCGAACTGCTCCCTTTGAAGGGCGGCGTCCTATTCCCCTGATGCAGATCCCCGGTTCAGATATTACGGGCCCCATCTTCGTGAGAGATAGGGTAGGGTGAGGACTGTGATGCTGCTCTCTGAGATACTTAACGAAATCTAATTCTTTTTGTATCGGCGAAGAATGCTGAATAGAGCGCTCCAAGAGTCGATTGAATCGAAGCAGCGCGCCCAAAGCGAATAGAGCTGGTTTATCGAAAACCAGACGGCCTTAACAAATCCAGGGCCAAGCTTATATTACCGAAATTAGTAGGAAGAACCTGAAATCAGTGTCACAGGCATTGCTCCTACGGAGTTGGTGTATCCGTCGGTGTTGATGTGTCCGTAGGTGTTGACGTGACTGTACGCGTCGAGGTTACTGTTGCACTCGGCTTAGGCGTCTTGGTTGGAGAGGGGATCTCAATGGATATCACCAGCGTTGACCCGAATGCATGCCCCTCCGCGTCAGCCATGCGCCAGTATCCAACATAATCCCCAGGGTCGTCCGGCGCCTGGAAATCCATGTCTATATGTGTCCAGGCCCCCGGTTCAGTCAACTTATCCCATCTTCCCAATCCTCCCCGCATTTTATCCCCACCGACAAAGACCATTTGGTACGTGTACGACCAGTTGCAGGTACCGGTATTGATCACTTTCCAGCTCTGCATAAATCTCTCGCCGGGCTTGAACTCCGTGCCATCTTCGATATCCTGGTTGCGGAACGCTAAATTATTGCAGCCGTACGCCAGCGAAGAGGCAAGCGGAGTAGGAGTATAGACCGTACCCGTTACCGTGGGCGATGGGTAAAAGTAAACAGCTTGTGTAACGGAGGCTACGGGTAAAGGCAGGCTCAACGCTGTTGTCGTAGCAATGGAGGTCGGCGATGGGATAGGCGTAATCGTGGCGACAGGAGCCAACGCAGTTTGGGTCTGAAAGAGAGCCACTGCCATCGTCTGGGCCGCGGCACCGATCGTGGCATTGATATCGGGCGTGGATTCGGCCGCCGCCGGAGCGCCGCAAGACGCCAGTAATATTCCAATGGACAGCAATGTAATCAGGGATCGTCGAGCAAAGTACATGATTCACCTCAGTGTGAGTTTTTATGATGGCAACAGTTTTATGTTCAATTGCACCGATAATGTTCCCACGATCTTCGCGAAAACATTATATACAGGAAATATACCTCATTTTCGACTACTGACCAACTTCTCATCTACGAAAACCCTACGAATGGGCTGCGAGGGTTTGCTACTGAGCGCGGGTCACGGGCGCCACGATGACCTTGGCTGCTTCCCGTTGGATCCACTCATTCAATGACTCAGGCGAGTTATCGAAAAGAAAGTCGACTCGCACAATCCTGCCGGCGCTGATCCGTAGTGAGGTAGCAGGTTCTCTTGCCGGGGCCACAAACATGATCGCATATTTGCCAGCCGGGTAGTTCTCATCGGAATAGGCATTCTCAGAAACCCGGTAAATTGCATACAAGCCAATCGCCTGAAATCCTGGCCAGCTGCCAATCTCATCTTTGTGCAGAAAGCCGCCTTCCGGACCCAGGAATGGAAGCACTTCGACAGGCGTGCCTTCCGCTTCCCCTTCCCGGCACTTGGGCGGACCGCCCAGCCCATCCTGGCGCGTGCATTTCGCAGTGGTCAGCTGGATGAAAGAGCGTAACGTTCGGAGATCCTGGTCGGCAACCACCTGCAAAATCATGTCAAGCTCTGTGATGCCCGTTCGTGTTCTGAGGGGATGAAATGCTTGTGCAGGCGTCGGTTGGAGTGCTGAAGGCGCGGGAGAACATGCATATATTCCTAAAGTCAGGGAAAGCAGAAAGATTATTTTAACAGATCGTATCATGTCAGTTCCTGCTACGTCTAAAAGGGAAATTTTCGGTGGCGGCGCGATAAGCAGACCGTAAAACTCGGGCTATTCATTCAACGGATGCACTGGTCGATTTGTTCCAATTTTCGATACCCAGATATTGTGGCTATGCGCTGTCCAAAATCAATTCAGTGATCCACTTTAACCACTACGTAAATAGTGGAAAGTACTTTTTGAAAGTGTGTCCTTGGAGGCGGAAACGCCGCCGTCCCACGGGGATGCTTCGCAAAGGACGGCGGCTTGAGCAGATCTTTTTATTAAAAGACTTTCCGCATTCCACTTGACTGCGCAACGCAAGCCTTATCTCTGCCATGCTTTTCCCTGCGGAATCAAGTCGGGAATTCTGTACTAATCCTGTACTAGTCCTGTACTAACGCAGAGGTAATGCAAAACTTTGCTTTCGAGGGTCGTCCGCCCTAAGAACGCCAAAGCCCTGGAAAGGATCTCGAGCTTTCAGGGCTTCTGCTCCTTATCCTTCGCGTTGACAGGTGAACGCCAGATTTGCCTGATTCCGCCCGCTTCGACTGCGTGCCTCTACACCTGCCCTCCCACTCCGCTACGCTTCGGGGACGCTTCGCAGTGGCGGGCGGTGCCAGAGAGTGCATTCGGCACTCCGCAGAGCAACGTACGCTCCCTTCGGTCAGCGCGAAGATATTTATGTCAGAATAATTTGCAAAATTACAAATACTCCCAGACCAAACAAAATCCTGAGAGGCTTCTCGCGGGTGACATTTGTCACTTGTCTTGCAATTTGATTTGATTACGATGATTATAGGGCGTTTTCTTTGCGTCGAACATTGTAACGAAATGCAGGAGGGCATGACCTTTCCAATGGATTCTCCAGAGGATAAAACCGCACAACTAAACTTAGAGTTTTCCAGTTCGAATGGAATTTGCTGGCTGCGCGACAGCGCGGGTATTCTTGTTTTTAACTCTGACCGTCACAAATATTGGCTTCTCGCAGGACTGGAGGCCGACCTTTGGTCCTGGATCGTCTTGGGATGTTCGCTGAAACAAATGATCCGCTATGTGGCCCGGTCGATGGATTTGGAGGACGAGATTGCAAGTCAAAAGATATTTGATTTTTTTCGCTACTTGATCCGGGAAGAAATCCTGAGAATTTCCCTTGAGCCATGGCCAACTTGATACTGACCCATCGCTGTACATTAAAGTGTGATTATTGTTTCGCACTCGATTTCGTCCGTCAGGCAACGACCGGCGGCTCTGAGGTATCGTTTGACGTTTTCGAAGCTTATATTGATTTCCTGGACCGATCGGGCCTGCAGGAGGCCAGGCTGCTGGGCGGTGAGCCTACTCTTCATCAGGAGTTTGCCCGGCTTGTCAGGTACGCCCATCTACGCGGCAAGAAAGTCACCGTCTTTTCGAACGGCCTGATGCCAAAACCTGCGTTACAGGTCTTAATGGAAATTCCTCCAGAGCAGTGTACCGTACTGATCAACCTGGCTGCCGGCGAATCCTTGCCGCAGGCCCGCCGGAGACAGATCAACGTAATGAGGCAATTGGCTCAACGCGCCTGCCCAGGTTACACAATCTCCCAGGTGACCACAAGTAACCTTACCTCAATGCTCGACACGATCGACGAAAGTGGATGCCGGCGCAGCTTGCGGATTGCCCTGGCGCAACCCGCGGATTCCCAGAATAAGTATATTCATCCAAAGCAATACCATATGCTCGCCTCCCGGATCGTCACATTGGCAACCGAGGCGCAGCGAAGAGCAATCCACCTGGAATTCGACTGCGGTTTTGTACGCTGTATGTTTTCTGAGGAGGATCTGCAGAATCTGCGTGAGAGCAATGTATCGACTGACTGGCATTGCAGTCCTGTGGTCGATATCGATATTGACGGAACAGTATTTCCCTGTTTTGCCCTATCTGGACGCCTACGCATACAGAACGGTTTCATGCGAAGTGCAGAGTCGTTACGCAAGGATTTTGATTATTTAGTCGCAGTCTTGAGAGTGGCAGGCATCTTCCCGGAATGTAGCACCTGCGAATTGCGTGTGGCGGAAAGATGTTCGGGCGGATGCCTCGCAGCGGCCTTAAGACGAATGCAGAAAATGCCTATCGCCTTTAGCATGCAGGCGGAGGATGCAAAAGCTTTCTTGCAAACTTAACTTTGGAGAAAAAGGAGAGTATTCCATGAACACTGAAGAGGATAAGAAGACGGATCAAGAGCCTAAGATCTTTAACTTGCGAAGACAGGGCCGAAGTTTTCGGGTTTCGCGCAGAGACTTTCTGAAAATAAGTGCTCCCGTTGTGGCAGCTACATCGCTCTCAAGCTGCGTGGCAAAGCCACAAGCGGATCCGATTGCCACCAAGGCACCCGCGACGAGTACACCCCCTCCAACACCTACCCCTACCCGGACATTGACGCCGACGCCTACTAAAATCCCCGTGACTGCCTCAACTCGGAGCAAGGGTGTTCGCCTCCGGGAGTGGCCGAGCACTCTAGCACAGGTGGTCGGCGTGCTGGATATCAATGTATCTGTGACTGTGATCGGGAAACTGGCCGATGAAAGCTGGCTGCAGATCGCCGTAAATCTGGAAGACTTGCCAGAGCTGAAAGATGCTCCGATTGCACAACAAGGCTCGACCGTGGCAGGCTGGATGCGGGCAGACCTGCTGGAAATCCTGAGCGGTTCATTGCAGGATATCGAGGCCGTAGAACCTCTGCCAACACCTACGCCTCTGCCGAATCAGAAACCCACCGGGAAAGAAGGTATCACCTACACATATACCGATCTTTACGGAACGACACACACCTACACACTGCCCTGCGGCGCGCCCATCCCGGCTGGAGCCGTTTGCACGTGTAATTGTGTCGCAGTGTGCAGTTGCGTAAGTTATGTTGCCCCGACGTGCAACTGCGATAAGCACAAGGGTAGTGGTGGGTCAATCTGCACCTGTAACATGGTCACTTACTGGTACCCAAACTGAGTCTCTTATGGAGTTGGAGATCATCCCGTTGAAGCTGGAGGAAGAGGGGGACGAGTCCTATCTGATTTATCGTCCTCTTGTCCATCTGGCATTTGTTGGGAACAGGGCCATGGCTGAATTGACTCAGCGCGTATGCGAGGATCCAGTCCAGTTTGCCGGGCAGGTCCAGTCAGAAAGTGTGGCGTTCCTGGCGCGGAGCGGATTTTTTGTCCCGGATCCAGAAATCCCAAAGCAGAATCCACCGCCCCCTACTGCGGTCCTTTTATTGACCAATCGCTGCCAGCTGCGCTGTGTGTACTGTTACGCCGCGGCCGGGGAATATGCTCCGCGACAATTGAAAGTTACCACGGGCAAGGCGGCTATTGACCATGCCTGTGGTGAAGCGCGCCAGAAGAACCAGCCCCTCTTTCAAGTGGATTTCCATGGTGGCGGTGAACCGACCCTCGAGTGGAAGATTTTACAGGAATTGACGGAATATGCCCGCGGCCAATCCGTGCCATCGAAAATCAGCATTACGAGCAATGCCATCTGGTCTGAAGCGCAATGTGAGTGGCTGGCGCAAAACATGGATGAGATCAGTATTTCCATGGATGGCTCGATCTCCACACAGGATCGCCAGCGCCCGTTTGTCAACGGCCACCCGTCCTCGTCGATCGTGATGCGTAATTTGCGAATCCTGGATGAGCGTCATGTCCAGTATGGCATTCGGCTGACAGCCTGCCCACCCTGGGAACAACTGGTGGAAAATATCCGCTTCATCGTGGAAAACACAGCTTGCCGGAACATGCAGGTTGAGCCCGCTTTTAACGATCAGCGTGGCGAGCATCGCCAGCCGGGGCAGGACGAGGAACGCGCTTTTGTTCAAGCTTTCATCGACGCTTATGAATTATCCCTTGATCATCAAGCCAGCTTTTATTACTCCGGAGCGAGGCCCGAGGTTGTCACACGGGTGTTCTGTTCGGCCCCATTCCATGCCCTGATCGTCAACCCTGACGATGAGGTTGTGGCTTGTTATGAAATCGTCAGCAATCTGCACCCACTGGCGGACATCGCCACTTTTGGGCGAGTGGCGGATGGAAGGATCGAGATCGACCAATCCAGGCGGCAGCGTCTGCATAATTTGCTGGCTGAGCGTCTTGAGACATGCCACTCCTGCTTTTGCCATTGGAATTGTGCCGGGGATTGCTTTACCCGTTCTTTTGGAGTAGGTGATCAGGCCCACCTCGCCAAGAGCAAGCGCTGCGACCTGAACCGTGATCTTACCTTACACATGCTTCTCAGCCTTATCGAACGGCAGGGTGGAGTTTGGCATGAGCAGGTTGACATGGACAGTGAAAAATATGGTTAAGAAACCGCCGATTCATCCATTAGAGGCCTTTCCACGCCAGGAACTTTCTTTCCGAATCAGCCGCAAAGGCTTTTTTACAGCCATTGGCATGGAATTGAAGCTGCGTGCCCAGGGACCTTTGGAGGCTGATGCGGTCAGGATTCCAACTCTGGGCGCCCTGACCGACAGCCAATTGATGGATTTTATCCCCCGCATTTTGCCGGGCTGTGAGATCGAGATCCGCCACCAGGCGGTCTGGGGCAGGTTGGAAGACTGGTCATCGTCCAATTTTCTATTTAGACTGGATGCCCTTTCCTCCTATTGTTTCAATCAGATCAATGGGATAAATAGTTTGAAAGCGATTGCAGAGGCTGTCGCAGAAGAAGCGGGCCTGCCTCCGGAGCGCGCCTTTGCCCTGACGCGTGGAATGTTCCTCACGCTGGTTCGGGCAGGTGTGTGCCTGCCGGTCAATAATCCCCTACTCGGATGAATGCAGCCCAGTTCTCCTGGTTGCCAGATGCTCCTGGTCCGCTGTACCGCTTACAAGGTGACGAAGCCAACCTGTATTATGCCCCGGGCTACCTCCTGCGCGTTAAGCGGAGCTCTGTCCCCGCAGTCGAACAACAGCTCTACGATCAAGGTCCTGCTGCCTGCCAGGCGGGTGTTGATAGCCTGCGCGCTCATTCCATGCAGGCGCGCCAAGAGTGGAACGAGCTCCTGAAACACGCCTATAAACCGCAGAGTCTACATCTATATCTCAACCAGCGTTGCCAGCTAGCGTGTCGCTACTGTTACTCCGATCTGCCGGAACTCCGGGATTCTGCCGAGATTTCCATTGACGCGATCTATGCAGCCGCGAGTTTAGTCGCGAAAAACTGCGCAGAAAAGAATTTACCATTGGTCATTGTTTTCCATGGCGGAGGAGAGCCGGTTCTCTCCTGGCGGCTGATTGACAGGGTCCAGCCGGAGCTACACCGGCTCGCAGACTTCCATGGGATTCCCTTATTTCGCTATCTTGCCACCAATGGGGTAATGAGCGAACAACGGGCGCACTGGCTGGCACATTCCTTTGATTTGGTGGGGCTTTCCATCGATGGCCCACCTGATATTCAAACTCATCAGCGCCCTCTGCGGCATCCAGGAGGAAATAGTATTCCGATCATTCTTCGCACAGCCCGTATTTTGCAGGAAAGCGGCTGTCCGGTTCATGTCCGCGTTACGCTAACCGCTGAGAGTGCATCCCGCCAGGCAGAAATTTGCCTGTATCTATGCGAGAACATTTCCCCGCGTTCGATCAGTGTGGAGCCTGTCTACCGTGGCGGCCGCGCCGATTCATCCATGTTATTACAGGAAGAACAGTTGGACGATTTTGTAAAGTCCTTTTTCGAGGCTCGGGTTGAGG
>DATGYJ010000307.1:0-8099 GCA_035298105.1 Anaerolineales bacterium | reverse complement strand
AGATGGCCAGACCAATAATCATTGCCCGAGAGGAAATGATTATCGGCAGGCCAGATAAAGCCTCCGCCGCCCACTGCGCCGCCCGCACAGGCGCTTTGGCTGGTTGAAGAGGTCCCCGATTTACCCGTTGCGATGGTCGGTACCAGCCATTGCACGAACTCGCGTTCACCACCTGGCACCATGACCCACGAGCCCGAATCAATTTTGGGATTGGTCAGGTCAACATCATTGCCTGGATAATTGAGAATCGCGTCAACTGTCGTTTTGAATTCCTTGGCAACACTTTCCAGTGTATCGTTTTCCTTCCACTGATAATAAATACCATCGGTCGGTGGGATCTTCAAGACCTGTCCTGGCCGGAGGCTATCGGGGCTGTCCTGCAGAACATCATAGTTTGCCCACAAAATCGTTTCTGGTTTGATCTTAAAGGACTCTGCAATGGCAAAGATCGAGTCGCCGCGTACCACGCGGTATTCTTCAAGGTCATAACGTGGTTTGTCCGCCGGGATATTGGTCTTGATCTGGATTTCCCGCTGAATAGCCCCGAAGGTTTCCGGCCCTCTCAAGGCTGGCATGGGTATCTGCGGTGAATTTTTATTTGGCGCTGCAGTCGGCTCAGGAGCCAGGGCTGCCGGCACGGAGGTGTATTCCTTCCACTTGAGTGCGCCAAGGACCATCCCTGCGACGAGGATAATCGTGACAGTCCAGCTGATGAGACTGAAGAGGTTCTGCTTGAGGAATGCTGAGAGTCTGGTCATTCAGAATTGTGCTTAACTCGTGTGTGATTGAGTGTTTCCCGGGCCTGGAGCGTTATTATTCCCTGCCGAGATTCTCCAAGAATTCCTGATTGTTACGGGCGCGATCGAGGCGAGTGACAATCGCTTCGGTTGCAACGGATTGATCCATGCCGGCGCCCTGCGGCTGTGGGGAAGTCATCTGAATGTACATGCGGCGCATCAACCAGACACGTTGTAGCAAATCGGGACCAAGCAACAAGTCCTCGCGGCGGGTGGATGAGCGTTCGATATCCACAGCCGGGAAGATCCGGCGTTCCTGCAACTTGCGTGAAAGATGTAATTCCATATTGCCGGTGCCTTTGAATTCTTCATAGACCACATCATCCAGGCGTGAACCGGTGTCGACGAGGCAGGTCGCGATAATGGTCAGAGAGCCGCCTTCCTCGATATTGCGGGCCGCACCGAAGAAACGTTTTGGTGGGTATAGCGCCGAAGGATCCATACCACCCGAAAGCGTGCGCCCCGAGGGATTCACAACGAGGTTATAAGCACGCGCCAGACGGGTGATCGAGTCCATCAAGATTACCACGTGCCGGCCGATCTCCACCAATCTCTTAGCGCGCTCTAAGGCGAGTTCGGCGGTGCGCACGTGAGAGGTAACCGGCTCATCAAAGGTGGACGCGACGACTTCGGCGTCTACAGAACGATCCATGTCGGTCACTTCTTCCGGGCGCTCGCCGATCAATGCCACGATCAAATGTACATCTGGATACTTGGTTGAAATCGAGTTTGCAATTTGTTTGAGAATTGTGGTTTTTCCCGCTTTCGGAGGCGAAACGATCAGTCCGCGTTGACCACGGCCAATAGGAGCGATCAAATTGATCAAACGTGGCGCCAGGGTGTCGTGGTCAGTTTCAAGGTCGAAGCGCTTGTCCGGGAAGATCGGTGTCAGGCTCTCGAATACCGGTCGGTGCGAGGCGTCTTCGGGGTCTACGCCATTGATCGATTCGACCTTTAGTAATCCAAAATGGCGTTCGCTCTCACGCGGCGGGCGAACCTGTCCGATCACCAGGTCACCTGCTCTTAATTCATGGCGGCGAAGTTGGGCTTGCGAGACATACACATCCTGGTCGCTGATCCGGTAATTGGTAGCACGCAGGAAGCCAATTCCTTCGCTCATGATTTCCAAAATGCCGCCGCGCAGTTCAATGCCTTCTCTTTGCGCCTCTGCCTCGCGGATCATCATGGCAAGAGTCTCTTTCTTCAAGCGATTGGCATTGGGGATGTTCAGCCCCTTGGCCAGGACGCGCAGCTTGGTCAGAGGTTCGTTCTCAAGTTCTAGTATTTTCATGGTCTTTTCTCATTGGGTGGGGTGTTGGATTGAATGAATAACAAAATTACCCAGAAAGCATGAGCAATCTGGTGGTTTCCCTTAGGTTGTGGAGGAATGTGGATTTTCGTTCAAGTTCTGTTCACGCGAAACCCGTGCAGGTTAAATCGCCGTGCATCTGGATTGCGCCAATCATAAGTCTGTCAAGCATCTGGGGAGTTGTCAATATTATAGCATGTTCGATTAAGGAGCGCAAGCAATATTAACGATTTTCAAACAAAGCTTTCAAATCTGTGAGATGGGAAGAGGCTTCTCGGCCTCAAACAGGATTTGATTTTGTAAGTTCCACAAATCATGGTAGAGCCCTGTGTGTGTCAACAACTCCTGATGAGCGCCACGTTCCACGATTCGACCATTGTCCATCACCAGGATTTCGTCTACCTTTTCAAGTCCCACCAGCCGGTGTGTGATGAGCAGGGATGTTTTGCCTCGCATCGTTTCAAAGAGAGTATCCAGGACTTGTTTTTCTGTTTGCGGGTCGAGGTTGGCTGTGGGTTCGTCGAAGATCAGGATGGGTGCGTCTTTGAGCAAGGCCCGGGCAATTGCTAAGCGCTGGCGTTCTCCACCTGAAAGTCGCAAGCCCTGCTCACCGATGAAAGTATCATAACCTTTTGGCAGGCCGGTAATGAACTCATGGATTTGTGCAGCAGAGGCGGCAGATTCGATCTCCTCTTGACGTAGTGATCGCCGCGCCAGGCGCAAATTTTCGCGGATGGTGGTGTTGAAGAAATAGCTGTTCTGTGAGACGAGCGCGAACCGCTTTCGGACCTCGTCTGGATCCAGCGCTTTGAGTGACGCGCCGCCCAAAGTGATTTCTCCCAGCTCATACTCCCAGAATCTGAGCAACAGGTTTGCAAGCGTGCTCTTACCTGCGCCGCTTGGACCAACGATCGCAATCGATTTGCCGGCAGGAACTGTGAATGTTACATCCTGCAAGGCTGGAATGGTCTGGGTGGGATAGGAGAACGTTAAGTGAGCGATCCGTAATTCGGAATTGAGGATTGCTGACGGCTTAGAACGTGTTGATAACTGCTCGCTGACCACCGGTTCCGCATCCACAACCTCAAACAATCTCTGGGCTGCTTCGCGACAGGAATTCCACATCTGTGCGGCCAGGGGCAGCGGGGTGACCGCTTCGAAGGAGGCGAGCGTCATGAGCGCAAATGTGCCAAGCATGACCCCTTTGATATTGCCTATGGTCACTTGTGGAATAACGACCCATAACACCAACCATAAACCAAAATTTGTAAGGAAAGTTGAGAGGGCGGAGTGAACACCGCTGATCCACGCCGCTTGCTTTTGTGTCGACCCATAGTCCTTTCCTGTCATGGAGAGCTGGGTCAATCGATCTGCTCCACGACCAAAAGCGAGTATATCGGCGAGACCCTGAATTCCGTCCACGAGTTGAGACTGGATGTCAGCGCGCTGGCTGATGAGTTTCTGTCCGGGCGCTCGGCTGACGATTTGGACAAGGAGGGGAACGATCAAACCTAAAGTGAGGAAAAGGCCGCTCACGATAAGAGCCAGCAGCGGATAGAAGGAGGCGAAAAAGAGGGATATGCCCAATGCAATCAGGATGGCGGTCAATGTGGGCGATATCACACGGACATAGAAATTTTCCAATGTTTCCACATCCCCGATGACCCGCGCAAGCAAATCTCCACTTTTGTATTCCATCAAACGGGCAGGCGCCAAAGGTTCCAGTTTTTCATAGAACCAGACACGCAGGCGAGAGAGCAAACGAAATGTGACGTTATGGGAAACGAGCCTTTCGAGATAGCGAAAGATGCCACGGCTGATACCGAAGAAACGTACACCGACGATAGAAACGCCCAAATCTGCAATGGATGGATGCAGCGCGGCCGTAGAGATCAACCAGGCCGAGGTTCCAATCAGGGCGACGCTTGAGCCAATCGTAAGTGTGCTAAGCAGAACGGAGAGCGCAACCCAATTCCAGGAACCCTGTAAGAAAGAAACAAGACGAAGGAACACAGAGGATTTACGATTTACGACACCTGCACTCGATTTGCTTGGCAAATCGTGCGGTGCAAGTGTTAACGATTGACGATTACCGATTATCGATTGATGATCTGCGATTGGGGACACCTGCACTCGATTTGCTTGGCAAATCGTGCGGTGCAAGTGTTGGGGATTGGGGATTGGTTGCTGATAATTTGTGGCAGCTAATGCGTGACGAGCAATGCCCGACTTCTCACTTCTTACTTCTTTACTCGAATTCTCATAGCTCTTTACCATTTCCGCGTAGGCACCATTCTGTGTGAGTAGCTCACGGTGTGTGCCTGATTCAATCAGGCGCCCTTCTTCCAGGACAATGATTTGATCAGCTCTGAAGATCGTATTCAAGCGGTGGGCGATCGTGATGACGGTTCGTCCCTGCATGAGGCGGTGCGTGGATTCTTCGAGTAAGGCTTCGGTCTCAGGATCAAGACTAGAGGTAGGCTCATCAAGGATCAGGATCGGTGCCTGCTTCAGGAATGCGCGGGCAAGGGCAAGGCGCTGGGCCTGTCCGCCGCTCAAACGTGCACCCCCCTCTCCGATCACAGTTTCGTATTTCTCAGAAAGCGTTTCGATAAACTCATGTAAGTGCGCGGCTTTGGCAGCTTCGACCACTTCTTCCGGCGTGGCATCGGGTTTGCCGAGGCGAATATTTGCGGAGAGGGTATCGTGAAAAAGATGGGGCTTTTGCGGAACCCAGGCGATACTATTGCGTAATTGGTAATCGCTAATGCGGGATCCGCTCTGTACGATGAGCAGTGTCCCTGAAGTGGGCCGGATGAAGCCCAGCAAAAGATTAGCAAGTGTGGTCTTCCCGGCACCCGTTTTGCCGACCAACGCGATATGCTGTCCTGCTCGAATCGTTAAGTTGATATTTTTGAGTGCAGGAGTTGTTTCATCTGGATATGCATAACTGACATTCTCCAGCTCTATGGATGATATCTCTCCAAGAACCTGATCACTGGTCATTGAATATTGATTACTTTTAACAGGCATATCCAGGATTTCAAATATTCTTTTTGCTGCTGTCGTGCCAGCCATGCCGGCATGGAAGCGTGCCCCTAGCATCCGTAAAGGTAAATAAAATTCGGGTGCGAGGATAAGCAGGAAGAATGCTTCGCGGAACTCCATTTTTGCATACAGCAGACGTAAGCCAATTTCCACAGCAATCACCGCGGTGCTAATGGTCGCCAGGAGCTCTAATGCAAGCGCAGAAAGGAATGTGATCCGCAAAACGCTCAGCGTCGTATCGCGGAACTGGTCGCTCACCTTGGCAATGTTCTTTGCGTGTGCTTTTGATTGCCCAAAGAGCCGGAGGGTCGTCAGCCCCTGCAGGCTATCGAGAAAATGGGCTGAAAGCCGCGCGAGTGTTTGATATTGCCGTCTGGTAATGATCTCTGCGCCTTTGCCGATCATGACCATGAAGAGGGGAATCAGCGGCGCGGTGATGAGCATAATCATGCCCGAAAGCAGATCAATTGGAAAGACCACGATCAAAATGCTGATCGGGATCAGGGCAGTAATCACCAGCTGCGGAAGATATTGGCTGTAGTAGGCATCCAACGCTTCAATGCCTTCGACTGCGGCAGTGGTCAATTCGCCCGTGCGTTGTCCGCGTGTATAGGCGGGACCGAGGCTCAGGATATGGCTGAAGAGTCGCTCACGCAGCTCAGATTTTATTTTTACGGCAACCGTATTTGCACTGACTTCGTTGACCCAGGTCAAGAGTGCGCGCCCGCCGATCACCACCAGAATGAGCCGCAGCCAGCCTGCCGCCTGAGCCAATGTCCGTCCCTCGAGGAAGACTCCATTGACGGTGCTGCTGACGAGGTAGGCTTGGCCGATTGTCAACACACCAATTAAAAGCCCGGAAAGCACCGTAGCGAGAAGGGCGGTGCGAGAATCCCGAGTGAGCGAAAGTAATCGTTGGTGCATAAGAATGTGTCAGACAATAAGTGTCATGTATTAGAGATTTGATGTCAAGTGGTGCAGAGTGCCATGTTGCAGATCCCGCCAACGCCGCTCATTAAAGAGTTGGAAGGTTGAGGAAACAGCCCCTCAACCTTCCAAATAAGGGAGTGTGTTAATTAGTACACAAGGCTTTGCTTCTCTGCCTTAATTCGTTTGCGGAACATGTAGTAGGACCAGCCTTGGTAGACAAGCACAATCGGAACGAAGATCAGCGCGATGACCGACATCACCGTCAACGTGTATTGCGAGGAAGATGCATTGTAAATGGTGAGATTAAAAGCGGGATTGGTGCTGGAGATCATTACGCGTGGGAACATGAGCAGGAAGAAGGTGACCTGGGTCAACACAATGTGCAGCGCGGTCATGATGAATGCCCAGCCTTCCATTTTGTGATTGATGAAGTAGATCGTCACGAGCAAGGCGACGTAGGCAGCAATTGGTGTGACACCCGGGTTGATGCCGAGCTTGCTGGCAATATCAGTGTAGAAGTAGGTGGAGATCAACAATACGGTCGTGATCACCACAGCCGCGACATAGATCTTTTTAGAGAGCATATGCACGCGTTCGCGCAATTCGCCATCCAGCTTTAAGCCCAGGAAATTTGCGCCATGCAGGATAAAGACTGTCACAGTCGTCAGGCCGCCGATCAAGCCGTAGGGATTCAACAAGGTGAACAGGTTGCCGGTGTACATCATCTTTTCATTGATTGGAACGCCGCGTGCCAGGTTCGCAAACGCTGCGCCTAACAGAAGCGATGCCAGGAATGAGCCGATCGCGATCATCCAGTCGAAGCGATTGCGCCAGGCCGGATTAGCATCCTTGGAACGGTATTCGAAGGAAATACCGCGCAAGATCAAGCCAACCAGCAACAGGAATAACGCCAGATAGAAGCCGCTGAACATCGTGGCATACCACTGTGGGAATGCGGCAAAGGTGGCACCACCTGCCGTGAGAAGCCACACTTCATTGCCATCCCACACAGAACCAATCGTGTTGATAATGGCGCGGCGTTCTACGTCTTTCTTGCCAAGGAATGGCAGGAGCATTCCAACGCCGAAATCGAATCCTTCCAGGAAGTAGAAGCCAATCCATAATACGGCGATCAGAATAAACCAAAGGGTTTGGAGAAATTCGTAAGACATGTTATGCCTCTCTTATCAGTCTTGAGCGCCGATCGGTAGGATTTCACCTACACTTTCGGATTCAAGGTCAATCGATTCGTGGAGCGTAGCATCTGGGCCAGCGATGGCATATTTCTTCATCAAGTAGAACATTGCAACTGCCAGCGTGCCATACACGGCTGCATAGCCAATCAGCGAGATCAACAAATCGAGTGTGGTGAGATTCGGGGAAACCGCCTTTGAAACCGTCAGCAACCCCTGTACGATCCAGGGTTGGCGTCCCATCTCGGTCAATATCCAGCCGCTGGTGTTGGCGATATATGGCAGCACAATGACCCAGGGTACCCACTTCATCCACCTTGCATCTTCATAGTGTCTGCGTGTGGCCAGCAGGAAGAGGAAGGACAGCAACATCATCAGGAGACCGGCTGTCATCATGAAGCGAAATCCCCAATAGGTAAAGACCATGAGTGGGACGTAATCGCCGGGACCATATTTCGCTTGATATTCAGCCTGTAACTCGTTCACGCCTTTGACCTCACAGGTGAAGTTGTTACAAGCCAAAAAGCTTAGTACATAGGGCACACGGATCGACCAAACCTCTCGTTTGCCGCTGAGGTCACCGATGGTGAGAATAGAGAACGATGCGGGCTTTGAGGTTTCCCAGTGCGCTTCGATAGCCGCGAACTTCATCGGCTGCGTCTGATACATATATTGACCATTGGTATGCCCACCCAGGAAAACCAGCGTGCCGGCGATCAATCCGACCAATGCTGCCATCTGGAAGGAGCGCTTGAATACTTCCACATATTGCTTGCGGGCGAGGTGGTAGGCGCTCACACCCAGGATCAGGAAACTGGCAGT
>DATGYJ010000306.1:0-17636 GCA_035298105.1 Anaerolineales bacterium | reverse complement strand
ATGACATTGGCATCGACCTCGTCCGCGCAGGCAATGAACATGTCCTGGGCGCTCGATTCGCGGACGCCAATTTCTTTGTCCGTGAAGACCTCAAACAGCCCCTGGAAGCCTATCGCCCGAAATTGTCTACATTGATCTTCCAAACGAAACTGGGCTCAATGCTCGACAAATCGGAGCGTATGTTGAAACTGGTGGACCACCTCGCCCCGAGGCTGGGAATTACCAATAACGAATTACCGGCCGCACAACGTGCAGCGTTCTTAGCAAAAGCAGATTTGGTCACACAGATGGTCACGGAAATGACGTCACTGCAAGGCATTATCGGGCGTGAATATGCCCTGCGGGGCGGTGAACAGAAAGAGGTCGCTGATGCCATCGGCGAGCAGTACCAGCCTGTGCCGAAGTCGAAAACCGGTGTCGCGATTGCCCTGGCAGATCGAATTGATTCGCTGACCGGTCTTTTTGCGGCAGGATTAGCCCCTACAGGCGCCAAAGATCCATTCGGCTTACGCCGGGCTGCGATCGGTGTTGTCCAGCCGTTGATCGAGCACGGCATTTCCTTTGACCTGCGTGAAGCCGTCAGGGCAGCTGCCCAATTACAGCCCATTGAAGTGAAAGAGACAGTCCAGTTGCAGATTCTGGACTTCGTCGCGGGACGCCTATCGGTCGTTTTGAAAGATCTGGGTTACAAATATGATGTGGCGGACGCGGTCCTGGCCGAGCAATCTGATAACCCTGCCCGTGCGGCTGAAGCCGTGAAGCAGCTCCAGGCCTGGGTAGAGCGGGATGACTGGAACATGATCCTGCCAGGGTATGCGCGTTGCGTACGGATTATCCGGTCAGCGTCAGTGATCGGTGATCAGCTGCCAGTTGTCAGTGAAAAGCTATTGGTCGAACCCGAAGAGAAGAACCTATATAAAGCGATCCAATCTGCAGTCGACGGTCAACCGTCCACTGTTGACGAGTTCTTGAATATCGTCCTCAAGCTGATCCCCTCGATCAACTCATTCTTCGACAAGGTATTGGTGATGTCAGAAGATCAAGCGGTTCGTGAGAATCGGCTTGGGTTGGTGCGAAGAATAGCAGTTCTCGCACAGGGTCTTGCAGATTTGAGTAAACTGGAAGGTTTCTAACCCTCAAGCGGCAGTCCCCACGGCTGCCGCTTTTTCGTTCTGGCCATGGATATTGTAAAGGGTGGCTTCACTTGTCAAGCCCATGTTCCTGGTGATGTGCCGGTCACCAGAATAAAAGCCGAAGACGGGGGCTTAAGTATGGATCTTTTGTCAGAGTATGGACGTTAAGGACAATAGTTTATAAATCCATTAATGAGGAGAGCCTGTATGCGACGTTTAATCGGATTCCTTTTACTCTTTGTTTTGCCCGGGGTTGCCTGCACTTTTGAATTTCAAATGCCGCCTCAGGCAGCAAAACAAACGGAAATTCCAGGCGCAACTCTGGCACCTCTGACTGTTAATATGCCTGGTAACACACAGGTGCTTGAAGGACCGAACATCCACTACAATGGCATTCGTTTTACCCTAGATCCGGCGTTTGGTTCGCGCCTCTATGTTTTTGGGGATGTGACCACCCTTGATGGCTCGACGGCGCAGGCTACCCGTTTTGCCCTGACCCCGGAGGAATATTGTCAGACCTGGTGCCTGATTGTTTATCCGGTCGCGCAGTTCAAGCAAGCCTTTGGATCTTTTGTCTTTCCACCGGCTGGATATAGAGGGGGCGCGGCTGTCATCTTCAGGGCGCAGGAAAGAGCGCTTTCCTTTGAGAACGGCGGCGGTGATCGGGCACTGGAAATCTTTGGGCAGAGTCATTACGGCGCCAGCAATGAATCGCTAAAATATGTATTCCGAGGTTACAGCGCGGATAATCAGTATGGCATCTTTGTGCAGATTCCCACCCATGCCGCAGGCCTGCCCGATGTGGCTCCCACCATAACAACGAATCCCCCGGAGATTTTGGAGTACAACCGGCAGGCGGCACAGTCCATAAATGGTCTCAAACCTGCGGATTTCACGCCCAATCTGGATTTGTCCGATACGTTGGTAGCCTCCATCCGTGTGGAAACCCCATAATTGTGGGGAAGCCTTAATATCTCCTTAATGATAAATCGGACGAAAGTAGGTATAATTTATTGTAGTACCGAGCGGGGCATTTAAGCTGTGACCGATCCATGCATCGCAGCCTGGGCTTTCGTACCAAGTCCTGGAAGCCCGCTTCCATCAGGCAAAACATATTGACAAGGAGTGTAAAGACCATGTCTAAACCGATTGCCCGAGTTGCTTTCTTTGTGCTGATCAGCCTTGTCTTGATCGCAGCCACGTATTTCACCGTGCAAGCCGCATTGCCAGGAGCCGGGGCGAGCGCCCAGGTCCATATTGTCAACGGATTGCAAACCAACCTAAATCACTACCGGGTTTCCATCTCCGATCAGGCGAATTCCGCCAATGCGATGGATGATATGCAGATGAACGGGGGATGTCATAACAAGGGAATGAGTGGTCCTGACGATTAACATTTCTCCGCTAGGCCGCGGGGCAGTCCATAGACTGCCCCGCTTTTGTTTTAACAGAATGCATATACTATTCCTGCAAGCCCTCTAATAGTAGATGATATAATACTGGGAGAAAATCAGTCAGAGTTGTTGAAAAGGTCTGCGGCTCCCGGGCGGAGCCAGGGATCTATCCAAGCTCGAAGGGTTTCAGAAGTTTGCAACGCTCTCCCAACCCTAGGGAGGGCGTTTTGTGTAACAGTCTCTAGAAATGCTCGTTTTAAGAGGTAACGCTAGTTGGATTCACACAACTTTAAAAAGTCCAGGATGCCCTTGCCGAACGAGCGTCAGCTCGTCCTTCAGGCGCAGGCTGGCAATTCGGAGGCGTTTGGTCAGTTATATGACGCCTATATGGAGCGCATTTACCGCTTTGTGTATTTCCGCGTTGAGGATCAGCAAACAGCTGAAGATATTACCTCGCAGGTCTTTCTCAAAGCCTGGAATAATCTCGACCGGTTCAGCTTCAACCGGACGCCTTATCTGGCATGGCTATATACTATTGCGCATAATGCGGTCATTGACCATTATCGTACCCGCAAGGTGACTGCGGCTCTGGATGATGTGCAACTCTCACAACAGGACCACTCGGAAGCTGTGGAGAACGAAATCGATCTAAATGCTGAAATGAAAGTGATCAAGCAAGCCTTGCAGACCCTGACCGATGATCAGCAAAAGGTGCTGACTCTGAAGTTTATTGAAGGAATGTCGAACAACGAAATTGCAATCCATCTGGGCAAGCGTGAAGGCGCGATCCGGGCGCTTCAGATGAGAGGCTTGCAAGCATTAGCCAAACAATTGGAAGAAAAGATGGCCATATGAACAACGATCTTGAAACGATTTTGGATACTTGTTTGAACCAGATCGAGGAGGATGCCTCCAACATCGAAGAATGCCTGGCGCGTTATCCCGAACATTCTACAGAGCTGAAACCGCTTCTCATGGCGGCGACCACGTTAGTGCGCGGTCGAGAAGTCCTGCCGGATCCCAGCTATAAGGCTCGGACCCGTACCCAATTGAATATCTATATGCAGCGACATCCACAGCGCAAGCGTGTATCTCCCGTGTTTTTGAGGTTTGCGATCGGCCTGATGACCGTATTGTTGTTGTTCCTGGCCAGTGGAACGACTTTTGCCCAAAGCGCGGTTCCTGGCGATAAACTTTATGACTGGAAGTTGACCAGTGAATATGTTTGGCGAATGGCGTCAAGCGATCAGCTAGGTGTCGATCTTACCTTGTCGAATCGACGAGCGAATGAGCTGGTCGTGGTCTATGGCGATCAGACCCGCCGGGCACGCGCCTTACAAAATTATGAGAGGCTATTGATCAAGTTCCAGAGTGAAAAAGATCAAAAGCAGCAGCAGCGCATCTTGCCTGTGCTGCGCATTCAACATGAATCATTGATCAGGGCAGGTGTTTCAGTGCCCGAGCTGGAGATTTATTTCCCGCATTAAATCTCTCTAAGATTTGATCTAGCAACCTGCCGAAGGTTTCCAGACGAAGCCTTCGGCACGTTTTGTTGCTGCCTCAGCGGACATAACACTCTATTTTTTCTCTCGTTGTCTACAGTACAACAAGTTGGTTAATTCGCGTGGCGCCGAGTCGCCACGGGTTGGAGGTGTTATGTACGCGGCTCGAGTGATAGTTGTATTACTCTTAATCCTGACGGTCCTGGTTGCTTTTAATCCTCAAGCTCGTGAAAGAGTGAGAGAAACCTGGGATAACATCCGGCCAGTCGTCCTGGAGTTCATGGATAATTTATATACGGCCATCCGAAACCTGATCGCTGGCAATGATTCCGATAATAAGTTTGAGACTCCCACTCCTACTTCGCCAGGAGTGAACTTTCAGCGTATCGTTACACTGGATTACGGCTACTCACTCTGAACGATTTTTAAGTAACCCACCTTACGTACAGGCTAATCGCAATGGGATGGCACAATTCTAGAACGATCGTCAAACGCATTCCAATCCCGAAGGCGTTGTAGTGGCGATAAATGACATTCTGATTTGCGAGGTGCCATCTCAGTGGGGTTAGCTTGGCTTTGCTCAATCGAGGACTTAGCGATCCACCCTGGACTCATTTCCACAACCCCCTGAAGGCTGTCGCCCTTCGTTCAAGGTCCGTAGTAGCTCACCTGCATGATTTGCTAGGCAAATCACACGCAGGTGCAAGTGTCGCACAGCCTTCGTTCCCGAAAAAAGCCTTCCCTCCCAGACATTCTCTAAAAGTTTCTCACAAATCCTTCACGAAGGGGTGCGATTGCGCGAATTGCTCTGGCTGGCTGCAACCGATCGGAGAGGTTTGAAGCTGGCGCTTAGCTTTCGGCGGAGCCCAGTGCAGGTGGGTGTGCCTGATTTGCCAGGCAAACCACGGGCGGTGCCACCACACTTGCCCTGGGGCAGTGCCAGGGTGGCCCCCGACACTTGCGCCGGAACGCAGTGCAGGTGAGCGTAGCTGAGCGCGAGGGAATCCAGCGACATTTTGACAGAATTTACGCTATTAGTGTAATAACTTCAGACTCAGAATCAATTTACGATCTGAGGGATTTGCCAATCCATTCAATCGAGTCTATAATCCCCGTGCATGTCTGTCATTGATGAGATCAAATCCAAAGTAGATATCGTAGACCTTGTCTCGGAGGCCGGTGTCAAACTGCGTCATGCAGGCCGGAACTACACGGGTTTTTGTCCATTCCACGATAACAAGCACACACCTTCCTTCGTGGTCTGGCCCGAGTCTGGGACGTGGCGCTGCTTTGGTCAATGCAACGAGGGTGGCGATGTTTTCAAGTTTGTCATGAAGCGCGAGAACCTGGATTTCAAGGAAGCGCTCGATAAACTTGCTGCCCGGGCGGGGGTACAAGTCCCGACCTTTACAAAACAAACTCCGGAACAAAAGGAAGCCTACGACCAACTCCGTATTCTGCTTGAGGACGCGATCATTTTCTATCGCAGTCATTTAATGGCCAATAAAGAGCTGCTGAACTATTTACATCAGAAACGTGGGTTGACAGATCTTTCGATTGAGACCTTTGGCTTGGGGTATGCTCCGAGTGCCTGGGATTCAGCTTTGACCCATTTCACCCAACGCGGCTACTCGGAGCACGACCTGCTCGAAGCAGGCTTGCTCTCTGCCCGTGAGAGTGGCGGATTTTATGACCGATTCCGGAACAGGATCATGATCCCCATCCGCGATGAGAACGGACGTATGGCTGGTTTCGGCGCACGGATTGTTGACCCAAATGATGTCCCTAAATTTCTAAATTCGCCTGAAACGCCGATCTTTTCAAAGGGACACCTGCTGTATGGGTTAGATCGAGCTCGTAAACCCATTCGAACCGTTGACCAGGCTGTGATTGTCGAGGGTTACCTCGATGTGATTGCATTGCACCAGGCGGGCTATGAGAACGTCGTCTCGCCAATGGGCACGGCCTTAACGGAACACCAGTTGCGCCTGCTGAAACGTTTTACGCGCAGGATTGTGCTGGCGCTTGATCCGGATACTGCCGGGCAAAAAGCCGTGCTGCATGGGTTGGATGCTGCTCGGCAGGCAATGGATCGTGAGGGGGAACTGGGTTTTGATGCGCGTGGGCTCCTTCGCAATGAAGCGCGTTTGCAGGCCGACTTACGCGTGGCGTCCATTCCTGATGAACTGGATCCCGATGAGATTGTGGCGCGCAATAAGGACGAATGGGCACGCCTGATCGAGAAGGCGAAACCGATCGTTACCTATGTCATGGAGACCCTGGCAGCCGGGCAGAATATTATCGATCCCAAGGTAAAAAATCAGATCGCCGCGCAGGTCCTCCCATTGATTGAAGATCTGCCGAACGCTTTGGAGCGCGATAGCTATCGTCAGCAACTGGCGCGAATGTTGAGGGTGGATGAAAGTGCCCTGACCGGCACGCAGGCGCAGGCTCCAATCGTGAAGCGTTCCCGAGGGTCCCAAAGTACACAAAAGCAGTCCCTGGGAAAGCCGAATGCCGCGCTGACCGTTTCATCCAGTAACAAGGTTGAGGCGTATATTATCGCTGTGCTGATCAAAAAACCCGAATTACTCTATCGCCTGGATAGATTATTACAGGAGTGCGGACTGCTCAAACTGGCTGTGCAGGATTTTGAGTATACTGACCATCAAATGATGTTCGGCTTGATCCGTGAAGCCGTGGAGCAGGATAAGACTGAGCAGCATGAATTTGTGGTAGAGTCGGTGCCTGTTTCTTTGCAGGGTGTCTTGCAGGAATTGGATACGCAGCCTGAGAAATTCGAGCGTTTGGAAGATAAATTGCTCGAGGAGTTGTTGCGGGGTGTCATAAAATTGCGGCGTGTAGCGGCAGGCGAAAACCTGAATCAGTTGCGATATTTGCAGGAGGAAGCCCAGCAGGTTGGTGATTTGCGCGCGGCTTCCTACCGGGATTTGGTGTTAAAGCATACAAGATTATTGCATGACCTGGACCAGGCCCCTCGGAAGATGTCACTCAAACGATTGCAATAGTCATGAGAAGTACTGTGGCCAGGCATGAGTACATTGCAGACTTAAATTTATATGTAACAATTGATAGGTGGTATCGTCTGGTAAGAGAAGGAACATGATTCTAAAAAAGGGATCATCACAAAAGGAGAAGCGCAAGACGAAAGTCAAGCCGCTATCATCCCGTGCCAAAAACTTGGTGTGGAGTGAACCACGCGTGGAAAATTCGAATGGCAAGCTTGCGGAGGAGAATGGCCTGAAGGATCTGGTATTGATGGGCGATGAGGTGGGTGACCCTGATGTGAGCCTGCTTGCGCAGCAGGAAGACGAACTCCTTGAGGACGAGATCATTGATCTTAAGAATCCTGAAGTCGCCGCGGAACTCTCTGAAGATCCCGTGCGACTTTATTTACGTGAGATCGGTGAGGTCAAGCTGCTTGATTCGGATAGCGAATTTCGGCTCGCGACGATCATTGAAGCCAATCGCTTTACAGGTACGCTGCGCCGCCGTCCCTTGATCAAAGGCTTTTCACGCGAATGTGCCATTTATCATGCGATTCTTACCGAGATGCATACCTCGTGGGAACGGCTCGTTGAAGATGCCAGGCGACTTCAATGTGAACCGCCCGATCTGGGTTTGATTCTGACTGAAGCGCAGGCTTTACATGCAGGCTGGCAGTCGGATGCACCTTCCTATCTGCGTGCCTATCTGGATAATGGACAGTGGGGGATTGACCAGCTTTGGGATAACCTTGCCCGAAATGCGTATAGCGTCTTTCTAAGCCTTTACCTGTTTCCGCTAAAATATGCGGAGTGGATCCTGAAGCATCTCAACCAGAATCACCGCCTGCCGAACCAGCGCACCTTGTACCGGCATCTTTGCGAAGATCAAGACCTTACCACTGAGATGGATGCTGCGCAAGCCCGGGCGGTCGAAGCTAATCAGGCCTTGATCCGCGCCAACTTAAGATTGGTTGTCAGCGTTGCCAAGCGCTATCTTGGGCGTGGCATCTCGTTCCTTGATCTCATCCAGGAAGGCAATATGGGGCTCTTACGGGCGGTCGGTAAATTCGATCCGCGGCGTGGTTTCAAATTCAGCACTTATGCAACCTGGTGGATCCGACAGTCGATTAACCGCTCTATTGCCGAGCAGGCGCGGACAATCCGAATTCCTGTTCATTTGTTTGAATCGATCACTCGGATCTTGCGAACGCAAAGATCGCTTATTCAGGAACTCGGGCGTGACCCGACCGCTGAAGAGCTTGCGCTTGAGGTTGGTTATCTTCCTGCCTCTGACGTGCAATCTATTCTACGTGCACATGCAGAAGAAAAACCATTGCCGACTGATTTGCAACACAGATTAGATATTGCCACGCAAAAAATTGATCGCGTCCTGCGCTCGGCGGAAGAACCGGTCTCCCTGGAAGGCCCGGTGGGCGATGAAGATTCCAGTTCGCTGGGTGAGTTCATCGAAGATGAAGACGCCCCCTCTCCCATCGAAGCGGCTGCACGCCAGATGTTACGTGAGCAGGTGCAAAGAGCGCTCACATCCCTTTCAGATCGTGAACGCGAGGTTTTGGAGTTGCGTTTTGGCTTGAAGGATGGGAAAGACCATACCCTCGAGGAGGTCAGTCGTTATTTCGATGTGACCCGCGAGCGTATTCGCCAAATCGAGGCCAAGGCATTGAGGAAGTTGCGCCATCCCTCCCGGAGCAGGCAGCTAAGGGATTATCTTGGTTAATTCCAGGTAGACGGAGTGCCCGCGGGAGGTGGTCTCGAACCCCTGCATTTCTGGCAACCAGACAAAATCTCTGTTTGGGCATCTACGATTGGGGGAATAGTCAATCTGGCAATTTGGAGGGTAGTCTGAGCGTCAGGCATTTTGTTTCCCTATTCTTCCAATTTGACTATTATTACCAATTTTGTGAAAAGTGACACTTTTACTAGCCCATACAAGTCTGTTATGTTATACTTTGCCGAACGTGCAAGGGAGCACAAATACGCGTCCGCGAGGGTGTGAGAGGTGTCAGAATGCTCGAATATGTAGCTATCGCATTGATGGTCGTTTTATCGACTCTCGTTGCGCTAATCGCGATTGGCCTGGGGACTTTATTCGGACCCAAAAAACAATCTGAAGCGAAGGCTATGCCTTATGAATCAGGCATGAATCCGTACGGCGAGGGCACACGGCGCATGCCTATTCGCTTCTATCTCATCGCAGTCCTTTTCATCCTGTTTGACATCGAAGTGGTCTTTTTCCTACCCTGGGCGATCGTGTTCCGCCAATTGGGCCTGTTTGGGCTGCTCGAAATGGTCATCTTTATTGTTATCTTGCTCGTTGGTTACGTGTATGCATGGAAGAAAGGAGCGCTCGAATGGGAGTAGAGCAAAAATTGGGTGATATGGGTATTGTCACGACTACCCTTGAAAATGTCGTTAACTGGTCGCGTACAAACGCGATGTGGCCGATGTTGTTCGGTCTGGCTTGTTGTGCCATTGAGATGATGTCCGCGCAGGCTGCACACTTTGATATGAGTCGCTTCGGCATGGAGCTGATGCGGGCCAGCCCGCGCCAGTCGGATCTGATGATCGTGGCCGGACGGGTCTCACGCAAGATGGCACCTGTTCTTCGCCGTCTTTACGACCAGATGCCCGAACCGAAGTGGGTGATCGCCATGGGCGATTGCGCCTCTTGTGGCGGTGTCTTCAACAATTATGCCATCGTACAAGGGGTGGATGAAGTTGTCCCTGTGGATGTATTCGTAGCAGGTTGTCCGCCGCGCCCTGAGGCGCTGATCCATGGTGTTGTGACACTATATGAGAAAGTCAAAGGCGAGAAATTTAAGGATGAGCCTGTGAAATAAAATAAGCTCTGGTCGCCGCCCTCGGCGACCAATTTGCGCGCCGGGGAGGGCGGCGGGAACTATGAGGTCATGGATAAAAAACTCGAATCAATCGTTCAGGCTTTGCAGGAAAACTTTCACGTGACATTTGAAGAATTCCGCGGCGAAGTGCATGTATTCGTCAAGCCGGAAAACATCGTTGCTGTGCTGACTCTCCTGCGCGATAAATATGATTTTGAACTACTCTCCGCATTGACAGCTACGGATTATTGGCCCCAATTATCACCGCGTTTTCATGTAGTCTACCAACTTACCTCACTGGCGAGAAATCTATCTTTGCAGTTGAGAGTTCCGCTCGAAGATGGGCACCCCCAGATCCCGACTGTGACGCGGGTGTATGAGGTTGCCAATTGGCGTGAGCGTGAACTTCTTGACATGTTCGGAATTGTACCGGAGGGGCATCCTGATCCCCGCAGAATATTGATGCCCGAAGGTACGGAAGGACATCCGCTGCGCAGGGATTACCCGCTTGGCTATGAAGAGCCGCAATTCACATTCAATTTTGAAGATATTGATCTGCGCAAGCCGTATGCAAAGGAATAAGTATGGCTCAAATTGAAGAAGTCAGCATCGACCAGTTTAAACACCTGGTTTCGGAACGGGCGTTGACCGGCGAGACCATGCTGCTGAACATGGGGCCGCAGCATCCTTCCACGCATGGTGTGCTGCGCCTGCTGCTTGAACTTGATGGCGAGACGATTGTCAATGCTATTCCCGATATTGGTTATCTTCACACCGGCATCGAGAAAAACATGGAAGCCAAGACGTACCTCAAAGCGGAAGTGATGAGCGACCGTTTGGATTACATGAATAATACAGGCAACAACCTGGTCTATTGCATGGCTGTTGAAAAATTGGTGGATCTCGATGTGCCCGAACGTGCGATCTCTATTCGTGTCATTCTTACGGAATTACAGCGCATTGCTTCGCATTTGGTTTGGGTAGGGACATTTGGGCTGGATCTGGCTGCGATGTCCATGTTCCTGTATGCCTTCCGTGAGCGGGAAATGATCCTGGACATCCTGGAGTTATGTTCAGGTCAGCGCATGATGACAACCTATATCCGTCCTGGCGGGTTGTGGCGGGATGTGCCTGTAGAATTCGAATCGGCTGTTCGTAATTTCATCAAGATCTTCCCACAACGCATCGATGAATACGAAGCCCTTTTGACAAAGAACCCGGTCTTTCTGGATCGATTGCTGGGTATCGGCAAGCTGGATGCGGCTACTGCGCTTCAGCATGGCGTAACCGGACCCATGCTCCGCGCTTCCGGAGTGAATTGGGATTTGCGCAAAGTTCGTCCTTACATCGGCTATGACCAATATGACTTCAATGTGCCAGTCCTCACAGAAGGTGACACATATGCCCGGTATATCGTTCGGGTTCAGGAGATGCGGGAATCGTTAAAGATCGTGGAACAGGCATTGAATAAACTGCCGCTCGGACCCGTCCGCTCAGAGAATCGCAAATTTGTCCCGCCGCCGCGCTCAGAGCTTGGTGTGAGCATGGAAGCATTGATCCATCATTTCAAGTTGTGGACTGAGGGCTTCCCTGCCCCGGAGGCCTCGGTGTATGCGGCTGTCGAGTCGCCGCGCGGTGAATTAGGTGTGTTCCTGGAAGGCGATGGAAGCGCCAAGCCGCGTCGTGTCCATTGGCGCACGCCTTCGTTCGATAACTTATCTGTGCTGCCGAAGATCGTCAAAGGACATCTTGTGGCAGATTTAGTTGCTATTCTGGCTTCTGTTGACATTGTGCTCGGAGATATTGACCGATGAGTCTTGAGACAAAATATCCGAAGGAAGTAAAACAAATCCTTTCAAAGTATCCGCCCGAACAAAAACGCTCGGCGGTTATGCCGTTGTTATATCTAGCTCAGCGCGAAGAAGGTTATCTTACCAAGGCCGCGCTGCAGGATGTTGCGAAGATTGTTGGCGTCACTGAGACTGATGTCGCTGCGCTCGTTGGGTTTTACACTCTTTATCATGATAAAAAAGAAGGCAAATATCGCATGCAGGTTTGCACGGATCTGCCTTGTGCATTGCGCGGCGCGGAAGAATTCATGGGATCGTTATGCAGTCATCTCGGGATCAAGGTCGGTGAGACAACAGAGGATGGCTTCCTAACGCTCGAGGCTGTAACCTGTCTTGCCGCGTGCGATAAAGCACCCATGTTCCAGACTCAGGGACCAGACGGCATCAAATATCATGAGAACATGACTGTAGACCGAACAATGGAGTTGATCTCAGTATTGCGAAGATCTGGCAGGGAGGTGGGGTCATGAGCTATGTCGTCCTTCGCCACCGCGATATCCCTGACCTTCACAAATTGGATGTTTATCAAAAAAACGGCGGTTTCGCTGCCTTCAAAAATGCAGTCACAAAGATGGCTCCGGCCCAGGTGCTGGATGTGGTCAAGAATTCGGGTTTGCGTGGCCGCGGCGGCGCAGGATTCCCGACCGGCATGAAGTGGTCCTTCATCGATAACAAGAATTGGCCGCATTATGTTGTTGCCAATGCGGATGAATCCGAGCCGGGTACGTTCAAAGACCGCGAGATCATGGAAAGCAATCCCTTACAGTTCTTAGAGGGCGTTGCGATTGCCTGCTATGCCGTGGGCGCGAATGTCGCATATGTTTACTTGCGCGGCGAATTCTGGCAATTGGCAACCTTCCTTGACGATAAGATTGCTGAGATGGAAGCAGAGGGTTTGCTTGGTGACAAACTTTTTGGAGGCGAATATTCGCTCCGCATCTACACCCATCTCGGTGCAGGCGCGTATATCTGCGGGGAAGAAAGCGCCCTGCTCGAATCGCTCGAGGGCAAACGCGGCATGCCGCGCGTCCGTCCGCCGTTCCCGCCCTCCGTCGGCTTGTACGGAAAACCAACCATCATCAACAATGTGGAGACATTTGCCAACGTGCCGATGATCCTTGCCAATGGCGCGGACTGGTATAAGTCCATGGGGACGGCCGATAGCGCGGGGGTAAAGATCTTCTCGCTTTCGGGTCGGGTGCGCAAACCTGGCAATTATGAATTACCACTCGGCACAACCTTCCGTGAATTAATCTACACCTATGGTGGCGGTGTGCAGGATTCGCGTTCTGTCAAAGCGATCATGGCTGCTGGTGCGTCTTCTTCGTTAATCCTTGTGAATAACGACAAAGTTCTCGACACACCAATGGACTATGCCTCTGTTCGTACGCTCGGCGCAGACCTTGGGTCTGCTTCCGTGATTGTGATTGATGATACGGTTTCGATCGACTGGCTTGTGAACAAGACGGTCCACTTTTTTAGACATGAATCATGCGGCAAGTGTACTCCTTGCCGCGAGGGAACCTACTGGATGTCCAACATCATTGAACGGATTCATAGCGGCCAAGGGACATCGGGCGATGTAGATCTTCTGCTTAATGTTGCAAAACAAATGCAAGGCAAATGCCTGTGTGCCCTGGGTGAATTCTCGACCATGGCAGTTGTGTCAGGGATTGAAAGATTCCCTCAAGATTTTAAAAATGCTGTGAGCCCCTCACCTCTTCCGCCTCTTTTTGTGAATGAAGGTAAGGGTATGGAGAAAGCATGACGAAACAGGTAACGCTCACAATTGATGGAAAGCAAGTAACAGCCCCAGAAGGGACTGGTGTAGTGGATGCCGCCAAGATGGCTGGCATTGATATCCCCGTCTTTTGTCATCATCCAAAGCTTGAACCGGTTGGCATGTGTCGGATGTGTCTCGTGGAAATTGGACGCCCGGTGCGTGATCGCACGACCGGCCAAATTGTGATGGAGAATGAGGCCCCCAAGATTCAGTTCCTGCCCAAACTTGAAACGGCTTGTACGAATAAAGTTGAAGAGGGTATGGTTGTCCTTACGCAGAGTCCAAAAGCAAAAGATGGACAAAGGGGAACCGTCGAATTTTTGCTTACCTCGCATCCGCTTGATTGTCCAATCTGTGATAAGGGTGGCGAATGCCCTCTGCAAAATCTTACAATGGCGCACGGTCCCGGCAAGAGCCGTTTCCTTTTCGATGAAAAAATGCGACTCGGAAAACATGTGCCTCTGGGCGAATTGATTATCCTCGATCAGGAACGCTGTATCCAATGCGCACGCTGTATTCGCTTCCAGGATGAGGTCGTGGGCGACTCGGTCCTTGGCTTCGATGAGCGTGGTCGCTCAATGCAGATTATTACTTCCTCTGACCCTGGATTTGACTCCATTTTTTCAGGGAACACTACAGATATTTGCCCAGTCGGCGCGTTGACAACGGTGGATTTCCGCTTCGAAGCGCGCCCGTGGGAGTTGGGCGCTATGGCCTCGATCTGTACGCAGTGCCCGGTGGGATGTAACATTACCCTGAATATGCGGCGTGAGGCCCGGGCAAGTGGTGATTTCGTTATCAAACGGGTGATGCCGCGGCAAAATGAAGAAGTAAATGAGATCTGGATCTGTGATAAGGGCCGCTTCGCGCATCACTACACGGATAGTAAAAAGAGACTGACGAGACCCCTTATCCGAAAAGGACAGGATCAAAAACTGGACCGTGCTTCCTGGGAGGCCGCGACAAAACTTGCCGCAGAGCATTTTCTCCGCGCAAAGCAGGATTTTGTGATCCTTGCTTCTGGCAGGCTCGCCAACGAAGACCTCTTCAATCTGAAATCACTGGCAGGCCAGGCAGGTGGACAGGCTTATCTTTATTCTCACATGGCCGGTGGGGAATTCACCATGCTGCTCGGAGTTGGCGAGGGCACGAACTTTGGCGCCATGGGCAAGGAAACGACGATTGTAGTGGTGGCTTCCGATCTTTATGAGGAAGCACCGATCTGGTATCTGCGTGTAAAACAAGCCGCTGACCGGGGCGCCACCCTCATTGTATTGAATCCGCGCCAGACCAAGCTGGATCGTTATGCTGCATATCTTGTTCGCTATGCTTACGGCGATGATGCCAAAGCTGTTCAGGATCTTGGCAAGCAAGGCAAAATCGGCGATGCATTTAGAAACGCGCAGAATGCTGTCATCCTGTTTGGAAGCGAAGGGCTTGGCCTGGCTGGGAGTGCCAACCTTGCCTCTGCCTGTGCAAAGTTGTTGCAGGAAACCGGGCATGTTGGGAAACCCAACAACGGATTGATCGGCGTCTGGGAACGCGCTAACGACCAGGGCGCATGGGAAATGGGTTTCCAGGCACCAGAAGATCTTGTAAAAGTGCTCAGCGGCAAGTCTGTTTATATCGTGGCCGCTGACCCGGTTGGCGACGACCCAAAACTGGCTAAGGCTCTTGAGGCCGCGGAGTTTGTGGTGGTGCAGGATGTGATGGAGACCGCGACAACGGAAATTGCGGATGTGATCCTCCCGGCACGGGCATTCACCGAACGTGAAGGTACACTGACCTCTGGGGAGCGGCGTGTGCAGCGTTTCTATAGCGCGGTTCCAGCAACGGGTGAATCCAAAGCTGATTTCTCCATTACATCGCAGTTAGCCGCGCATATGGGAATCGTTCTCGAAGGTGCCTCAGTCTCGGCAGTATTCGCAACTCTGGCAGGTTCCGTCAAATCGTTTGCAGGCCTGAGCTACGCAAAAATCTCGGAGGTGAAACCACAGTGGCCGATTGTCGGGCGGGGTGATATGTACTACGGCGGTACAACTTACGAAAACACGATGGGGATGGGCGCACATCTTAGCGCTGCTGTGGGACGCGGAGAAACGGTTAGCGTTCCCCAGGTCCACGCTTTGCGGGAAGCCGCGCCCCGCCCTAAGGATAAAGAACTGCTGGCTGTGCCGGTCAACAAGCTTTATGACCGCGGTACGACGGTGATGATGTCGGCTAATCTGTTGCGTGAGCGCATCGGTGGACCGGTGATCGCCTTACATCCCGACGCTGCAAAAAATTTGGGCGTCGAAGCCGGACAGTTGGTGAATATCAGTTTTGATGGTGTGAGCGGCGATGCAGTGGTGAAATTTGACGATACGATCTCGGTGGGCGTCGCGCTGGTCCCTCGCAGTATGGGGCTGGCAATCCATGAGCCCGTGCCTGCAAAGGTGCGCTTGCAAAGGTGAAATGATGCTATCAGATTGGACTCTTTGGCTTGAATGGTTTGTCAAATCGGTGTTCGTTATTTTCGCGTTGCTAACGGGTTTCGCCTACCTGACCCTGTATGAACGCCGTGCTCTGGCACGTATTCAGACACGGATTGGCCCTAACAGAGCAGGACCACAAGGTCTACTTCAGCCAATTGCTGATGCTGTGAAACTGATTTTCAAGGAAGAGCTTGTGCCTGCTAAAGCGGACCGTATTCTCTTCTTTTGGGCGCCCGTGATTACCATGGTCCCTTCCATCATCCTGGCTGCAGCCATCCCCTTTGGGCCAGAAAATGTGCCATTGTTTGGCCGCAAAATTTCGCTTTCCGTTGCAAATATCAATGTAGGTGTATTGTATTTGATGTCGATCGCATCGATCGCGGTCTATGGAATTGTGCTGGCAGGCTGGTCTTCGAACAACAAATACGCCATGCTCGGCGGATTGCGGTCCTCCGCCCAGATGATCTCGTATGAACTCTCGCTGGGGCTCATGTTTGTAACCGCGATCATCCTATCCAATTCGATGAACCTGTACGAAATTGTGGAAGAACAGTCGACGATGTGGTTTGCGGTTATTCAGCCTGTGGGTGCACTGATCTTTTTGATTGTGACGCTCGCAGAGGTCAACCGTGCCCCCTTTGATATGCCCGAAGCCGAACAGGAACTGACCGCCGGTTATCACTCCGAATATTCAGGAATGAAATTTGCTTTATTCTTCATGGCGGAATACCAGAAAATGATCGTCATATCCATGATCGCGGCAACCTTGTATTTCGGTGGTTACCGCGAGTTCTGGTTTCTGCAAAACACCATTCTCAGTGTGAAGCATTTCTGGTGGTTGGGCCCTATCTATCTGCTTTTGAAAGTGGTGGTGCTCTTGTTCTTCATGATCTGGGTGCGTGCTACGTGGCCGCGCGTCCGTTATGACCGCCTGATGGCGTTTGGTTGGAAGGTGCTTTTGCCCTTGTCCCTGGCGATTGCCTTTATTACCGCAGCTGGAGTATTGTTGGCCCAGGAATTGCATAACCCGATGTTGATCTGGACGATTCCGATCACTTCGATAGTGGTAGGTCTGTTTACCGTTGTGATGATTTATCGTGAGTTGAGGAGAAAACTATATGAGCGTGCTTGATCCGGTTGTTGAACTGGTGCGCGGTTTGGGTACCACCCTTAAGATGATGTTCGAGCGCCCTGTGACGTACCAATATCCCGAGCAGAAGCGGGAGGTTCGCCCGCGTTTCCGTGGGCGTCATGTGTTGAAGCGCTATGAGAATGGTCTCGAGAAATGTATCGGATGTTCACTGTGCGCAGCAGCTTGTCCGGCAGACGCGATCTTTGTGGAAGCTAGCGAGAATACCGATGAAAGACGCTTCTCCCCCGGAGAGAGATACGCTTCCACTTATGAAATCAATATGCTCCGCTGCATCTTCTGCGGGTACTGCGAAGATGCCTGCCCCACGGATGCGATCGTGCTGACGGATGTGTACGAATTGTCGGCAGGTCATCGGCGCGACTTGATTTACACCAAAGACATGTTGATTCTGCCGCCGCCAGCCGGAAAGTCCGGTACGCCGCAGCAGGTGAAAGAAGGATCGTATCCGCGCGCGATTTTGCCGGATGGGTTGGTGAAT